>NZ_JBSFYQ010000003.1:0-310206 GCF_053599855.1 Micromonospora sp. NPDC005161
CCGGGCAGGTCACAGAAACGAACGTCGACGAACTTCACGTCCTCGTTCTTGAGGTACCGCAGCAGTTCCTCGGAATTGGCGAACACACGTCCTCCCGGAAGGCGTAGCCCGACCTGGTCGGCGCACCCATGCCCCGACCGTACGACGACCCGCCGGACCGGCGTCGCCCATCCGCCCATCCGCCAGCGGATGAAGGCGCGTGCATGCGGCAGAGCACACCGGGTACGCCGCTGCGGCCCTACCGCCAGCGGGGCGTCCAAGTCTGACCGCTTCCAGCGCCGCCGAGGAGCACCGACATGAGTATCGCGGGGCAGGCACGACTCTCGCCGAGGGTCTCACTGGTGCTGCTCGCGTCGATTCTCGTGTCGTTCCTGGCCGCGTCGGCGGCCCCGACGCCGCTCTACGGGATCTACCAGGAGCGCTGGCACTTCTCGCCGGTCACGACCACCGTGGTGTTCGCCGTCTACGCGCTCGCGGTGCTGGCGTCGCTGCTCACCTTCGGCAAGTTGTCCGATCATGTCGGCCGTCGTCCGGTCCTGGCCGTCGCGATCGCGGTGCAGATGGTCTCGCTGGTCGTCTTCGTCTTCGCCAACGGCGTACCCGCGCTGCTGGCCGCCCGTCTCGTGCAGGGGCTCGCGGCCGGCGCCGCCACCGGCGCCATCGGTGCCGCCATGCTCGACATCGACCGCGCCCGTGGCACGCTCGCGAACTCGATCGCCCCGGGTATCGGGACCGGCAGCGGCGCCCTGCTCTCGGCGCTGCTCATCCAGTTCCTGCCCGCGCCGACGCGGCTGGTGTACATCGTCCTACTCGTCATCCTGCTGATCCAGGCCGTCGGGATCGCGCTGATGCCGGAGACGGTCACGAGGATGGCGGGAGCGCGACAAAGCCTGCGGCCGGACATCAAGCTGCCCCGCTCCGTACGCGAGCCGATCCTGGTCGTCGTTCCGGTGCTGTTCGCGGTCTGGGCCCTGGCCGGTTTCTTCGGGGCGCTCGGCCCGGCGCTGGTGCGCGCCCTCATGAACACGTCGATCGTGGTTGGCGGTCTGGTCCTCTTCGTCTTCGCCCTCTTCGGGTCGATCGCCGTCCTGTTGCTGCGGAACACCGCCGCGCGGACCGTGATCCTGATCGGGATCGCCGCGCTCATCCTGGGCATGGTCGTCACGTTGGTGGCGATCATGGCCGAGTCCGTCCCCGGATTCTTCGTCGGCCTCGCGCTCGGAGGGGTCGGCTTCGGCAGCGGTTTTCAGGGCAGCCTCAAGACGATCATGCCGCTGGTCGAGGCGCACGAACGCTCCAGCGTGCTGTCCCTGCTCTACCTCGTCTGCTACATCGGCTTCGGCCTCCCCACCGTGATCGCCGGCTTCCTCGTGGTCTACGCCGGCGGCGTCCCTCGGACCGCCGACGAGTACTCCATCGCCGTCATCCTCCTCGCCCTCGTCGCACTGCTCGGGGTGCGCAGGGCGACGAGGATGGCGCCCGGCTGATGCCGGGAACGGGCATCCGGGCGGGGCGCAGGCAGTAGCGTGGTGATCGAGCCGGCGTCGCCCGGCGGTGCGGTGGCTCGCGCTGGCGCCGCACTCATCCAGGGAGGCCGCGATGAGCCCGAGGGAATCCCAGAGCGACGCGAGTGGGACGTCCAGCGTCGAGAACCTCGACCTGAAGCTCGAGGTGATCGTCGTGCCGGTGTCGAATGTCGACCGGGCGAAGGAGTTCTACGGGCGCCTCGGGTGGCGGCTCGACCAGACACCGCCGGGCGTGGTCCAGTTCACCCCGCACGGCTCCGGGTGCTCCGTGCAGTTCGGCCCGGAGCTCACCTCGGCGGCGCCCGGTTCGGCCAAGGCGTACCTGATCGTGTCGGACGTCGAGGCGGCCCGCAGCGCCCTGGTCTCCGCCGGTGTCGAGGTGAGCGGCATCGTCCACGCCACCCCGGACGGCCCGGTCGACGGGCTGGATCCCGAGCGGCGCAGCTACTTCTCGCGTGCCACGTTCCGCGACCCGGACGGCAACACCTGGTTGATGCAGGAGATCACGACCAGGCTTCCCGGGCGTGTCGAGGGTGGCGTGACGTCGTTCGGCTCCGCGAGCGACCTGGCGAGCGCGCTCCGGCGCGCGGCCGCCGCCCATGGCGAGCACGAGAAGCGCACCGGCAAGGCGGACGAGAACTGGCCCGACTGGTACGCGTCGTACATGGCGAGCGAGCAGTCAGGGGCCAAGCTGCCCGAGTGAGCCATGACGCCGAGCCGGCCCGGTCAGCCGGTGCGGGTGACGCCCGTCACGAACGCTGGGTGTCACAGCATGTGATGGATCAGCGTCTTGTGGGCGACGCAGTCGGGATCGAAGCGACAGGAGCGACCCATGGCCAGCGCAATTCCGGACGCTGCAGGCGCCGCCACGAGGGAGGGTCGCCGCACGGACCCCGCCACCGACGCGTTCGTCACCCACCGCAACCTGCTCTTCACGGTCGCCTACGAGATGCTCGGCTCCGCCGCCGACGCCGAGGACGTCCTCCAGGAGACCTGGCTGCGGTGGGCGGACGTCGACCTCGACACCGTGCGGGACCAGCGCGCATACCTGGTCCGGATCGCCACCCGCCAGTCACTCAGCCGGCTGCGTACGCTCGGCCGCCGCAAGGAGTCCTACGTCGGCTCCTGGCTCCCCGAGCCCCTGCTGACCACGCCCGACGTCGCCGAGGACGTCGAGCTGGCCGAGAGCGTCTCGATGGCGATGCTGCTGGTGCTGGAGACGCTCGCTCCGACCGAGCGGGCGGTGTTCGTACTGCGCGAGGTGTTCGATCTGGCCTACGACGAGATCGCCGAAGCCGTCGACAAGAGCCCGGCCGCGGTCCGCCAGATCGCTCACCGGGCGCGCGCACACGTGGCCGCGCGCCGGCCCCGCGGGGTGGTTTCTCCGGCCGAGTCCAAAGGCGCGATCGAGGCGTTCCAGCGGGCGGTCGAGACCGGCGACGTGCAGGGCCTGCTCGACATCCTCGCGCCGGACGTCGTGCTCCTGGGTGACGGCGGCGGAGTCAGGCAGGCCGTGCTGCGGCCCATCGCCGGGGCTGGCAAGGTAGCGCGGCTGATGGCCTCCAAGCAGGTCAGGATCGCCGCCACGTCGCTGCACCCGGCCCAGGTCAACGGCTACCCCGCGCTGGTTCTCCGGCTCGACGGCGAGATCGACACGGTCATCGCGCTGCGCATCGACGACGGCCTCATCAGTGGGCTGTACGCCGTGCGCAACCCCGAGAAGCTGTCACACATGGAGCGTGCGACCGCCCTGCGTCGCTGAGCCGTCGCCGCGAAACGCGCACAGCGTCCCCATCCGCGACCGCGACGTCCGGGTGGTTACCGTTGCCGGCGTGCGAGCGGAGGCGGGCGAGACGATCGGGTTCTCGGTGCTCGGCTCGATCAGGGTCGTCCGCGCCGGCGCCGAGCTGCACCTGGGCGCGCGACAGCAGCGCCTCGTGCTCGCGTTGCTGCTGGCCCGGGCCGGTGCACCGGTCTCCCTGGCCGAACTGGTCGACCTGCTCTGGGACGAGGAGCCCCCGCCCAGCGCCGCGAACGTCGTGCACCGCCACGTCGGGTTGCTCCGACGGCTGCTCGAACCCGGCCTGCCGAACCGCTCTGCGGGCCGGCACATCCTCCGGGACCTGTTGGGCTATCGGCTGCGCGCCGACGAAGAGTCCCTTGACCTGCTGAAGTTCCGGTCGCTGAGCCGGCTGGCGGGCCGGAGCCTGCAGGACGGCGACCCGGAGTCGGCGCTGCGGCATTCCCTCGAAGGGCTGCGGCTGTGGCGCGGCCGGTGCGCGGCGGGCCTGGAGCCAGCCTCCCGCCGGCATCCCACGTTCCTCGCCGTGGAGGCCGAACGCGCCCAAGCGGTGCGCGAAGCCGCCGACGCCGCCGAGCGCTGCGGCCGGATGAGCGACGTACTCGCGCCGCTGCGGCAGGCTGCCGAGCAGCACCCGCTCGACGAGTCGTTGCAGAGCCGGTTGCTGCTGGCGCTCGCCGCCGACGGCCGCCAGGCGGAAGCCGTCGAGATGTACCGGGTAATTCGCCGCCGGCTCGCCGACGACCTGGGCATCGATCCGGGCGAGGAGCTGCGGGAGGCGTACGACCGGCTGCTGCACCAGCGCACCCGGCCGGCACGTGCCGATTTACCCCCGCCACTGCCCCGGCCTGCGCAGCTGCCCCCGGACCTGGCCTTCTTCGTCGGCCGGGACGACCTCCTCGCCGAGGCCCGCGCGGTGACCTCGCGCCCGGACGGGCCGGCGGTCCTCGCGATCGACGGCATGCCCGGGATCGGCAAGACCGCCCTCGCCGTCCACCTCGCCCACGAGTTCGTCGTCGGCTACCCGGACGGGCAGCTGTATGTCGACCTGCGCGGATACGACGGACGGGAGCCGGCGATGAGTCCGGCCGAGGCGCTGCGTGGCTTCCTCGGCTCGCTCGGGGTGCCTCAGGAGGGCATCCCCGCTGAGCTGCACGCCCAAGCCGGCATGTACCGCAGCAGCCTTGCCGGCCGACGCCTGCTGATCCTGCTCGACAACTGCCGGGACGTCGAGCAGATCCGGCACCTGCTGCCGGGCACCCCCGGCTGTCTGGTGATCGTCACCAGTCGCAGCCGGCTCAGCACCCTGCTGACCACGGCTGGCGCCCACCCGCTGCCGGTCGGCCTGCCGAGTGTCGACGAGGCACGCGCGGCGCTCCTGCGGCCGCTCGGCGTCGGCCCCGTCGCGGCGGACCGGGCCTCGATCGACGCCATCATCGCCAGCTGCGGGCGGCTGCCGCTCGCGCTGGCCGTGGTGGCCGCCCGCGCCGCGAGCCTGCCGCGGACACCACCGGGGCAGATCGCCGCCGAGCTGGCCCAGTCGCCCGGGAGCCTGGACGGCTTCGACGGCGACGACCCGCAGACCGGGCTGCGTGCCGTCTTCTCCTGGTCCTACCAGGCGCTCTCCGCCCCGGCCGCCCGGCTATTCCGGCTGCTGCCGATCCACCCCGGCCCCGACATCTCGATCGCCGCGGCGGCGGGCCTGGCCGGCGTCTCGCTGCGGACCGGTCGGGCGTTGATCGGTGAGCTGAGCCGCGCGCACCTGATCAGCGAGGACCGGTCGGGCCGCTACCGCACCCACGACCTGCTGCTGGCCTACGCCACGGAGCTCGGCGAGGAGCACGACAGCCCAGCCGAGCGCGCCGCCGCGGAGCTGCGCTGCGTGCAGTTCTACCGGGCTACCAGCTATCAGGCGGACCAGCGGCTGCTGACCTCCGAGTATCACCCGATGATCGAGCCGGGGGTGGGCGAGACACCGCTGCGCTTCGCCGGTGACGACGACGCCATGCGTTGGTTCGCCGCCGAGCGGCAGGTACTGATCGCGCTGGTCGATCGGGCCGCCCGGCAGGGCCGGCACACTGAGGCCTGGCAGCTCGCTCTGGGTATGCAGCACTTCTTCGACCGCAGCGGCCGGTGGGTCGACTGGACGACGACCGGCGAGGTGGCCCTCGACGCCGCCCGGGCCGGCGGCGACCTGGTCGGGCAGGCCCGGATGCACCGCAGCCTGGCCGGGGCGGCCTATTTCCGACACGAGCACGACACCGCGATCGGGCATCTCGACCGGGCTGTCGAGCTGCTCGCCCGGCTCGGCCTGCCCGGAGAGCTGACCCGGGCAAGGATCAACCGGGCGATGATCCTGGGCGCCCAGGGGCGACACGAGGAGGTCGTCCGGACGCTATCCGCGGCGCTGGGGCCGGCCCGCGCGGCTGGAGACGACAGGCTGCTCGCGGACGTCCTGGTGATCATGGCGGCGAGCAACGCCGAGCTGCGCCGGGCGGAAGAGGCCGTGCGCTGCGCCGAGCAGGCGATGGCGCTGTCGCGCGGAGCGCAGTACAGGCTGGGCGTCGCCGAGGCGTGGGAGGTGCTCGGCCGGGCCCATTTCGCTCGTCAGGAGCTCGACACGGCGGCCGGTTGCTGGCGCGAGGCGGCCGTCGCCTACCAGGAGGCCTCGGCGCCGGCGCCGGCCGCGGAGGTGTTGGCGCTGCTCGGCGACGCCCTCGCCGCCGCCGGCGAACAGGACACTGCGGTGCGGGCATGGCAGGAGGCACGGGCCCTGATCCCGTACGCGCAGACGCCCACCGGGCAGCGGCTGGCCGGCCTGCTCGCGGCGGTCACGTCGCGTCCGTGACCGACTGCGATCGGCGACGGCACTCGATTCACACTTCCACGTCAGTCCATTCGCATCGCTCGTCCCTAGGCTCGTGCCGCACTCGCCGTTGCTTCTGCCTCTGGGGGTGGACCGTGCTCCGGGCATCCGACGAATCACCGGCCGGCCGGGCCGAGCGCATGACCGCGCTGCACGCCGACCACGCCCGCGCCGTACTGCGTCTCCTGCTCGTGCTGACCCGCAACCAGCGGCAAACCGCCGAGGATCTGCTCCAGGACACCATGCTGCGGGCCTGGCGGCACCTCGACTCGGTGCCGGCCGAACCTGCCGCCGCTCGGCGGTGGCTCGTCACCGTCGCACGGCGGCTCGTCATCGACGGCGTCCGGCTGCGCACGGGCCGCCCTGCCGAGGTCCATCTCGTCGACATGACCTGGATTCCCGCTCGCGACGACACGACCGGCACTGCGCTCGCGTCGTACGCCATCCGGCGCGCGCTCCGCCGGCTGAGCCCGGCGCAGCGCAGTCTGCTCTCCGAGGTGTACCTCGTCGGGCGGTCACCGGAGGAGGTCGCGGGCCGGTTGGGAGTGCCGATCGGCACGGTGAAATCACGGACCCACTACGCGCTGCGGGCCCTGCGCACCGGTCTGGATGCGGCCTGAGCAGGGGCGATTCCACCGACGGGCGAGCCGGCCGCTGAGCGGAAGCTCACACTGCCGCAACACGTGCCCATCTCGCGGGGCGAGCCCTGCCATGCTCTGGCGATCGTGGCAACCAGCCCCCTACGGATCGCATCACCATGACCAGCCCACTCTCCTTCGCCGTTCTCGGCCCGGTGCGGGCCTGGCGTGGCCAGTCCGAAATTGACCTGGGCACCCGACAGCAGCGGCTGATCCTGGCGTTGCTGCTCGCCCGCGCCAGCGGGGCGGTCAGCGTTGCCGAGCTCGTCGACCTGCTCTGGGAATCCGACCCGCCACCCAGCGCGGTCAATGTGCTGCACCGGCACGTCGGGATGCTCCGGCGGTGCTTCGAGCCGGGCCTGCCGACCCGGGCAGCGGGCTCGGTGCTGATCCGTGACGGCGCCGAATACCGGCTACGGATCGACGGGGAGTCGCTCGACCTGCTGCGTTTCCGGCGCCTGGTCGCCCAGGCCGATGCCAGCTCCGGCGAGCCGGCCGTCGAGCTCTACCGGGAGGCACTGGCGCTGTGGCGCGACCGGTGCGCCTCGGGCCTGCAGGCCGACGGCCGGGCCCATCCGGAGTTCGTCGCTGTCGACGGCGAGCGGTTCGCCGCGGTCCGGGCGGCGACCGACGTCGCTCTGCGGGCCGGATGCGTCCACACGGTGCTGCCCGCGATCCGGCTCGCCGCCGAAGACGAGCCGCTGGACGAGGCGCTGCAGGCGCGCCTGCTGCTCGCACTCGCCGCGGACGGCCGGCGGGCCGAGGCTCTCGCGGCGTACGCCAACATCGAGCACCGGCTCGCCGACGAGCTCGGCATCCAGCCGGGCAGCGACCTGCGCGAAGCCCGGGACAGCCTGTTCGACCACGACGCGCCGGCCGACGGCTCCAGGTCGCGGCGCGGCGTCAGACCGGCCTTCATCCGGCCCGCAGCGCCGGCTGGCGGCGCGGAGGCCGAATCATGGCCGCCAGCCGAGCTGGAATTGTCGCGGTCGACCCGGGCCGAGCCGCCGGCGCAGTTGCCGGCCGACCATCCCTACTTCACTGGTCGTCGCGGCGTCGTGGCCGCCGCGAAGGAGTTGCTGGTCGGACAAGGGCGGACGACGGCGCTGGTCATCGACGGAATGCCCGGGGTCGGGAAGACGACCCTCGCCGTGCACCTGGCCCATCAGCTGGCCGCCCGCTACCCCGATGGGCAGTTGCACGCGGACCTGCGCGGTTTCGACGCCGGCGATTCGGTGATGACACCGGCGGAGGCGTTGCGCGGCTTCCTGTGGTCCCTCGGGGTCCCGCCGGCCGCCATCCCGGCCGAACTGCACGCCCAAGCCGGCCTGTACCGCAGCATCCTGGCCGAGCGCCGGATGCTGATCCTGCTCGACAACTGCCGCGACTGGGACCAGATCCGGCACCTGCTGCCCGGCACCGGCGGCAGCCTCGTCATCGCCACCAGCCGCCGCCGAATCACCGGTGTCGTCGGCCCGGCGGGCGCCCACCCGCTGCACCTCGACCTGCTGACCGATGCCGAGGCCCGCGAGCTGCTCACCCGCCGGCTCGGCGACGCGGCCGCCGCCGACCCGGACGCCGTCAACGAGATCATCGCGCGGTGCGGCCGCCTTCCGCTGGCCCTGGCGCTCGTCGCCACCCGCAGCGTCGGCCGGCCCGGGCTCAGCCTGCCCGCGGTCGCCGGTGAGCTGGCCGAGGCTGACGGCCGGCTGACCGGCTTCGGGGACGGGCACGCCGATCTGGAGTCGATCTTCTCCTGGTCCTACCGGGCACTGACTCCCGAGGCGGGCCGGCTCTTCCGGCTGCTGCCCTTGCACCCCGCCGGGGGACTGAGCACGGAAGCGGCCGCCGCCCTGGGCGGCCTGTCCGTGCGCGCCGCCCGCGGCCTGCTCGCCGAGCTGGGGGCGCAGCTGCTGGTCCAGGCCGCCGACGGTCGGTGGCGAATGCATGATCTGCTGCGCGCCTACGCCGTGGAGCTCGGGGAGGAGCACGACGACGCGGCCGAGCGGGACGCCGCCATCGACCGGGTCCACGACTACTACCAGCTCAGCGCGTACGCGGCGCATCTGCCTCTGCTGCCGCAGGTGCCGCTGCCGCAGCCGGAGCCGTCCGAGCACGGGGCCACCGGGCGTGGGTTCACCGACCGCGCGGACGCGATGGCCTGGTTCGCCGCCGAGCAGCGGGTGCTGACCGACATCGTCGCGCGGGCCAGGGAGCGCGGCCGGCCTCCCGGGACCTGGCGGATCGCGTTGGCCATGCAGAACTTCTTCCAGGACACCGCGCAGTTCAAGCAGTGGGCGGAAGTGGTCGGCGCGGGCCTCGCGACGGCTGGGGACGACCCCGCCGCTCAGGCCCTGCTACACCGCAGCCTCGCTGGCGCCTGCTACTTCCTGGCCGACCTGGACCATGGG
Organism: Micromonospora sp. NPDC005161; assembly: GCF_053599855.1. NCBI lineage: Bacteria > Bacillati > Actinomycetota > Actinomycetes > Micromonosporales > Micromonosporaceae > Micromonospora > Micromonospora sp. NPDC005161. The sequence continues at coordinate 9,243 of NZ_JBSFYQ010000003.1, forward strand.
CTGTCGCACCTTCAGCACGCCCGGATGCTCTTCGACCGGCTCGGCCGGCGTACCGAGCAGGGCCACGTGGAGAACAACATCGCCGAGATCCGGCTGGACCAGAGGCGCTACGACGAGGCGATCCGCCATGCCGAGGCCGCGCGGGCGCTCTTTCACACCGAGGGCAACGTGCGGGGCGCCACCAATGCCCTGCTGGTCATCGCGCGGGCACAGGGCTGGCTCGGCCGGCACGCCGAGGCGCTGGGCATGTTCGTCGAGGCGCGGCGGCAGTTCGAGGCCCTCGGCGATCTGCACGGGGTGGGCACCACCCAGGCCTGGCTGGCGCACACGTACTCGATGATCGACGACCTGCCGCATGCGATGGCGACCTGGCAGCAGGCGATCGCCACCTTCCGCGGCGCCCGGGCCCCCCACCACACCGCAGAGGTGCTGGTCGCCATCGGCGACTTCCACTCCGCCAACGGCGACCCGGCCCTGGCCGGGCAGGCGTGGAGCGAGGCCCTCGCCGAGCTCGACGGGACGGACTCGCCGTTGGCCCGGCGGATCCGCGACCGGCTGCTCTGGCACCGGTGACCCGGACGCGGCGCCGGTGGGCACCGCGTCCGGGTCCCACCTTCAGTACCGGTAGGCGCGGATCACGGTCTGCTTGACCGTGTTGCCGCCGGTGTCCGTCGCGGCGGAGCGCAGCGAGACGAAACCGGTGCCAGTCGGGTTGCGCACCCAGGCGACCGCCTTCTCGCCCGACCGCTGCACGGGCAGCTGCCGCCAGGTCTTGCCGTCGTCGAAGGACGCCTCGACGGTCAGGGTCCTGGTCCGGCCCTTCGCCGCCCCGACCTGACGGTCGAGCGAGACCGGGATCGCGAAGAGCCGACCGGCCGGTGCCCGGTTCTCGATGTCCAGCTCCGGGGTGTACCGGATCGCCGTCATCGGCAGCTTCACCAGATCGCCGTCGGCCACGTGGGCGGACTTGAAGGTCCACTCCGCGTCGACCAGGGTCGACAGGGTGAACGCCGGGTCGCTGTGGAACGTCGCGGTCAGCCGGTAGTCACCCGCCGCCGCAGGCACCTGCCATGCCTCGGGCACCTTGTTGATCGTTTCGGCGATCTTGACCCCGTTGCGATAGAGGTTCAGCTGTGCGCTGCCACCGACGACGTGCCGGAAACCCATGTGCCCGGCGCCGTCACCGTGCAGTGGCCCCGGTCCTTCCATGGTGTCGCCCCAGTAGCGGGTGGCGAACTGTTGGGCGAAATCCGGCTCCGGGAAGACCGGCCCGACCACCCCGTTGGCCCACTTGACCGTGTACGTGCGCCCAGGCCGGAAGCTGGTCCACGCCGACTGGTAACGCGTGTAGCCCGACTGGCCCGAGATCGACTGCCACACCGCCTGCTTGTCGTGGTTGTAGTACTCGGTGATGGTGTTCGGCACGTCGTAGGTGAAGCCCCGCGGGACCTGTCCGTCGCCTCCCCGGAAGAGCGGCGAGTTGCCGGGCGCGTGCGCGACCGCGAGCCGCCAGACCGGTACGTCGGCCACGTCCGCGCTGATCCGGGAGCGGACCGTGGCGAAGTCGCCCGCGCGCAGCTTGCGGGTCAGCCCGGTCATCATCTTCTCCGGCTCGTAGAAGTAGGCCCGGTAGACGTAAGGGCTGTTGTGGGTGGCGCCGTCCTGATCCAGTTGGCCCCACATCCCGTTGACATAGGAGACGAAACCGGGCGTCTTGCCGGCCCCGATCTGCGCGGTCCGCAGGTGGTCGAAGGGGAGGTTCATCAGCAGGCCGTACGCGTCATTGCTGCCGTAGATCTGCGGCTCCTCCGTCCGGATCGTCCAGCCGGACTCCTGGTGGACGGCGGTGGCCTTCGGATTCGGCACCGACACCGTGATCGGCTTGGCCAGGCGGGTGTCCACGGTGAGTGCCTGGTCCCTGGTCAGGTCGAGGACCGGGCGCACCAGCGACCTGATGTACGGGAGGTACGGGTCACCGGTCAACAGGTAGGTCTGGACGAGGTAGCGGCCCGGGCGGATCCGGTACGTGGTGACCGCGGGGTTGTCGAACACCAGAATGGACTTCTGGTCCAGGTCGGTCAGGGCGGTCACCCAGCCCTGATCGGGCGTGGGCGCACCGCCGTCTGGCCCGATGAGCTTGAGGGCCAGCTGGTGGCGGGTGATGTCGAGCGCGACCGGCGTCTGCACCTGCGCACTGCCGCCGGTGGCGGTCACCTCACCGCCGAAGTAGCGGTCGGGCAGGTCGGTGCCGGCCTGCACGTTGACGGTCACTGTGGCCGTGCCGCCGGCCGGGACCGTCACCGAGGAGGCGCTGAGGCTGAACAGGCCGGCCGGCGCCGGGCCGCCGTCGGCGTCCTTGGCGTCGAAACGAACAGCCAGGGTGAGGGCGGAGGAGCCGCTGTTCGCGTACGTGATCGTGTTCTGCTGCGCAGTGGTGGTCCGCTCAAACGCGACGCTGACCGGGCTCGCCGTGACGGTCTGCTGGATGGCCCGGCCGACGTTGAGGAAGCCGGCGCCCTGCTCGTAGACGCCGACGGCGGCGTTCGGCTGCGCGGCCGCCATCAGCGTGGACTTGATCCGCTCAGGCCCCCAGTCCGGGTGCTGCTGAGCCAGGATCGCCCCCGCGCCGGCCACGTGCGGAGTCGCCATTGAAGTGCCGTTGAGGCTGGTGTACTGCGGGTTCTCGTCAACCGGCTGCATGCCGGAGGTCGAACTGCGGGCGGCGACGATGCCGACGCCTGGCGCGGTGACGTCCGGCTTGATACCGGCGTCGGCCGCGCGCGGACCGCGGCTCGAGAACGAGGCCAGGTAGCCCGTCTTGGTCACGGCGCCCACGGTCAGTGCCTCGGCCACGCTGCCGGGCGAGTTCACCGTGGACTCGCCGGCCTCGCCGCTGTTGCCCGCGGCGACGACGAAGAGCACGCCGTAGCGGTGGGTGAGGTCGGCCAGGGCTGCCTCGATCGGGTCGGTCTCCGGGCTGTCCGGGCCGCCGAGGCTCATGTTGGCGACCTTGACGCCCTGCTGCGCCACCCAGGTCATGCCGGCCAGGATCGCCGACTCCGGGCAGCCCTCTTCGACGCAGACCTTGGCGCTGTAGAGGCTCGCGCCGGGCGCCATGCCCTTGTACCGGCCTTCGGAGGCGGCGGCGGTGCCGGCGATGGTCGAGGCGACGTGGGTGCCGTGGCCAATGCGGTCGAGGGTGTCCGGGTCGGCGGTGAAGTTCTCCGCGGCGACGACCCGGTCAGCCAGGTCGGGGTGGGTCTGGTCGACGCCGGTGTCGATCACGCCGACCTTCACCCCGGTGCCCGTCCAGCCGGCTTTCCAGGCCTCCGGCGCGCCGGTCAACGGGACGCTGACGTCCAGGGTGGGCTGGCGCAGCCCGTCGAGCCAGATCTTGTCGAACCCGGGCCGCAGTTGCCGGTTGGTGCCACTCGCGGCCGAGGTGAGGTTGTTCCAGAAGGCCACCGCGTCCGCGCGGCTCTCCGCGACGGCGCTCGCCCCGGGAAGCTCCCGGGTGGTCCGGGCGCCGGAGAGGCCGGCGGGGGTGGCGCTGCCGTGCTGGACGATGAGCGGCAGGGTTGCCCGGGTGTCGTCGTAGCCGAAGCGGACCAGCGTCGAGATGTCGAAGAGCCGCTCGTCGAGCTTGCCCCGGTTGAGCAGGCCGACGGCGTCGGCGGGGATGACCCGCACGTCCTCGCCGGCGCTGTGGGTGATGAATGGGATCCGTTCCCGTCCCTTGCCCGGAACGACGTCGACCGCCGTCTGGCCGTCCACGGTGCTGAGATGGACGGTGTCGCCGGTGAGCAGAGTGACCGTCCGGGGCTTGGACGCGACCGGGGGTGTGGCCGCCGGCTTCGCGGCCCGGGGCTGCGCCGATGCCGGCACACCACCCGGGGCCACCGCCGAGACGCCCAGCACCAGCAGTGCCAGCGCCGATAACTTGCGAACTGAACGCATCATTCTCCCTGGATGAACTCGAGAGGTATCCAGGTGTTCCGGACGTGACCGGTGGGTGAAAGTTCACTCCGAGTGACTTGAGTCACTTTCACTGAATTCTGCCGGGCCCGCACGTCCGGATCCTCATCGGTCATGGGATCGCCAGGCGACGGCGTCGGCGGTCACCGGGCTCGGTTGACCTCCTGGCCGAGCACGGCGGCGCGTCGCACGGCGCCCTCGGCGTCCGTCCGGTCGTCGCGGTTCACGCGGATCGTCAGCTCGCGGACCGGGGGCGCGGCGTGGTCGGTGGTGCGGTAGGCGGTGAAGGCGTAGGTGCCGAGTAGGCCACCCAGTGCCACCGCCTCCACGGCCTCGGCGGTGCCGGTCGGCAGCGCCAGCGCGATCGTTCCGGCGCCAACCAACGCCCGGGCGGCCACCCCCGCGGCTCGGCGCAGAGCCTCGACGTCGTACTCCTCGTTGTTGTTGGCGGCGTCGCCGAGGCCGACCGCGAGGACCAGCCCAGCCTGGATGCCGGCGGGTGCGGGGAGCCTGGCCGCTTCGCCCTCGGCACCGGTTGCACCCAGGGCGTTGAAGAGCTCGTCCAGTGTGCCGTCGAACGCCTCGGCCACCGCCGCCGCGCCGGGCGCCAGCACCGGGCCCCGGGGGCCCTTGGCGGTGCCGATCACGACGCAGTCCGCGGGCAGCAGTGCCAGGGGGATCGTGCTTGTCGATAGTGCCGTCACTGTCGTACGTCCTGTTCTCTGCGGAAGGCGACGGTCAGGTTCTCGGCGCGGCCAGCGCCGCCGGGGCCTCTTCCGGGGGCCGGCGTCGGCGGCGTTGGCTTTCCGCGGCGAACCAGGCCGACCCCGACGAGCACGACCACCATTCCGATGACGATCCGAAGGCTGAGACCCTCGTCGAGCACGATGGCCCCCAGCGCTACCGAGACCACCGGCAGTAGGTAGCCGACCGTCGCGGCGTTGGTGGCCCCCTCGGCGGAGATGATCCGGTAGGTGAGGTGGAAGGTGATCCCGGTGGCGACGACGCCCAGGATCACGACGGCGACCAGGGTCTTCGGGTCGATCTCGATCAAGGTCAGGCCGCCGGCCGGCAGGGTCAGCGCGGTCAGGCCGGTCGCCGCGACGAGCTGCGCCGCGGACAGCGAGATGGTGGGGATGCCCCTGCCGACAAGGTTGCGGCCCATGTAGGTGAAGCCGACGGCGTAACTAGCCGCCGCGACGACGATGGCAAGGGCACCCCACCCGACCGGCCCGGTCGTCTGCCACGGCCCGAAGATCAGCACAACTCCGGCGAACCCGAGCAGGAGTCCGCCCAGCCGGAGCGGCCGGAGCCCGCGCTCCGAGCCGATCACGATGCCGATCAGCACCGACCACAGCGGGGTCGTCGCGTTCAGTACCCCGGCGACCCCGGAGTCGATGGTCTGCTGGCCGATGCTGAACATGGCGAACGGCAGGGCGTTGCAAAAGAGGGCCGCCACGACGATGTGACCCCAGACCGCCCCACTCCGAGGAAGCCGTCGACCCGAGCCGAGGCACACCACCAGCAGAGCGGCCGATCCGAGTACGCAACGACTGAGGGTGACCTGGACCGGAGTCAGGGCGTCCAGGGCCAGCTCGATCCAGAGGAAGGTGGAGCCCCACAACAGGGCGAGCACCCCCACCCGCATCCACGCCCACGTCCTGCCCACAGCACCGTTCACCCGGACCTCCTCGATTCGTCCCCACGAACAGTGCCGTGCCCGACTCGAAAGGAAAAGCAAAGAGTTCTGCATGAGCGTTAAGCTCTGCTACATGATTGATGTGCGACGCATGCAGGTGCTGCGGGCGGTGGTCACCAGCGGGTCGGTGACCGCGGCGGCGGCGCACCTCGGCTACACCCCCTCCGCCGTCAGCCAGCAGGTGGCGGCGCTGGAAAAGGAGGCCGGCATCGCGCTGCTCGAACGAATCGGCCGAGGTGTGCAACCCACGGCGGCGGGCAGACTGCTCACCAGGCACGCCGCCATCATCAGCCAGCACGTCGCCGAGGCCGAGACCGCGCTGGCCGACCTGCGCGCCGGCCGTACCGGCCGGCTGACGATCCGCTACTTCGCGTCGATCGGCCCGAGCCTGCTGGCGCCCGCCCTCGCCAGACTCCGGCGTGAGCACCCCGGCGTGACGATCGATGCCAAGGTGACCGATCCCGATGATCCGCTGCCGAACGTCGAGCAGGGCAGTGCCGACCTTGCCATCGTGGTACGCCGACCGAGCGACGACAGCCACCAGGGCATCCGCGTGGTGCATCTGCTCGACGACGCGTACCAGGCCGTGCTGCCCACCGGGCACCCGCTCGCTGCGCAACGGGTGATCGACCTGGCGGACCTCGCGGGCGAGCCTTGGGTCGGCAGCGAACCCCCCGGTCCCTGCCTGGAGCCCATCATCGACGCCTGCGCCGCGGCGGGCTTCAGCCCGAACATCGTGGCGACGTCGGAGGACTACGCCACGGCTCAGGGCTTCGTCGCGGCCGGCCTCGGCATCAGCCTCATCCCCCGACTGGGGCTGGGCACCCGCCATCGTGGCGTCACCATCCGCCGGGTCCGTCGCCCGGAGCCGATCAGGACGATCTACGCCGCGGTCCGGCAGGCCTCGCTGACGCAGCCCGCACTGGGCGCACTGATCGACGCACTCAGAGACGCCACGAAGGAGTGAAACGCCTCGGCGGGAGGTCGGCGTGAGCACCTCCGACCTCCCGCCGAGAAGCACCCTGTCCTCAGCTCACCGCCTGCCTCACGAGGGCGCCGATCCTCGCCTCGTCGTCGGCCGTCAGCTCGGTCAGCGCGAAGTAGCACGACCACATGCTGCCCTCGTCGAGGTTCGCCTGGTCACTGAAGCCGAGCGTCGCGTACCGCGTCTTGAACTTCGCCGCGCTCTGGAAGAAGCAGACCACCTTGCCGTCGCGGGCGTACGCGGGCATCCCGTACCAGAGCTTCGACGTGAGGACGGGCGCGTTGGCCTTGATCACGGCGTGCAGCCGCTCGGCGATCACGCGGTCCGACTCCGACATCTCGGCGATCTTCGCGAGTACGTCCTTCTCCGGGTCGGCCTTGGCACCCCGCCGGGCGCCCGTCTTCAGCTCCTTGGCGCGCTCCTTCATCGCGCCGCGCTCCTCGTCGGTGAAACCGCCGTGCTGCTCGTGGTCGGTGGTGGTGGTCTTCGTGGTGGTCGACATGACAACTCCCTCGGTGAGTGTGGCTTCGGGTGGTACGGGTCGGTGCGGTACTGCCGGTTCGATCAGGAACAGGTCACCATGTGCCCGCCTGCTGGCGGGTCGGCGCGTTGAGCCGGTTGAAGGCGTTGGTCATCGCGATGTTGAGCAGCAGTGCGGCCAACTCCTTCTGGTCGAAGTGCTTGGCGGTCAGGTCCCAGAGCTGGTCCGGCACCGGGTCCGGTCGGTCGGCGAGCCGGGTCACGGCCTCGGTCAGCGCCAGCGCGACCCGCTCCTCGTCGCTGAACCAGGGCGTCTCCCGCCACGCGGCGACGGCGTGCACCTGGTCCGCGGTCGCACCGTGCTGGCGGGCCTGGTGGGCGCCCCCGGCCACACACGGGCCGCAGCCGTTGATCTGGCTGGCCCGCAGGTGGCTCAGCGCCAGCAGCCTGCCGTCCAGCCCGCCGCCCGCGACGGCCCGGTTGACGGCCATCAGGGCCTCCATCGCGTCGGGGAGCAGAACCGCCGGGTTCGGCATGCGCTCGGTCGACATGGCTTCTCCTTCGTCTTCGCCGTCGGTGTCTCTGACGGGAGTCATCCGACCATCGGCGTGCCGGGGCATGCGCGGTCCGTGGGACACCGTGGGACACGGAGACACCTCTCCAGCAGCGCAAACGCAGCGCCGATCCGCTTGCGCGGGCCGGGACGGTACGGTGTTGCGGGTGTCCAGCCCTCAGGAGCGACTGGTCGCTCAGCTGGCCCGGATCAAGGAGCTGAGCGGGCTCAGCCTGCGCGCCCTCGCCCGCGAGTCCGGTCTGAGCAGCTCGTCGCTGTCCCGGTACCTGACCGGTCGGCTGGTGCCGCCGTGGGACGCCGTCGTGGCGCTGTGCCGGGCCGTGGGGCGTGACCCCCGGCCACTGCGCGCGGTGTGGGCCGAGGCGGCTCAGGCCGGCCCCGCACCCGCCCCACGCCGCAACGACCTGCCGGCCGACCTGTTCGACTTCACCGGTCGGGAGGCGGAGTCCGGGCTGGTCGAAGAGCTGCTGCGTACCGCTGGCGCGGTTGCCATCGACGGCATGGCGGGCGTGGGCAAGACCAGCCTGGCCGTGCACGTGGCCCATCGGCTGGCCCCTTCGTATCCGGACGGCGGGCTCTACCTCGACCTGCACGGCTTCACCCCGGGCCAGGAGCCGCTGGATCCGCAGGTCGCGCTGGGCCGGCTGCTGAGCGCGTTGGACGTCACGCACCCTCCGGCCGGCGCCGCCGAACGCGCGGCGCTCTGGCGGTCGGAGTTGTCCCGCCGGCGGGCGCTCGTCGTGCTCGACAACGCGGTCGACGCGGACCAGGTGCGCCCACTGCTGCCCGGCGCGGGCAAGTCGACGGTCCTGGTTACCAGCCGGCACCGGCTGGTAACTCTGGACGGGGTGCCGCCGCTGTCCCTGGAGCCACTGGCCGACGGCGACGCGGCGACCCTGTTCGGCCGGGCGGCCGGGCTCACGCTGCCCGAGGAGGAGGCGGTCGGCCAGGTGCTGCGGCAGTGCGGCGGGCTTCCGCTGGCACTACGGATGGCGGGCGCACGGCTCCGTCACCGTCCAGGCTGGACGGTCGCGGTGCTGGCCGAGCGGCTGCGCGATACGGCCAGCCGTTTCGATGCCGTGTTCGGCATGTCGCTCCAGCAGCTCGACGCGGTCCAGCGGCGCGTGTTCCGGCTACTGGGCCTGCTGCCGGGCGCCGACTTCGACGCGGCGGTGGCGGGCGCGCTCGCCGACCTGCCGCCCGACCGGCTCGACGTGGTTCTGGAGGAGCTGGTCGACGCCCACCTGATCCAGGAAATCTCGCCCGGACGGTACCGGACGCACGACCTGATCCGGCAGTACGCGGCGGACCTCGCCGCCGACGAGGAGCCGCAGGCCGAAGCAGCCCTGCGCCGGGTCCTGACGCACTATCTGGCGCAGGCGGTCGCCCACGATCGGACGCTGCCCTCGCCGTACCGCAGCGAACCCGCGCCGGGCGATCCGGCGAAGGCCATGGCCTGGTTCGACCTCGAGTACGTCAACCTGATCGCCTGCTTCGACGCCGCCGTGCGCCTCGGCATGGACGAGGTGGTTGCCGAACTGCCGCAGGCCATGCGGGTCTGGTTCTTCCGGCACCGCGGCACCGACGACCAGGCACGCCTGCTGGAAGCTGCCGCCGAGGCAGCGGCACGTCTGGGCCGCGACCAGCAGCGCGCTTCGCTGCTGGCGGACCTCGGCTACGCCCGTGCCGCCGCCGGACGTCTCACCGAGGCGCTCTCCGCCTACGAGCTGGCGGAGCGGTCCGGGCCCGACGACGACGACCTGGCAGCCGGTCTGGCGCTGCGCATCGGCCTGGTCCGCCGGGATCTCGGCGATTTCGAAGGGGCGCAACCGCACTTCCGGCGGGCGCGCGAGCTGTTCGAGAAGATCGGGCGCCGCGCCGGGCAGTCCCAGGCGCTGGCCTTCGACGGCTGGGTGACACTGCACCTCGGGCGGCACGGCGAAGCCGTCGAACTCGCCCGGGCATCCGTCGCCCTGGCCGACGGGCCCGCCCAGATCACCGGGCTGGTCACCCTCGGCGTCGCACTGGCGTCGAGCGACCCGGCAGAGTCACTGCGGGCGCTGCACGACGCGTTGCGGCTCTCCGAGCAAAACAACCTCCAACACAACCAGGCGTGGTGCCACAACTATCTCGGCGTGGCGCTGCGGGTCATGGGTTCACCCGAGGAGGCTCTCGAACATCACCGGCGCGCCTTCGAGCTGCTGGAACCGCTCGCCGAGGTGCAGATGGAGATCGACTTCCTGCACACCTACGCCGAGACGTGCCGTGTGGCGGGTCGCCGTGACGAGGCGCTGGCGCTGCTCGACCGGACCATCGAACTCGCGCGTGAGCTGCGCCGGCCGCACGACGAGCAACTTGCCCGGGCGGCGCGGGAAGCCGTACGCGCCGGCCGCTGATGGGCTACGCCGCATCCGGCGACGGCGCGGATCGCGCAGCGGCAATGGTCCGTCCACGTTCGGATCCGGGAAAGCGGTCGAGCATGGCCCGTACCTCGTCGGCAGTGACGTTGGCGCCGAACAACTCGCTGCCCGGTTCGAGCCGTACGCCCTCGGCGAGGGGACCGGCGACGACCGGATCGAAGCCGAGCGCGTCGACAAGGGACGCGACCACCGCGAGATCGGCGGAGTCGTCGCCAGCGATCGCGATGGCCTTGCGGCCGGCTGCTTCGGCGGACCGCGCCTCGTCCTCAAGATCGTGGTAACCCATGTGGTTGAAGGCCTTGACGACCCGGGAGCCGGACAGGAACTCCTGGACGGTCTCGCTCGACGAGGTGCGCGGGTTGGTTAGGTCGTCGCGGATGCCGTCGATCTCCCACCAGTAGTTCATGGCGTCGACGACGAGCTTGCCGCGCAGTGCCTCGGCGGGGACGCTGCGGTACTTGCCCAGCGGAAGGGCGAGGATCACGATGTCAGCGCCGGCCGCGGCGTCGGCCGCGGTGGTGGCGACCGCTCCGGGCGTGAGCACCTCGACGGTGAGGGCGATCTTCTCCCGGTCGCCGGAGCCGGCGACGAGCACCCGGTAGCCGGCGGCGAGGGCGAGCCGGGCGAGCACGGTGCCCACCTTGCCGGCGCCGAGGACGGCGAGGGTCAGTGGCCTGTTCCGGCCGTTGCCGTTCATGTCTTCCTTCCGGGGAGCCGATGCGGGTGGTGGGACGGGTCAGCTGGCCAGGATGTCGCGGACCAGGGGGATCACCTTGCTGCCGTACAGCTCCACGGCGCGCATCCGGGCACTGACCGGCTGCGCTCCCGCCGTGTAGATGAGGTCGAAGCGGCCGACACCGACGCTGCGGATCGCCCCAGCGATGCGGCGGGCCACGGTCTCCGGTGAGCCGATGTAGAGGGAACCGTGCTCCACCTCGGCGTCGAACTCCTGGCGACGGATCGGCGGCCAGCCCCGCAGCCTGCCGATCCGGTCCCGCATGATCCGGTAGTGCGGCCAGTACAGCTCCTTCGCCTCCTCGTCGGTGTCGGCGATGAAGCCGGGGGAGTGCATCCCGACCGGGTGCGCGGTCGTGCCGAGCTGCTCGGCGGCCCGCCGGTAGAGGTCGATGTAGGGCGCGAAGCGGTCGGGAGCCCCGCCGATGATGGCGAGCATGAGCGGGAGGCCGTACCGGGCGGTACGCACGACCGACTGCGGCGATCCACCGACGCCCACCCAGGTGGTGAGGCGCCCCGACTCTGTCTTGGGAAAGACGTCCGCGTTCTCCAGCGGAGCCCGCATCGTGCCGCTCCAGGTGACCGGCTGCTCGTCCAGCAGCTTCACGAACAGTTCGATCTTCTCCTCGAACAGCACGTCGTAGTCGCGCAGGTCGTAGCCGAACAGGGGGAACGACTCGGTGAACGAGCCACGGCCGAGGATGACCTCGGCCCGGCCGTGCGACAGCGCGTCGACCGTCGCGAAGCGCTGGAACACCCGGACCGGGTCGTCCGAACTCAGCACGGTCACGCCGGAGGCGAGCCGGATCCGCGACGTGCGGGTGGCGATACCGGCCAGCACGGTCTCCGGCGTCGAGACCGAATATTCGGGCCGGTGGTGCTCGCCGAGGGCGATGACGTCGACGCCGAGTTGGTCGGCCAGCACCGCCTCGTCGACGACCTGTCGGATGGCCGCCGCGTGAGAGATCGGCTTGCCTGAGTCGTCCTGCGGTACGTCGCCGAAGGTGTCGAGGCCGAACTCGAGGTCAGACATGGGTGGGCTCCTTCGCCAGCAGCTCCCGGACCCGCGGCGCGACCTCGCTGCCCAGCAGCTCGATGGTGCGCGCGCGTGCCTCGCGGGGCAGGTGCATGATGTCGTATTTGAGGTCGAAGCGGCTCAGCCGCAGATCGCGGGCCACCGTGGCGATCTTGCGCGCGACGGTCTCCGGCGACCCGACGAACAGCGCTCCGTGGTCGATTTCGGCCTCGTAGCGCGCGCGGTCCGGCTTGTAGAAGCCGCGCTCCTCGGCGAGCGCCGCCACGACCGGCTGCCAGTACCGCCACCACGTCTCCACCGCCTCCTCGTCGGTGTCCGCGACGAGGCCGAGCGAGTGTTGCCCGATCGGCCGCACAGTATGCCCGGCCTGTTTGAGCGCCCGGAGGTAGAGGTCGACGTGGCCGGCGAACCGCTGGGGACGCCCGCCGATGATCGCGAGCATGAGCGGAAGCCCGTAGCGGGCGGCGCGGACCACCGAATTCGGGCTCCCGCCGACGCCGATCCAGGTCGGGATGCCGCCTGCCCGCATCCGCGGATGCAGCCGCTGTGCGGTCAGCGGGCTGCGCACGGTGCCGGACCAGGTGACGGGTTCGTCGCGCTGGAGCCGTACGAAGAGGTCGAGCTTCTCCTCGAACAACCGCTCGTAGTCCGCCAGGTCGTAGCCGAACAGGGGAAACGACTCGGTCGCTGACGCGCGCCCGAGAACAAGCTGGGCCCTGCCGTTGGACACCGCGTCGAGGGTGGAGAACTCGTGGTAGAGCCGCACTGGGTCGTTCGTGCTGAGCACCGTGACCGAGGTGCCGAGGCGGATCCGATGCGTCGCCGTGGCGATTGCCGCGAGCAGCACGGGGGTGGCTGAGTCGTTGTGTCCCTCCCGGTAGTGCTCACCCAGGCTGAACACGTCGAGCCCGACCGACTCCGCGAGCCGCGCCTCGTCGACGAGCAGCCGCACGGTCTCGGCGTCGCTCAGGACCCGGTCGCCATCGGTGGCCACCTCCCCGAACGAGTTGAGGCCCAGTTCGAAGCCTTCAGCCGTCATGTCTCCTCCTCAGGCGGTCCCGCCGACACCCCGGAAAGGGGCCTTAGCGGTTGACACGTCAATGATGCTAACGTGCCGATTGACGCGTCAACCAAGGAGAATCGGATGACAAGGGCCACACCCGAGCGGCGGAGAGGACGCCAACTGCCGACCGCGGAGGAACTACGGGTCTGGCGGGATTTCATCGAGACGACCGGAGAACTCAAGGCGCAGCTCGCGTCCCGCCTCCAGATCGAGTCCGCGCTCTCGCCGGCGGACTACGCCGTGCTGCTCGCCCTGAGCGAGGCGCAGGACCGTCAGATGCGCTCGTCCGAACTCGCGACACACATCGGTTGGGAGCGGAGCCGACTCTCCCACCACCTCGGGCGCATGGAGCGGCGCGGACTCATCCGCCGCCAGGCGTGCCCCACCGTCCCCCGAGGGGCGGAGGTGCTGCTCACGCCGGCCGGCGCCGAGGCGTTCCAGGGGTCCACCGTTCCGCACCTGCGCGCCATTCGCGAGCTCTTCGTCGACGCTCTCACGCCGGAGCAACTCGTCGCGGCGGGCGAGATCGCGGAGGCGCTTCGCGCGAATCTCGACCCGCGCGACGAGGAATGAGTCGGCGTCCGCGAAAGCTCGCCGGCCCACGCCGGTAGCTGGCCCCGCGTGCGAGCGCACGCCCGGTGCGGATCAGGTGAAGCTGGCACCGCCGTCGACGAGCAGTGACTGGCCGTTGACGTAGGCGCCGTCGTCGGAGAAGAGGAACGCCACCATGGCGGCGAGGTCCTCCGGCCGACCCAGCCGCGGCGAACGTACCGTCGCGAGCATCTGCGCGCGGAACTCCTCGGTGGTGGACTCGAGCGCGGCGCCGGTGAGAACCACGCCCGGCGACAGAAGGTTGGTACGGACGCCGTGCTTGCCGCCGAGGCTCGCGGTGTGCCGGGTGAGGCCGATCAGTCCGCTCTTGGCCGCCTGGTAGGCGACGCGTTCGGGCTCGCCCAGCCACACCGCGCTCGACATGGTGTTGACGATCGAGCCGCCGCCGTTCCTCATCATGATCGGCAGGGCGTGCCGGATGCCGTACATGTAGCCGGTGAGGGTGACGTCGATGGTGTGCTGCCAGACGTCGACCGGTACCGAGGTGACGTCGGTGTCCCGGCCGAGGTTTCGTGGCGACAGATCCGCGGCCACGTTGAACAGGCCGTGCAGGCTACCGAACCGGTCGACGGTGAAGGTGATGACGTCCCGGTAGGACTCCTCGTTCGTGATGTCGAAGCCTCGCGCCACGGCTGTTCCGCCGGCGGCGGTGATGTCGTCGACCACGGTCTGGGCGGCGGCCTGGTTCAGATCCGCCGCGACGACCAGCATGCCTTCCTCGGCGAGGCGGATCGCCGTCGCGCCGCCGATATTGCCCGGCGCCGCACCGGCGACGAGGGCGACCTTGTCCTTGAGCCCACGCATCGCGCAGTTTCCTTCCACTCTTTCCGGGGGGTGGCGTTGATCGGTCCGGCCGAGCCCTACGCGGCGCGCAGGGGAGCGAGGGCCTGGCTCCAGGCCACGACCTGGTCGAGGGTGGCGTTCAGCGCGTCCCGCTGGAAGTCGTTGGGCTTGAAGACGCTGAAGTTCTCGAAGTCGGTGAAGAGCGAGAGCGCCACCTGGGACCGCACGTCGGCCAGCTGCAACTCAGCGGAGATCAGCCGCAGGTGCTCCACCGCCCGCGCGCCGCCCACCGAGCCGTAGCTGACGAACCCGACGGCCTTGTTGTTCCACTCGCTGTAGAGGAAGTCGATCGCGTTCTTCAGCGCGCCGGACGTCGAGTGGTTGTACTCCGGCGTCACCATCACGAAGCCGTCGAACGACGCGATCTTTCGGGCCCACTCCAGCGTGTGCGGTTGCTGGTACTGGCCCATCGCCGGCGGGTACACCTCGTCGAGGTGCGGCAGCTTGTAGTCGAGCAGGTCCACGAGCTCGTACTCGACGTCCGTGCGCTGCCTGGCGACGTCGTACACCCACTGCCCGACGGCCGCGCCGTTTCGTCCCGGCCGGGTGCTGCCGATGATGATGCCAATCCTGGTCATGTGCGGTTCCTCCTCGTGCGGGGCACCCGAGCGGTGTCCTTGCTTGGCGAAGCAACCATACGGCAAAAGCTTGCTTCGTCAAGCAAGTACGGTGCGTGGCATGGTCACCATCACATCGAACCCGACAAGGGGCTCGGACCAGGTCCAACCGCTCAATCCGGATGAAGAGGCCGCCATTCGGGTCCTCAATCGGATCATGTACGCCCTGCCTCGCGCCATCGACGCCGATCTGGTCCGCGAGCAGCGGCTTCCCTCATTGACTACCTGGCCCTGATGCACCTCTCCGAGGCGTCCCACCGGCGGCTGCGGATGAGCGACCCCGCCGCCGCCTGCGAAATGTCGCTCAGTGGCATGAGTCGCGTCGTGCACCGGTTGGAGAGCCAGGGCCTCCTTCAGCGGGCCAGATGCGAAGAGGACGGGCGCGGCTGGAATGCCGTCCTCACTGACGCCGGCCTCACCCGCCTGCAACAGGCCTGGCCCCTGCTTAACGTGGCCACCTGATTCCCCGTCGAGGATGGGGAGGGCCAGGAACGTGGTCAGCGCCACCGGGGCCAGGCGTGCGGCGGCGCCAGCACCATAACCAGGTGCTGGCGCCGCCGCGACAGTCAGCTCTTGGCTTGCCGCTTGGCCATCTGCGGCTCGGCGCCCTTGCCGACCTTGCGTAGCGCCTGCCGGAGCTGGTCCTCGGTCATCTTCGAGTTGCCCTCGATGCCCGCATTGTGGGCCTGTTGGCGCAGGTCGTGGAGCTTGTCGCGGTCCGCCATGTCGCTCTCCCCTCAACCACGGCACAGGTGCGCCCCGCACCTGTTTGACCGCTGGCTTCCCGGGCGCAACCGACGCAAACCGCGCCCGCCGCCCCCGTCCGGACCGTTGACGAGGGCGCGGGATCACGATTCGCGTCGACGCGTGACCTCGTTTGTCGACATGGAGCCTGGGAACTCGACTGCTCCAACGGCGAGAGGAAGGTCGGACGGTGAACGACAACGAGTTCCTCACCCTGGTGGCGACGCGATCCGGGATGTCGTCGGAGCAGGCGACCGCCGTCACGCAGGCCACGTTGACCACCCTGGGCGAACGGATCGATGGCGGGGAGGCGCGCGACCTGGCCGGCCAGCTTCCCGCAGGGCTGCGGGCGTACGCCTTCGGCGGCAGCGAGACCGCGGAACGGTTCGGCCTCGACGTCTTCGTCGACCGGGTCAGCGGCCGCGCGGACGTCGACATGGACGCGGCGAAGGATGGCGTGACGGCGGTCTTCGACGTCCTCCGGGACGCCCTCGATCCCACCGGTTACGAACAGGTGGTCACCCAGCTGCCGGCGGAGTACGGAGACGTCGCCGACCAGACCGCGCCGTTCGTCCGCCGGCAGGCCTGACGGTCGCGGCCAGCGGGATCGTGCACGGCCGACTGTCACGGGAGCGATCAGCGGCGCCGCAATGACGGGTCGAGCAGGGCGGGCGGGGTGTCGAACTTCTCGTGCGCGGCAAGGTCGACGCCGGGCGGGACGATCGCGTCGATCGCGTCGAGCACGTCAGCGGTGAGCACGGTGTCCGCCGCGGCGAGCTGAGAGCGCAGGTGGTCCATGGTGCGGGGGCCGATGATCGCGCTGGTGACGGCGGGGTGCGCGGTGACGAACCCGAGTGCGAGCTGGATCATCGTCAGGCCGGCCTCATCGGCGACCGTGGCCAACCGCTCGACGGCGTCGAGCTTGGCGCGGTTGGCAGGGATGGTGGTGTCGAAACGCTGCGGCATGAACGCGGAGCGGTTGGTGGCGATCTCCTGACCCTCGCGGATCGCGCCCGACAGCCAGCCGGAGGCGAGCGGGCTCCACGCCAGCACGCCGAGCCCGTACTGCTCGGTCACGGGCAGGACGTGGGTCTCGATTCCGCGCTGCAGGATCGAGTAGCCGGGCTGTTCGGTGACGTACCGGCTGAGGTGGTTCTCCCGGGCGGCCCACTCGGCCTGCACAATGCGGTACGCGGGAAAGGTCGAGGAGCCGAAGTAGCGGATCTTTCCGGCACGCTGGAGGTCGGTCAAGGCCGAGAGCGTCTCCTCGTCGCTGGTCCTCGGGTCCCACCGGTGGATCTGGTAGAGATCGACGTGGTCGACGCCCAGACGGCGCAGGCTGTTGTCCAACTCGGTGACCAACCAGCGGCGCGAGCTGCCCTGCCGGTTGCGCTCGTCGCCCATGGGCATGCCCGCCTTCGTGGCCAGCACGATGTCGTCGCGGCGACCGGCGACGGCCTTGCCGACCATCTCCTCCGACTCGCCCTGGCCATACATGTCGGCGGTGTCGATCAGGTTGATCCCGGCTTCGAGGGCGGCGTCGACGATGGCGGTGGCCTCGCCCTGGGGCGTCTGGCCGATCCTGCCGAAGTTCATCGCTCCGAGAGCGAGAGAACTGACCTGCACACCGGTACGGCCCAAGGTGCGGTACTGCATGACGTGTTCCTCCACTGGTTGTCGGTCCTCTGCTCTGGCATCATGAGCAAACGGAACCTCGTTCCGCTAGAACCATACGGAACATTGTTCCGTTTGCCAAGGCCGGTGATGGAGGGAACAGCGCGGTGACTCAGGGCGACGGGATTGTGGCGGGAGCATCCGCGCGCAGGCGGGCCGATGCCGTACGCAACGAGAAGGCCCTGCTCGACGCGGCCGCCGCGGTCTTCGTGACCGCAGGCGTGGAAGCGCCGGTACGAGACATCGCGGCCAGGGCCGGCGTCGGGACGGGCACGATCTACCGGCACTTCCCGACGCGCGCTGACCTGATCATCGCCGTCTACCGGCACCAGGTCGACGCCTGCGCCGAGGCCGGTCCGGCTCTGCTCGCCAGCAGTGCGACTCCACACGCCGCCCTCGGGCGATGGATCGACCTCTTCGTTGACTTCCTGGTCACCAAGCGCGGACTCGCCGGCGTGCTGCAGCCGGACAACGCCGGCTTCGACACGCTGCACGCCTACTTCCTCGACCGCCTCGTGCCCGTGTGCAACCAACTGCTCGGCGCTGCCGCAGAGGCCGGCGAGATACGCCCCGGCATGGACGCGTACGAACTGATGCGCGGGGTCGGCAACCTCTGCATCGGCGCCGACAGCGACCCCAGCTACGACGCCCGGCGCCTGGTCGAGCTGCTCATCGCGGGACTGCTCCGCCGGGGATAGTCACGGCTCTGCCGGTCGTGGCCGCATCGGAACCGCTCCGACGCAGATCGCCCGTGCCGCCGTGGTACCCACCTGCGTCCGCCCGGGACGTGGAGGTCAAGACTTGGGGGCATGGAGTTCCTCTGCTACCACCGGGACCGGCGTGGCTCTCTGGCGCTGCGCGGCGAGCTGCTCGAAGAGCACTGGTCCTACATGGACCGGTACGCGGCGGAGATGATCGCTCGCGGCCCGACTTTCGCCGATGACGGTGACACGCCCACCGGCAGCCTGCACATCGTCGACCTGCCCGATCCCGGCGCCGCTCGGGAGTTCGCCTTCGACGAGCCCAACTACCAGAGCGGTGTGTACCGGGACGTGCTGTTGCGCCGCTGGCGCAACACGCTGGGGCGCACCATGTGGGACTTCCCCGAAGGGCGCAGGGGTGGTGGCCGTTACCTGCTGCTCGGCTTCGGCGCGGGGCAGGCCGCCGACCTCGCCGTGCCGTCGGACCGGGACGGACTGATCGCGTACGGGCCGCTGCTGTCTGACGACGGCACCACCTGGCTGGGTACGGCCGCGCTGGTCCAGGCTTCGGACCCGGACGCGGCGCGCGCCGTCCTGACCCCAGACCGGTACGCCGACATCGAGGTGCACAGGTGGGCGTTCGGCGGGCGGCCGTCGTGACCCGAGGGCGGCTGTGGGCTGCCTCGGTGATCCGGTCCGGGGTGGACGGCGAAACGCCGCCGCCCACCCCGGACCGGGGCCTGGCTCAGGCGATCCGGTAGGCGCGCTCGATCGTCTGCGTCACCGTGTTGCCGGCGGTGTCGGTAGCCGTCATGCGCAGCGACACGAAGCCGGGCCGGCGCGGATGCTTGATCAGGGCGGCGCCGTGGTGGACCGGCAACGCCACCCACGTCCGGCCATCGTCGAACGACGCGGAGACGCCGAGCGTCCGGTTGGGCGCGGCCGCCGACCCGGGATGCCGGTCCAGTGCCACGGGGATGGTCATCGCCCGGCCCGCCCGGGCCGTGTTGGTGTCGTCCAACGCGGGCGTCGGCCGGGCCGTCGTCAGAGGCAGCGGCTCCGGCTTCGACGTGTGCGCCGAGGTGAAGGTCCAGGCCATCGAGACCGACGTCGACAGGGTGTCCGGAGCGCCGCGGGTGACGGTCGCCTCCAGGCGGTAGGTGGCCTTGTCGGCGGGCACCGGGAAGTCCGCGTACGAGCCGTCAGCGGTGGCGATCTCCTTGCCGTTCCTGGACAACCGGTAATGGACCGGCAGGTCGTCACGGCTGGCGGGGCGGCCGGTCGCGTCGCCGAACAGCGGCGGCGACGCGACCGAGATGGTGTCCCCGTCACGGCCCACGTAGCCGAGCGGCGACCAGGCCGGCGGCTGCGCCACGGTGGGCCCGAAGGGCGCCGCGTTCCAGGTCTGGTGGTAGATCTTGCCCGCCTGGAAGGTGGATTCCTGCGTGGTGAGGTTGTCGCCCTCCAGGAACGTGGACGTCCAGACGAGGCCGCCGTCGGTGTTGTAGTACTCGGTGGCGTGGAACGGCAGGTCGAACGAGGTGCTCGAACCGATCGGGCCCGGGCCCCCGGGGGACGCCGCACGGTGGAAGCGGGTCGCGGTCGCGATGCTGGACTGGCTGCGGTAGGTCGTCTTGAGGGTGGCGAGGTTCTTCGGGGAGAGCTTCCTGGTCAGGCCCGTGAACATGTCGCCCTTGCTCACGTACGCGAGGTCGTACGTGTAGGGGCTGTTCCGGAACGTCCCGTCCCGGCCCGGGCGGCCGAGCCCGACGCCCAGTGTGACCGCGAACTCGGGGGCCGCGACGGCGGGCCCGATCCGGCCGAAGAAGACGTCCGCGAACGACGTCCCGCTGAGCTGGACGCCCGGGTAGCGGAAGTTGTCGTTCCAGTTCGCGCTCACGTTGATCGAGAGCGCTGCGGCGTCCCGCTGGGGCACGGTCAGCGAGACCGGCCGGGCGGTGCGGGCGTCGAGCGCCTCGGTGACCGGGCCCCGTACGTCGAGGACCGGCTGCACGAGCAGCGTCGACACGTCGCCCTCGTGGATCGTGCTGTACAGCGCGTAGCGGCCCTTGGGCAGCCGCATCGTGCCACCGCCGGGTTGCCCGGAGAGGGTGGTGAACTCACCGGTGCTCAGGTTCGCCGCCACGGTGTCGTACTCGGTGGCCGGTCTGCCGTCGCGCCCGGTGTGGTCGAGCCGGACGTCGTAGCTCTCGATCTCCCGGTTGAGCGCGAACGGCGTGCGCACCCGCAGGTCCCCGGCGCCGGTCGCGGTCAGCGCGCCCTGGTACACGCCGTCGGGAGCGTCCACCCGGGTGTCCACGGTGATCGTCGCCTCGGCGTGGCCGCCGGCCGGCACGATCAGGGTGGCCGGGCTGACAGTGATCATGCCGGCGGGGGCCGGGCCGACGGTCAACGACAGGGTGACCGGAGCCGTGCCCGCGTTGCGGTAGCCGACAACCTGGGAGACCGGGGTGTCGTCGGCGTGGGGCCAGCGCTGGACCGGGAAGTCGATCGCGGCGATCTCGGCGGCGACCGGCTGGGCGACGGCACGCCCGATGTCCACCCGGCCCGCGCCCTGCTCGTAGAAGCTGTCGTCGCCGGACGGCTTGACCGAGCCCATCAGAGCGGCCTTGAGCTGGGAGCCGGACCAGTCCGGGTGCTGCCCGGCCAGGATGGCGGCCGAGCCCGCCACGTGCGGCGTCGCCATCGACGTGCCCGACATGGGGGCGTAACCGCCACCGGGGGCGGCCGCCACGATGTCGACGCCGGGCGCGCTGATCTCGGGCTTGATGTGGTTGTCGCCGACGCGGGGGCCCCGGCTCGAGAAGTAGGCCCGCTGGTCGTCGGCGTCGACCGCGGCGACGGCGAGGGCGTCGTCAGCGGAGGCCGGCGTCGAGACCGACTTCGGCTTGCCCTCGTTCCCGGCGGCGACCACGAAGAGGGTGCCGTACCGCTGGCTGAGGTCCTGGACCGCGGTCTCCAGCGGATCGAGAGCCGGCGTGTCCGTGTCACCGAGGCTCAGGTTGACCACCCGGGCCTGCTGGGCCGCCCACTGCATGCCGGCGATGATGTCCGAGTCTTGGCACTCCGTGGTGGCGCAGACCTTGCCGACGACCAGCTTCGCGCCGGGTGCCACGCCCCGGTACCTGCCGCCGGACGCGGCGCCGCTGCCGGCGATCGTCGACGCCACGTGGGTGCCATGGCCGACCGTGTCGCCGGGGTCGTTGCCGCCGGTGAAGTCGTGGATCGCGGCGATCTGCCCGGCGAAGTCGGGGTGGTTGGCGTCGATGCCGGTGTCCAGCACCCCGACCGTCACGCCGTCGCCGTCGAAGCCCGCCTGCCAGGCCGTCGGGGCGCCGATCTGCGGCACGCTGCGATCGAGGGAGACGTGGCGCTTGCCGTCCAGCCAGACGTGGGTGATCCCGGCGGCGAGCGCGCGCGCCGACGACGTGCCGCGGGTGAGTGACGACCACAGCTCGACCCGGTCGTCCAGGCCCGCCCGCACGGCCAGCGCGTTGGCGGCGGGCAGGTCGGCCCGCACCCGCGCGGCTCCGGCGGCGGACCGCGCCCGCGTCGCCATGTTCTCCGGGTACGTGACCAGCAGCGGAAGCTCGGCCCTCCGGTCGTCGTAGCCGAAGTCGCCGAGCGCGGTGAGGTCGAACAGCCGCCGGTCGAGCCGCCCGTCACGCAGCATCGGCACCGCGTCGACCGGGATGACGTACTGGTGGCCACCCTCTCGGCTGCTCACGAACCGCATGTCGGCCCGTCCCGGTCCCCGCTCGATCCGCGGGTGGCCGTCCGCGTCCAGCGACACCCGGTCCCCGGTGATCAAAGTGAAGGTGCCGCGCGGTCCGGAGACCGTTGCCGCAGGCTTCTCCTGCGCGTCGGCCGGGGAAGCCGTGAGGCCCGCCGCTGCCAGCGCGGTCGCGAGCACTCCGGCTGTCAGGGCGCGTCGTTGCCGTCGTCGCACATCGTCCTCTCCGCCACGGGCGTCTCCCGGGACGGCACGATGACGCCTGGCACGGCCGGCGGGTTGATCTTCAGGGGTGTGACGGTCGCCACAATCACCCACCGCGCGGGCGCGCCCGGGTGCCCCTCCCGGTTACATGCGCCGGTGACCACGGGACGAGACGTCGGAGAGCGCAGGTCAGATGCGTGACGCCGAGGAGTTCGACGCCCTCTACGCGGCCTGCGCCGGCCGGATCGTGGGTCACGTCTATGCCCTCACCGGCAACCGCAGCGAGGCGGAGGACGCCGTCGCCGAGGCCTTCACCCGGGCGTGGCAGCGCTGGTCGACCGTCCGCGAGGCGGACAGCCCGGAGGCGTGGGTCCGCCGGGTCGCCTCCCGAATCGCGGTGAGCAGTTGGCGCAAGACGTTCAACCGGTTGCGCGCACACCGCCGGGCCGCCGTCGACCAGAGCGTGCCCGGACTCAACGAGGACCACGTCGCCCTGCTGCAGGCGCTGCAACGGCTGACCGCCAACCAGCGTCGCGCCGTCGTGCTGCACCACCTGAACGATCTCAGCGTCGCCGAGGTGGCAGCCGAGATGCAGGCGCCCGTCGGGACCGTCAAGACGTACCTCGCCCGTGGCCGGCGGGCCATGGCCGGGATGCTGAACGAGGCTCGGCAGGAGGAAACCTCCCATGACTGATCCGCACCACGACCTGACGGCTATCGCGGACGCGGTCCGACGAGTCACGACGCTGCCCGCAGCGGGGACGCTGCGCCGCCGTGGCGAGCAGCGCCGGCGGCGCCGCGCGGCCGTCTACGGGGCGGGACTGGCCGTGCTGGTCGTGGCCGCTGGCGCCGCCCTCCTGCCGGCACGGGACCAGACGCCGGATCGGGCTGTCGGGCCTGCGGCCACGGCCACGG
Organism: Micromonospora sp. NPDC005161; assembly: GCF_053599855.1. NCBI lineage: Bacteria > Bacillati > Actinomycetota > Actinomycetes > Micromonosporales > Micromonosporaceae > Micromonospora > Micromonospora sp. NPDC005161. Next base: position 32,274 of record NZ_JBSFYQ010000003.1, read on the forward strand.
TCTCGCCGTCGGTCGTCCCGTCCGTGACCGCCCCGGCCGGACCGCAGGAGATCCTCGGCGGCCGGCGGCAGGTTCTCATCGTGGTGCCCGGCATCGGTCGGGCGGCGCTGGCGATCGGCCGTGACGACGACCGGGTGCGGGCCAGCACCGAGCAGGGCATCGACGACCGCGCGCTCTGGGTCCTGCGCCCCGAAGGAAACAGATTCCGGATCATGCTGGCCGCGGCAAGCGGCGCCAGCCGGGTCTGCATGACCGTGGTGCACGACGCCGTGCCGGGAAGCGTCCGCGGTCGGGTGTGTGACACGACCGCGCAGACGCAGCTCTTCACGATCGAGCAGGTCGCCGACGGCAGTTACTCGATCTTCCAGGGCAAGCGTTACGTCCAGGTCGTCGACGGCACCAACGCCCTGGTCCCCGATCTGCCGGAGGCCCTGACCACGACGTACGAGTTCGAGGACCGGGGCAACCCTCGCGACTGAGTCCGCCGCCCTCGCCGGGGCGGACGGATCAGCCCAGGCGAAGGCTTCCTTCCCCGAGGTCGTCGAGGAGCGCCTGCGGCGCACGCATCCGCCACGCGTCGGTCACGAGCTCCGTCAGGCGATCGACGCCCACCTCCGCCAGGCGCAGCATCACCAGTGGCAGGCCGTCGTAGCCGGGCGTGGTGAAGAAGAGGTCGGGCTCCCCGAGCAGCAGAGCCTGCTTCTCGGCCTCGTCGCCGACGAACACCACCGCGACATCGGTTCGGATCTGGCGCGGCTTGCCCGGACTGCGCTCCGGGTAGGACCAGACGAAACCCCTGCCACCCACGCGGAAGTCGAAGCCCTCGCTGTCGATCTCGACCGCCTGCGGCAGGGCCAGCGCCAGACGGCGAACATCGTCCGCGTCAGCCACCGAGACCCCTCGCGAAGCGCAGAATCGCCATCCGCCCAGGCTACGCGCCGCCAGCCCGAGGATCTGGGTCCGGGCGGACGCCCGGATGAAAAACCGTAATCTGATCTCGCCTGCTGGAGTCGCGGTTGACCTGCGGAGATAACGCTCTCACGAATGGTGGGAGAGTGCTTGACGCGCCCGCGACCCAGCCGCAACGATGCATTTACATGTGTCGCGCTCGTGGCGGCGAACGGCACCTCCGGCGACCGCAACCAGGCTCGGCACCACCCTGCCCACCACCCAGGCGTGATCGGCGCACGCCCCCCGCACCGGGAAAGGACCTACCGTGCGCAGATCCCTGAGATCGTGGCTCGGCGCCGTGCTGAGCGCGATCCTCGTCGTGGGCGGCATCGCGGCCGTGCCACCCGTGGCCAGCGCCGCACCGTTCACCGTGCTGGTGTTCACCAAGACCGCCGGATTCCGGCACGGCTCCATCACCCCGGGCATCACCGCCATCCAGCAGCTCGGCGCCGCCAACGGGTTCACCGTCGAGACCACCGAGGACGCGGCCCAGTTCACCGACGCCAACCTGGACCGGTTCGCCGCGGTGATCTGGCTGTCCACCACCGGCGATGTGCTCAACGCCGCCCAGCAAGCCGCGTTCGAGCGCTACATCCAGGGCGGCGGTGGGTACGTGGGTCTGCACGCCGCCTCCGACACCGAGTACGACTGGCCCTGGTACGGCGGGCTGGTCGGGGCGTACTTCGCCTCGCACCCGGCCGAGCAGACCGCCACCGTCAAGGTCGCCGACCAGGTGCACCCGTCCACCGCGACGCTGCCGCAGCGGTGGAGCCGGTTCGACGAGCTGTACAACTACCGCGCCAACCCACGCGGCAACGTGCACGTGCTGGCGACCCTGGACGAGAGCACCTACAGCGGCGGGAGCATGGGCCCCGACCACCCGATCTCCTGGTGCCAGAACTACTCCGGAGGGCGGTCCTGGTACACCGGCCTCGGCCACACCGACGCGTCGTACACCGACGCGAACTTCCGTCAGCACCTGCTCGGCGGCATCATGACGGCGTCCGGGACGGTCGGCGCGGACTGCGGCGCCACCGTCACCAGCAGCTTCCAGCAGGTGGAGCTGGCCAAGGGCGCGGCCGAGACCGGCGAGCCGATGAGCCTGACCGTCCTGCCCGACCGGGGTGTGCTGCACACCTCGCGCAACGGCGTGATCCGGCACACCGACGCGGCGGGCAACACCAAGGTCGCCGCCACCCTGCCGGTCTACACCGGGGACGAGGAGGGCCTGCAGGGCATCAAGGCCGACCCGAACTTCGCCACCAACCGCTGGGTGTACGCGTACTACGCGCCACCACTGGACACCCCCGGTGGCGGCGCACCGGCCACCGGCACCCCGGCCGACTTCGCCCGCTGGGACGGCGTCAACCGGCTGTCCCGGTTCACGGTCAACGCGGACAACACCCTCAACCTGGCAAGCGAGACGCTGATCCTGAACGTGCCGACGAGCCGGGGCATGTGCTGTCACGTCGGCGGTGACATGGACTTCGACGCGGCCGGCAACCTGTACCTGTCCACCGGCGACGACACCAACCCGTTCGACTCGGCCGGGTTCACCCCGATCGACGAGCGGGCCGGCCGTAACCCGGCCTTCGACGCTCAACGCACCTCGGCGAACAGCAACGACCTGCGCGGCAAGGTCCTCCGGATCAAGCCCGGCGCGGCGGGCGGGTACACCATCCCGGCCGGCAACATGTTCGCCCCGGGCACCGCACGGACCCGTCCGGAGATCTACGCGATGGGCTTCCGCAACCCGTTCCGGATGAGCGTGGACAGGGCCACCGGCATCGTCTACCTCGGTGACTACGGTCCGGACGCGGGCACCGCCGACCCGAACCGAGGGCCGGCGGGCAACGTGGAGTTCGCCCGGATCGACCGGCCCGGGTTCTACGGCTGGCCGTACTGCACCGCCCGGAACGACGCCTACAACGACTACACCTTCCCGTCCGGCCCGTCCGGGCCGAAGTTCGACTGCGCGGGCGGGCCGGTGAACAACTCGCCCAACAACACCGGCGTCACCCAGCTGCCGCCGGCGGTCCCGGCGTGGCTGCCCTACGGCGGCTCCGGCTCCCCGCCGGAGTTCACCGGGGGCGGGCTGTCCCCGATGGGCGGCCCGGTATACCGGTACAACCCGAACAACCCCTCCGACGTGGCGTTCCCGGCGTACTACGACGGGACCTACTTCGCCGGTGAGTTCGGCCGTCGCTGGATCAAGAACATCAAGCTCGACCCGGCCGGCCAACCGTTGAAGATCAATCCGTTCCCGTGGACCGGCACCCAGGTCATGGACATGGAGTTCGGCCCGGACGGCGCGCTCTACGTGCTCGACTACGGCACCGGCTGGTTCAACGGCGACGCCAACTCGGCGCTCTACCGGATCGAGTACGCCCGCACGGGCAGGGCGCCACGTCCGGTGGTCTCGGCCACCCCGACCAGCGGTACGGCGCCGTTGACCGTTGCCTTCTCCTCGGCCGGCACCCTCGACCCGGAGGGTGACCCGTTCACCTACGCCTGGGACTTCGACAACAACGGCACCACCGATTCGACCGCGGCGAACCCGAGCTTCACGTACACCACGAACGGGACCCGCAGCCCGACGTTGACGGTCCGGGACACCACCGGCAAGGCGGCCACCGCGAGCGTGGTCATCACGGTCGGCAACAGCGCGCCGGTGGTCACCGTGAACACCCCGTTGAACGGGCGGACGTTCGCCTTCGGGGACGCCGTGCCGTTCACCGTCACCGTCACCGACGCGCAGGACGGTGCGATCGACTGCGCCCGGGTGAAGGTGAACTACGTCCTCGGTCACGACTCGCACGGCCACCAGCTCAGCAGTGTGCAGGGCTGCACCGGGGTCATCCAGACCTCGGCCGACGGCGAGCACGACACCGCGGCGAACATCTTCGGCATCATCGACGCCGAGTACACCGACCTGGGCGGGGGCGGCCAGCCGCCGCTGACCACGCACACCCAGGCGGTCCTGCAGCCACGGGTACGGCAGGCCGAGCACTTCGGTGACTCGTCCGGCGTCCAGGTCGTCGCGCCGGGTGCGGCCCACGGTGGCGCCGCGGTCGGGTACATCGACAACAACGACTGGATCTCGTTCCGCCCGTACAACCTGACCGGCGTCCAGTCGTTCAGCGTCCGGGCAGGAGCCCCGGCCGGTGCCGGCGGCACGCTGGAGCTACGGGTCGACTCGCCCACCGGGCCGCTGGTCGGCTCGACCACCGTGACACCCACCGGCGGGCACGGCACGTTCGCCTCGTTCACCGGCGGGGTCACCGCCCCGACCGGTACGCGCACCCTGTTCCTGGTGTTCAAGGGCGGCGGCGGGATGTACGACGTCGACGAGTTCACCCTCTCCACCAGCCCCGGCGGTCCCGGACCCGACCCGGACCCCGAGCCGGGCGCCAACCTGGCCCGGGGCAAGCCGGCGCGGGCATCCAGTTTCGAGGGCGCCTACGTCGCGGCCAACGCGTTCGACGGGGCGCTCGGCACCCGTTGGGGCAGCGCGTTCAGCGACCCGCAGTGGATCGACGTCGACCTGGGCGCGAGCTACAGCATCAACCGGGTCAAGCTGACCTGGGAGGCGGCGTACGGCAGTGGATACCAGATCCAGACCTCACCGGACGGGGTCAACTTCACCACGATCCGGACGGTGACCGGCGGTGACGGCGGGGTGGACGACCTGACCGGGCTCACCGGCTCCGGCCGGTACATCCGGCTCACCGGCACCACCCGGGGCACCGCCTGGGGCTACTCGCTGTTCGAGTTCGAGGTGTACGGCGGCACCGGCGGCCCGACCGGCCCCGGCCCCAACCTGCTGTTGAACAAGCCGACTCTGACGTCCAGCAACGAGGGGGCCGACGTGTCCGGCGCCCAGGCGGTGGACGGCAGCCTCACCACCCGGTGGTCGAGCGCGTTCTCCGACCCGCAGTGGATCCGGGTCGACCTCGGCAGCCCGACCGCGATCGGCCGGGTGAAGCTGAGCTGGGAGGCGGCGTACAGCAGCGCGTACGTCATCCAGACCTCGAACGACGGCACCACCTGGACCACCGTGAAGACGGTGACCGGCGCCGACGGCGGTGTGGACGAGCACACCGCGCTCGGCGCCAACGGTCGCTACCTGCGGATCTACGGCACCGCCCGGGGCACGCCGTGGGGCCACTCGCTCTGGGAGCTGGAGGCGTACGCGAGCTGAACCATCACCGATGACGTGGCCGGCACGGGGAAACCCGTGCTGGCCACGTCCGTGTTGGACTTCCATTGCATATGCCGGCTATCGGTATATGCTTTTCGGTATGACCGAGAGTCCACTTCGGGAGCCGACGTTCCTGGTGCTCACCGCGTTGGCCGAGGCACCCAGGCACGGCTATGCCGTCATCGAGGACGTGCTGCGCATCTCCGACGGCCGGGTGCGCCTTCGCGCGGGCACCCTCTACGCCGTTCTCGACCGGCTCCGCGCCGACGGCCTCATCGAGGTCGAGCGCGAGGAGGTGGTGCAGTCGCGGTTGCGCCGCTACTACCGACTCACCGCCCTCGGCGCGCGTCGACTCGCCGAGGAGGCGGCCCGCCTGCGGCACAACGCCGACGCGGCTCGCGTACGGCTGCGCCGCGGCGGCCTGCTGACCGACGGGGGTGCGGCGTGAGCAGCGACGACCTGGAGCGCCGCTACCGGCGGCTGCTGGCCGTCTACCCGTGGGAGCACCGCCGGGCGTACGAGGACGAGATGCTGGCCGTGCTCGTCGCCGGCGCGCGGCCGGGCCAGCGGCGACCCGTCGCCGGTGACGTGCTGAATCTGGTCGGTGCCGGGCTGCGGGCCCGGCTGCGGGTGAACGCACGAGGGTTCACCGAGTCGACCTGGGCGGACGCGGCGGCGGTGACCGGCCTGCTGGGCGGGCTCCTTCTGCTCGCCCTCGCCGGGAAGTCGCTGCTTGACCAGCTCGTCCGGAACCCGGGTCTGCCGCCGGGATTCGGGCCGGGAGGCCCCGACCTCGTCGACTGGCTGCGCGTGGCCGGCTGGGCGGTCGTCTGCGCGGCCGCTCTGGCCGGGTGGCGCTGGGTGGCCGCCGGTCTGGCCTGGGCCGGCGTGATCGGCTGGGGCGCGCTGGTCGCACCGCAGGCCAGCGACAACCTGACGTACGTGGTGGACACCCTGCCGCAGTTCGCGCTCGCCGTGGTGGCGGCCGTCGCACTCACCGTGCTGGCTCCGCGGCACCGGCTGCTCGCGCTGCTGGGCGTACGCCGGTTGTTGGCGCTGCTGCTCGCGCCGGCCGCGGCGGTCGCGCTGCTGGAGGTCAACCGGGTGAACAGGCCCGGGTTCGACCCTGACGGCGGGGTCAGTTACCAAATCTTCTACGGCCTTGAGGCCAGCAGTGAGCTGGTCCTCTGGCTCTACGTCGCCGGTCTGGTGGCCGCCGCGCTGGCCATGCTGGTCGCGCTGGCCACGCTCGACCCCGGGGTACGTCGGCGGATCGTCGTCATGCTCCTGCCGGTGGCCGCGCTCGCCCTCGTGATCGACAGTGCCCTCGCCGGCTGGGCCACCTCCACGATGCACATGGGACACACCATCGCCCTGGTGCCCGTGCAGTGGGCGATGCTGGTTCTCGTCCCACCGGTGACGTTCCTGGCCGGTGCACTGCTCGTCCGTCGCCGGGAGGAGACGCTGCGCATGGTCGCCATCGGTAGGGCCGCGGATCGTGAGCGGCCAGCGGGCTAGTCGTCGGCGACGGCCACCGGCTCCGAGCCGATGCAGCGCACCTTCAGCTCGTACTCGCCGGCCGACCCCTCGAACTTTACCTCGACGTCGTCGTCCGGCCCCCGATCCACGTCGCGGACCCGGTAGCCCTGGGCAGGAGCCCAGGAGACGAGGCGTACCCCGTCGGCGCCGCACTCGGCCACGGCCGTGCCGCCCGCGGTGGCGAAACCCCGACGGACCCCGGAGCTCGCGGTCGGCGCCGCGCTCGCCGTGGACGGTGAGGCGCCCGTCGTGCCGGCGGGCGCCGGCTCCGGCGAGGCGAGCGCGCGTTCGATGTCCGCCTCGCTGCGTATCCCGCCCGGGGTGCCGGTGATGCTCTCGCCCACCAGCCGGATCGCGCCCAACCCGATCAGGGTGGCCACGGCGGCGGTGGCCACCCACCCGGTGGCGACGAGGATCGGACGACGGCCCATCCCCCGACTATCCCCGATCCATCGTTGTCGCCGGCATATCCGGAGGCTAAGGCACGGTTAACGTCCGCCTCGGTCCCCGCCGCAGCGGCTAGCCTGCCAGCTGTGGCCCGCCTGCTGCTCATCGAGGACGACCTGACGATCCGTACACCGCTGATCCGGGCGTTGCGGGAACGCGGCCACGCGGTGGCCGCCGCCTCGACCGCGATGGCCGGGCTCCGCGACGCGCTGGACGACCGGCCCGACCTCGTCGTGCTCGACCTGGGGCTGCCCGACCTGGACGGACGTGAGCTGCTGCGGATGCTGCGGGCGGTCAGCTCGGTGCCGGTCATCGTGGCCACCGCCCGCGACGACGAGGCCGAAATCGTCCGGGTCCTCGACGCGGGGGCCGACGACTACGTGGTCAAGCCGTTCACCGCGGCCCAGCTCGACGCCCGCGCGCGGGCCGTGCTCCGGCGGGGCACCTCCGGCACCGGCCCGCAGGACCCTGCACTCGTCGTCGGCGGGCTGCGGATCGACCCCCGGGCCCGACAGGTCACCCTGGACGGCACGACGGTCGAGCTGACGCCCCGCGAGTTCGATCTGCTGCACCACCTCGCCGGCCGGCCGGGTCAGGTGGTCACCAAGCGCGAGCTGCTCACCGAGGTCTGGCAGATCCCGTACGGCGGCGCCGACAAGACCGTCGACGTGCACCTGTCCTGGTTGCGCCGCAAGTTGGGTGAGAGCGCTCTGGAACCCCGCTACCTGCACACCGTGCGCGGCGTCGGGGTGCGGCTGGAGGCGCCGGGGGCACAGCGGTGAGGGCCCGGCTCGCGCTGCTGGTCGCCGCGGTCAGCGTCCTCACCCTGATCGCGTTCCTCGTGCCGCTGGCGCTGCTGGTCCGCACCGTCGCCGAGGACCGGGCCACCGTCCGGGCCACCGCTGACGCGCAGAGCCTGGTACCGGTGGTCGGCACCGCCGACGCGGCGACCATCCGGCTCACCGTCGAGCAGCTCGCCGCGGAGTCCGGTCGACCGGTGAGCGTCTTCCTGCCGGACGGCACGGTGCTCGGCGCCCCGGTGCCCCGTACGCCCGCAGTGGCCCTGGCCGCGCGCGGGCAGAGCCTCACGGGGGAGTCGGCGGCCGGCCGGGAGGTGGTCATCGCGGTGCAGGGCCGGGCCGACGGCACCGGAGTGATCCGGATCCTGGTGCCTCCGCACGAGTTGACCGCCGGGGTGACCCGGGCCTGGCTGGTGCTGGCCCTGCTCGGAGTGGTCCTGGTGGTGATCGGGCTGGTGGTCGCCGACCGGCTGGCGCGCACCCTGGTCCGGCCGATCAGCGACCTCTCCGCCGTGTCCCACCGGCTCGCGAACGCCGAGCTGGACGCCCGGGTCGTGCCGGCCGGCCCGGCGGAGCTGCGTGAGGTGGCCGGGGCCCTCAACCACCTTGCCGGGCGGATCCAGGTGCTCCTGCTCCAGGAGCGCGAGCAGGTCGCCGACCTGTCGCACCGGCTGCGGACGCCGCTGACGGCGCTGCGGCTGGAGGCGGAGTCGCTGCGCGACCCGGACGACGCGGCACGGATCACCGCCGCCGCCGACGGGCTGGAACGGGCGGTCACCGGCCTGATCCGGCAGGCCCGCTGGCGCCGGTCACCGGCGACGGGAGCGGCCACCTCGGACGCCGCGACGATCGTCGCCGACCGGGTCGCGTTCTGGTCGGTGCTGGCCGAGGACACCGGCCGGACCGTCACCCTCGACCTGGCGCCCGGCCCGCTTCCGGTCGGTGTGCCCGCCGACGATCTGGCGGCGGCCGTGGACGCCCTGCTCGGCAACGTCTTCGCGCACACCCCCGACGGCACGCCGTTCGCCGTCCGGCTCGCCCGGGAAGAGGGCCAGGCGCTGCTCACGATCACCGACGATGGCCCGGGGATGCCGGCCGGGGCGGTGCGGCGGGGTGCCAGCCCGGCCGGGTCGACCGGCCTCGGCCTGGACATCGCCCGCCGTGCCGCGCAGGCCGGCGGCGGTCGGCTGGAGCTGCGTACCGGTCCGGAGGGCGGGGTGCAGGTGCTGCTCCGGCTCGGGCCGCCGACGCCCGGGCGACCAGCGGTGGACGGCGGGCCCAGGCCCGCCGGGAACGGCTTAACCCGGCCTTAGCGTCCGGACAGCGCGGCGCTATCCCGATCCAACCGATCCTCGAAGTCGACAACCGAGGAAAGGTGGGCATCACGATGAAGCGCAGCTCTCTGCTCCTGGCGTCGGTCGGCGGAGCGGCGGTGCTGGCCGTGGCCGGGGTCGCCGTCGGCGTGAGCGCCGCCGGCGACCCACGGGCCAGCGGCACGACACTCGCCGCCGCCACCGTCGGTCCGACGGCCACGGACGCGCCGGACGACAGCGCCACCCGCGGCACGACGCCCGCGCCGGGTACCAGCGGCACGACCGCCGCGCCGAGCACCAGCGGTACGCCGTCGGGAGGTGGTTCGCCGGCGGGCGCGGCGGTCAACGAGCAGCGCGCCGGCGAGATCGCGCTCGCCAGGGCCGGCGGCGGCCGGATCACCGAGGTGGAGGCCGAGCAGGAGCACGGCCGACCAGTCTGGAGCGTCGAGATCATCGCCGGCGACATCGAGCACGAGGTGGACGTCGACCGGGACAACGGCACGGTGGTCAAGGCCGAACAGGAGTCCGTCGACGACGGTGACGACGACGGCGACGACCGGAACGACGATGACGATGACGACAGGGCCGGCGACGACGACTGACGCCGGGTTGCCGCCGCCCGCTACGGACGCACCGTGGCGGGCGGCGGTACGAAGGCATTTCTCAGACGGCCGCGACGCGCTCCTCCTGGGCCGCCGGCCCGTCCTGGTCGAACTGGGTGCGGTACAGGTCCTGGTACCGGCCACCGGCGGCGAGCAGCTCGCTGTGGCGCCCGCGTTCCACGATGCGTCCGTCCTCGACGACGAGGATCTGGTCGGCCGCACGGATGGTGGACAGCCGGTGCGCGATGACCACACTGGTCCGGCCGGTCAGGGCCTCGGCGAGGGCGTCCTGTACGGCGGCTTCCGACGTGGAGTCCAGATGCGCCGTGGCCTCGTCGAGGATGACCACACGGGGACGGGCCAGCAGTAGCCGCGCGATGGTGAGGCGTTGCCGTTCCCCGCCCGACAGGCGGTACCCCCGTTCACCGACGACGGTGTCGAGCCCATCCGGAAGTGAGCGGATCAGGGTGTCGAGCCGGGCCCGTCCCAGTACCTCCCACATCTCCTCCTCGGTCGCATCCGGCCGGGCGAAAACCAGGTTGGCGCGGATGCTCTCGTGGAACAGGTGCCCGTCCTGGGTCACCACGCCGAGTGCCGTTCGGATCGACTCGGCCGACAGGTCGCGTACGTCGACGTCGCCGAGCTTCACCGTGCCACCCTCGACGTCGTACAGGCGCGGCACGAGTTGGGCGATCGTCGACTTGCCCGCTCCGGAGGAGCCGACGAGGGCCACCATCTGCCCGGCTTCGGCGCGGAACGACACGCCGTGCAGCACCTCCTCACCGCCGCGCGTATCGAGCTTCGTCACGTCCTCAAGGGAGGCGAGGGACACCTTGTCGGCCGAGGGGTAGCCGAACCGTACCGCGTCGAATTCGACCGCGACCGGCCCGTCCGGGAGCGGCCGGGCGTCGGACCTGTCGAGGATCAGCGGCTTGAGATCGAGGATCTCGAACACCCGCTCGAAGCTCACCAGGGCGCTCATCACCTCGACCCGGGCGCTGGCCAGCGACGTCAACGGCGCGTAGAGGCGCGACAGCAGCAGCGCGAGCGCGACCACGGTGCCGGCGTCGAGGCTGCCCCGAAGGGCGTAGAGACCCCCCAGCCCGTAGACCAGTGCCAGCGCCAACGAGCCGACAACGGTGAGCGCGGTGATGAAGACCCACTGGAGCATGGCGGCACGGATGCCGATGTCGCGCACCCGCCGCGCCCGCGCCGCGAACTCGGCCGACTCCTCGGCCGGACGTCCGTACAGCTTGACCAGTGTCGCGCCGGGTGCCGAGAAGCGCTCGGTCATCCGGGTGCTCATGGCCGCGTTGTGCTCCGCCGCCTCGCGCTGCAACCGGGCGAGCCGCGAACCCATCCGCCGGGCCGGGAGGACGAAGATGGGCAGCAGGACGAGCGCCAGCAGCGTGATCTGCCACGAGAAGCTGAGCATCACCGCCAGCGTCAGGAGCAGTGTCACGGCGTTGCCGACCACACCCGACAGGGTGTTGCTGAAGGCCCGCTGCGCGCCGATCACGTCGTTGTTCAGACGGCTGACCAGCGCACCGGTGCGGGTCCGGGTGAAGAACGCCACCGGCATGCGCTGGACGTGATCGAAGACGGCTGTCCGCAGCTGGACGATCAGTCCCTCGCCGATGCTGGCGGACAGGAACCGCGTCACCAGGCCCAGGCCGGCTTCGGCCAGGGCGATCACGGCGATCAGCACGGCCAACCGGATCACGATGCCGCTGTCGGCGCCGTCGACGATCGCGTCCACGACCCGTCCGGCGAGGACCGGTGCCGCCACCGTGAGGGCCGCTGTCACCACGCTCAACAGCAGGAACCTGATGATCAAAGCTCGGTGCGGCCGCGCGAACCGCGCGATGCGCTTCAGGGTCGCCCGGGACAGTGGTCGTTCGTCCTGCGCGTTCATCGCGTGGTGCAGGGACGTCCACGCGGTAACTTCCATGCTCATGCCGTACCTCCGCGAAGAAGGCTAGAACCTCGTGTGAGGTTGAGGTCAAGCCGCCGCGCGGGAGGCATGGACGGTGTGGTCCCGGGTAGCTGCGATCCATGGCGCGGTACACGAAGCCCGAGCTCAGAGAGCAGATCAAGGAAGAGATCAAGTCCTCCGACAAGGGTGGCAGACCGGGACAGTGGTCGGCGCGGAAGTCACAACTGGTCACCCAGGAGTACAAGAGGCGCGGCGGGGGATTCCTGGGCCCCAAGGACGAGCGGCAGAAGTCCCTGCAACGGTGGGGCGCGGAGGACTGGCAGACCAGGGAGGGCGACACCCGGGCCCGGCACGGCGACACAACCAGTCGCTACCTGCCGAAGAAGGCCTGGGAGGAGCTGTCGGAGGACGAGAAGCGCGCCACCGACACCAAGAAACGGAAGGCGTCGCGAACCGGCAGACAGTTCGTGGCCAACACGGGGCCGGCCAGTCGGGCCCGCCGGGACGCCACGACGGCCGGACGGATGTCGGAGATGTCGGTCGCCGAGGCCGTCAAGCTGGTCCGTGGCCTCGACACGCGACAGCTCAAGTCGGCCCTGCGGCGGGAGCGCGATGGAAAAGCCCGCAAGACGCTCATCCAGCGACTCGAGGCGGAGCTCAGCCGCCGCTGACCCTTACAGGTCGGCCTGTGTGGTCAGGATCTGCCGGAGGTGTGTCTTCGGCCTGGACCCCACGGTCGAGCCGACGACCTCGCCCTGGCGGAACACCAGCAGCGTCGGCAGGGACATGACGCTGTAGCGCCGGGTGGCCTCCGGGTTCTCGTCGGAGTTGAGCTTGGCCACGACCATCCGCTCGCCGAACTCCCCGGCCAGCTCGGCCAGGCTTTTCTCGATCGCCTTGCAGGGCGGGCACCACTCCGCCCAGAAGTCGACCACCACGGGTCGATCGCTGGCCAGCACCAGCTCGGCGAACGTGTCGTCGGTGACGGTGACTAGTGAGCCGATTGCCGTTTCCTGGGGCATGTTTCCTCCCGGTGCGCGATGGCGTGGGTGAGCTGGGTGTGGAGCTGCTGGCGGACCGCGCCGAGCTGGTCGAGGTAGGCGTCGACCTCGGTGAGCTTGCGTCGCAGCACCACCACCGAGTCCGGGCAGACGCCGCCGGACGCGTTGCCAGCCCGAAGACAGGCGACGAACGGACGGACGTCGTCGAGGCCGAAGCCGACGTCGAGCAGCGCGCGGATCTCCCGTACGACCCGGAGTTCCGCCTCGTCGTAGACCCGGTAGCCGTTGGCGGAGCGCTCTGGGCGTACCAAGCCGTGCGCCTCGTAGTAGCGCAGGGCGCGGGTGCTTGTGCCAGCCCGTTCCGCCAGCTCACCGATTAGTATCCGACCCCCTCCGCCAGCCCGTCACGACCACGCTAAACCTTGTCGCCGACGTCAAGGCAAGGGCACCTAGCCGATGCGGAACTGCTCCCCGTAGACGGCGAACGCCAGTGGCGTGTTCAGGTCGAAGTTGCCGTTGTTGAGGAACACCCGCTGAGCCGTGTCGACGCGGGACGTGTCCGAGTGGGCCGCCTCCTTCCTCATTTCGATGACCCGCTCGTCGAGGAAGGCGTGGAGCCAGGTGCGCTCGTCGCCGCCCTGCGCCGGAGGCTTCGCCCGGGCCAGTGCGCGGTTGCGGATCGCCCGCATGCCCTCGTACCCGTGCATGACGGCCGCGTCGTAGTAGGCGAACTGGCCGAGCGCCCGGACCTGGTCGGCCTTGCCGTCGCGTACCGACGGGTTGAAGTACACCCGGTCCCGCTCGGCCTCCTGCGCGGCCCGGAAGACGGTGTCGGTGGACGCGGCCCGCCAGTCGCGGGGGAAGTTGGGGTCGAGACCGGCGTGCGAGGGGGTGCCGTTGACCGCGCGCAGCGCCGGCAGGTACGAGGCCAGCACGTTGCCCGGCTTGGTGCGGGTGTACGCCTCGACCAGTTCGAGCATGTCGCCGGTGCCGGAGCAGAAGCCGATGATGCCGGCGGTGTAGCCCCGCCCGTCGCCGATGTCCTCGATGTAGGAGAACTGCGCGCGCCAGTCGAGCGACGAGTTCTCCGCTGCCGAGACGAGCTGCATGGCGACGTCCTTCTTCGCCGGGTCGTCGAGGTTGCGCCCGGCCGGGACGGTCGGGGTGGGGGTGCCACCACCGGGCAGGGTCCACCGTTGGTTGGTGGCGCCGGAGCAGCTCCAGATCTGCAACCGGGCGCCGTTCGCGGTGCTCCGATCCGTGACGTCGAGGCACTTGCCGGAGCCCGTGTTGACCAGCGCGCCGTTGGTGGCCGTCCACTTCTGGGCGCCGGTGTTGTTGCAGTCGTACAGCTGCACCTTGGCGCCGTTGGCGGTCGACGCGGCGGTGACGTCCAGGCACTTGCCCAGCGCCCGGACCGAGTTGTCGGCGTTGCCGACCGTCCACGTCTGGGCCGCGCTGCCGTTGCAGTCGTAGAGCTGGACGGCGGTGCCGTTGGCCGGGTTGGCTCCGGCGACGTCGACGCACCTGCCGCCGAGGCCGGTGATCGGGCCGGCGGCCGCCGCGCTGGCCGACGGCAGGCCGTACCCGACCGCCGCGGTGCCGCCGAGCAGCGCGCCCACGACGTAGGCGGCTGACCTCTTGCGAAGCATGGCGCTCCTCGGGGACGGGGCGGCGTGCCGCCGGCGGGTCGGTGGCCCCCGTGCGGCGGATCGACCCCGTGGGCGCCGCAAGCATCAGGAAACTCTGTTAACAAATAGCAGCGCGTCGATGTGCTGTCAATCGTGGACGCACGTCCACGGGAGTGGCGGGTCGGCGCGGTTCCGGGCGCCCCGAGGTGGCGCGGCCGTCAGCTGATCCGCAGGCTCGCGATGAGGTTGCCGCGCAGGTGGAAGGTCATCGGGCCGGTGCCGTTGTAGCCGTTTCCGGTCACCGTGAGGGTGACGACGTAGCTGTCGGGATCGGACCCGGGCTCGATCGCGACGATCTCGAAGTGCGACTGCTTGCCGATGTTGTCCGTCCCGTCCCAGTCGCGTACGCCGTCACGGCCCCGATACTCGCGGCCCCAGTCGTTGAGGTAGGCGTCGTCGGTGAAGGCGGCGGCGAAGGCCTCTGAGTCGCCGCTGTTGGTCGCGTCGATGAAGGCGCGGATGGCGGCGGGGGTGTCCGTGGTGGCCATGAGTCGATCTTTCGTCGGTTGGCAAGAACCCGGTGGTGAGCGTAGAGCAACCGCTCCTGACCTCCGGCCGAACGCGTCCGATGCTCACCGTTTGTTCGACAACTCATGTTGTGACCAACACACCTCGCCCTGGACGGAATGTGCGGGCGGGCAAATAAGTTGTGGATCAACAGATACCTGACGAGAAGCAGATTGGTGGATACGGCAATGCCCGATTACGGACACGACCTCCTGTTCGGGACGTTCCTCACGCCGACCGTGCACGACCCGGACCGGGTGGTGGCGTTGGCTGAGCTGACCGAGGCGACGGGGCTGGATCTCGCCACCTTCCAGGACCATCCCTACAACGCCGACTTCCTGGACACCTGGACTCTGCTGAGCTGGGTCGCTGCCCGCACCGAGCGGCTCCGGGTCTCCGCGAACGTCCTGAACCTGCCGCTGCGCCCGCCGGCCGTCCTGGCCCGGGCCGCGGTGAGCCTGGACCGGCTGTCGCACGGCCGGTTCGAACTCGGTCTCGGCGCCGGTGCCTCCTGGGACGGGATCGAGGGGATGGGCGTACGCCGGCTGACCGCGGGGCAGGGCGTCGAGGCGCTGCGCGAGGCGATCGACGTGCTGCGTGGCGTCTGGGACGACGGTCCCGCCGGACCGCTCCAGCGCGAGGGAAAGTACTACCCGATTCCGGGCATGCGGCGCGGCCCGGCACCGGAGCACGACATCAACATCTGGCTCGGCGCCTACCAGCCCAGGATGCTGGCGTTGACCGGCCAGAAGGCCAACGGTTGGTTGCCGACACTGGAGTACCTCCGGTCACCGGACCGGGCCACCGCCAACCGACTCATCGACGAGGCGGCGGTGGCCGCCGGACGCGACCCGCGACAGATCCGTCGCCTGCTCAACCTGTTCACGGTCGACGTGTCCTCGCGTAGCCGTGGCTTCCTCCAAGGGCCGGCCGAGCAGTGGGTCGATCAGCTCCTCCCACTGGTCCTCGAGGAGGGGTTCAGCACCTTCCTGATCGGCCGTGACGACCCACGCCTCATCGAGGCGTTCGGGCAGGAGATCGCCCCCGCGCTGCGGGAGGCCGTGGCCAAGGCGCGCGCGGGCAGCGAAACCACGCTCGGCCGGGTCCGGCCGAGCGTCGCCCTGGCCAAGCGCCAGCCCGGCGTCGACTACGACGCTCTGCCCGCGTCGCTGGCCAGCACGTCCGTCGAGCCCGGCGACCCGGAGTACGAGCGGGTGCGGCACAGCTACAGCTGGCAGGGCTCACCGGCCCTGGTGATCCGCCCCCGGAACGCCGCCGAGGTGGTCGACGCCGTGGCCTACGCGCGGACGCAGCAGCTTCCACTCGCCGTCCGCAGCGGCGGGCACGGCATCAGCGGACGGTCGACGATCGACGGCGGACTCGTCATCGACATGTCCACGATGGACAAGGTCGAGGTGCTCGACCGGGCCACCCGCCGGATCCGGCTGGAGCCGGGAGCCCGCTGGGGAAACGTCGCGCAGGCGCTCGCCCCGTACGGGCTGGCGATGAGCTCGGGGGACTACGGCGACGTGGGTGTCGGCGGCCTCGCCACCACCGCCGGCGTCGGATACCTGGTGCGCAAGTACGGCCTGACCATCGACCACATCGTCGCCGCCGAGATCGTCACCGCGGACGGCAGCCTGCTCCGGGTCGACGAACACCAGCACCCCGACCTGTTCTGGGCGATCCGCGGCGCGGGCGGCAACTTCGGTGTCGTCACCGCGCTCGAGCTGGAGGCGTACGAGGTCGACAAGGTCGTCTTCGCCCGGCTCGTGGTCGACGCGAGCGACACGGCCGACGTTCTCGGTCGCTGGGGTCGGCTCGTCGAGGACGCGCCGCGGGAGTTGACCAGCTTCCTCTCCCTTTTCCCCGGACGCCGCGGCGACCCGCCGACGGCCCAGGTCACCCTGGTGTACGCCGGAGACGACATCGAAGCGGCGCAGTCCGCGCTGAGCCCGTTCCTGGAGATCGGGCCGATCCTCGACCAGCAGGCGCAGCTCGCGCCGTATCCGGCGCTCGTCGCGCCGCCCGGCAACCAGCATCGGGGCCAGGGACTGTCGGACAGCCACAGCGGCCTGCTGCATCACATCACACCGCAGGCCGCGGAGGTCATGGCGACGATGATCGGCTCCGGTGACGTGATGGTCATGCAGTTCCGGTCCGTCGGGGGAGCGGTCAACGACCTCGCCCGGGAAACCACCGCGTACGCGCACCGGGACCAGAACTTCTCCGTGCTCGCCGCCACCGTGCCGGAGCGTCGGTCCCGACTCGACAAGCACTGGGCGGACCTGGACGAGCACCTCGACGGCATGTACCTCAGCTTCGAGTCCGACACGAGCCCGGAGCGGCTCCTGGACGCCTTCCCCGAGCCCACCCTCAGCCGGCTGCGCGCCGTCAAGGCGACGTACGACCCGGACAACGTCTTCAACCGCAACTTCCCCATCCCACCGGCGCCTGCCCGGCAGGGCGGAGAGGAGACCGACAATGCCGCGCGAGACCGTCGGGCCCGGGTCAGCGCGGGGACTGGTCCGTCGGCCCCATGACACTGGTGACCGCGACGCAGGGATCGGTGCCGGGCGCGGCGGCCTGGATCGCCTCGGCGGCGCGGTCGGCGAAGTCGCGGAAGGTCGCCCGCTGCTCCTCGGGTAGCCCGGCCAGCACGTGGTCCTCGGCGTGCGCGACCCGCTTCTCGGCGTCGGCGAGGGCCAGCCTCCCGTGCTCGGTGGCCACGATCCGGCGGGCACGGCGGTCGCGCGGGTCCAGCTGCCGCTCGATCAGGCCGGCGTTCTCCAGGTCGTCGATCACGTACGTGAGGACGCTGCGGTCGATCACCAGGCGGGACGCCAGGGCGACCTGTGTCGGCACCTCCTCGTGGACGACCACGGCCAGGATGTGGTAGCCGCGACTGCCGTGGGGCAGGTCCTTCAACGCCTCCTCGACGTACTCGTGCCAGCGCCGCAGCACCATGCCGAGCGACCACCCGAAGTTCGAACCGCGCTGGCGGTCGGCTGGCAGTTCGCAGGGGTCGATGTCGGACATGTGCCTACCCTAGCGACGGGTCGACCGGGATCGTGATCGTGACCCGGGTCGGGCCGGCGGCGGGGCTGCTCACCCGCAGGCGGGCGTCGATGGCGTCGAGCCGCTCGATGATGCCGCGCAGGCCGGTGCCACGGGCCGGGTCGGCACCGCCGGTGCCGTTGTCGGTGACAACGATCCGCAGCGTGTCGCCGGTCTGGTCGAACACCACGGACACCTGCGTGGCGCCACTGTGCTTCGCCACGTTGGCCAGGGCCTCGGCCACCGCGAAGTACGCCGCGGTCTGCACGGCAGGTGGGAGGTCCTCGGGTGGGTCGCCGCTCACCCTGACTGGCACGGCAAGGTCGAGGGCCAGCGCTCGGACCGCGTCACCGAGGCCGCGGTCGGCGAGGACGGCCGGGTGGATGCTCTGGGTGACCGTGCGGAGGTCGTCGAGGGCCGCGACCGCGGTGGCGCGGGCCTCCTCCAGCAGGCGCTCGGCGCCGTCGGCGTCGCGGCGTACCAGGTCACCGGCCAGACCGAGGGTCAGCGCCAGGGAGACCAGCCGGGCCTGGGCGCCGTCGTGCAGGTCGCGTTCCACCCGTTTGAGCTCGGCCGCCTGGCGATCCACGGCACCGCGCCGGGAACGGGTCAGGGTGGCGATCCGTTCGGCGAGTTCCCGTTCGCGGGCACCCGGTGGGCGGCTGACGACCCACGCGTGCAGTCCGAGGATCAGCGCCACACCGAGGAGGGTCCAGATCGGCCAGAAGTACCCGCCACCGCTGAGAACCCAGGCGCTGAGGTCCACGGCCATGAGCAACGTGCAGGCGGCGACGTCGAGGGCGAGCCAGCGACGCCGGCCGGTCGGCACCCGCAGCGCTCGGCGCAGCAGGAGACGGCCGAGCAGCACGGTGCCGATGCCGAAGTACACCCAGCGTGGCCAGAACTCGCCGCGGCCGGTGACCAGCCAGGCGACCGTGGCCGCGACGCAGAGCGTCCCGGCCACGGTCCTGCGGGTGGTGGCGGTCATCGGCCCGGACGGTAGGTGATCCGCCGCAGCAGCGTCTCGGCGGGCCCACGGTTGCCGGTGGCGCTCATGGCCCGCGCCGCGGCGACGGAGACCAGCCAGATCGCGACCGCGGCCCCGGCGGCGGTGTACGTGCCGGTCAGGTGCAGCGCCCACGGCGAGAACAGCGCCAGCCAGGCCACGGACTGCCACAGGTACCCGCTCAGCGACCGCTGCCCGAGCGCGATCACCGCGGCGAGCAGCGCCCGGCCGCGACGGGCGCCGCTGAGCCGGAGCGCGAACAGTCCGAACAACGCGACATAGCCCGGGCCTCCGTACTCGCCGCTCACCGCGTGCAGGAGTGCCATGGACTCGACGGTAGCCGCGTCGACGTGCACGGCACCAGCGGCGATGAGCGCGTAGGGGAGCGCGCCGACGACGGAGATGCCGAGGCAGCCGACGGTGACGCGGCGCAGCAGCGTGCGGTGCGTGGCGGGGTCCTCCAGGACGCGGTGACGGGCGGCCCAGATCCCCAGCCACACGATGACGATGAACGGGAGGACGGTGGCGGTGTGCACCGGCCACTCGGCGAGCCGGTCCAGGAGCGACTGGCCGTACGAGGCGGCGGCCAGCGACGGGTTCGGCGTGTTGGTGAGCACCGCCTCCCCGCCACGCGCGCTGGTGAGCGCCAGCACCGCCAGGAACCCGGCGTACACCGTCTGGACGCCCCACAGCCACAGCACGATGCGGTGGAAGCGGTCGCTCCTGCCCAGCAACAGCAGGGTGGCGGCGATGCCGACGATGCCGTAGGCGCCGAGGAAGTCCCCGAAGTACAGCAGTGTCGCGTGGACCAGGCCGAAGCCGATCAGGGCGGCGTTGCGGCGCAGCAGGATCCGACGCGCGGCGATGCCCTGCCGTCGGGTGATCTGCACCAGGCCGTAGCCGAACATGACGCCGAAGACCGGGTAGGCGCGGCTGTCGACGAGTGTGGCCAGGACGAAGTTGATGGCGCGCTGCATGCCGTGCGGTGTGCCGTCGAGGCCCGGCTGGCCGGCGAACGCGAAGTTCGCGGCGTTGGCGAGGGCGATGAACAGCAGCATCGCGCCGCGGGCGAGGTCCGGGGCGAGCGCGCGCTCGGCGCGGGGGACGGGACCCGCCTGCGGGGTCACGGTGCTGGGGGTTGCGGTCATGGCTCCAGGCTCGCCGTTCGCGCGGCGCGTTTCGAGGAGCCTGGAACCCCTCCCGTGGTGGTACCAGTACCCCTATGCGTCGAGGTGGGCGAGGACGGCGAGGACCCGCCGGTTGTCGTCCTCGGACGACTGCAACCCGAGCTTGGCGAAGATGCTGTTGGTGTGCTTCGCGACCGCCTTCTCGGTGATGAAGAGAGCGGTCCCGATCGCCGCGTTGGACCGGCCCTGTGCCATCTGCGCGAGCACCTCCCGCTCACGGGTCGTCAGCCGGTCCAGCGGCAGCACCCGCTGACGGCTGTCGAGCAGCTTCGCCACCACGGTGGGATCGAGCGCGGTGCCGCCGCCGGCGACCCGGCGGACCGCGTCCACGAACTCGCCGATGTCGGAGATTCGATCCTTGAGCAGGTAGCCGATCCCGCCGTGGCCGTCGGCGAGCAGCTCCCGCGCGTACAACCGCTCCACGTACTGGGAGAGCACCAGCACCGGCAGCCCCGGCACCTCGCTGCGGGCCGCGAGCGCGGCCCGCAGCCCCTCATCGGTGTACGTCGGCGGTAGCCGCACGTCGACCACCGCCACGTCGGGACGCTGCGCGAGCAGTTCCCGCAGCAGATCCGGCCCGCTGCCCACGGCGGCGACCACCTGGAAGCCGTGTGCCTCCAACAGCCGGATCAGCCCGTCCCGGAGCAACACGAGATCTTCCGCCACCACCGCTCGCACCGGGCAACGGTAGCCTGCGCGCTGTTTCAGCTCTGCGGCCTGTGCGCCGCGTCGACGCGTCAGCGCAGTCCGGCGAAGAGGTCGTCCTCGGGAACCGGCGCGCCGGTGGTGTCCCGGACCCGGACGAAGGTCTCCAGGCCCATCAGCTCGGTGAACCGCTCCCGGCCCAGTTGCAGGAAGAAGATGTTCTCGGTCTGGCTGGCGTGCGCGGCCAACGCGTCGAACTTCTGCTCGCCATAGCTGCGCGTGTCCACCCAGGTGGTGATCTCCTCGTCGGGCAGGCCGAGCTCCGGCGCCGGTTCGGCCGACGACGCGTCCGGATCGGCCCAATCGACGCCGAGCTCCCGCATGATCCGGCCGAATTCCGCGAACGCCGTACGAGGCACCGTGGTCCAGTACACCTTTGCGGGAACGTCCGTCTTCGCGACAGCGGCCATGGTG
Source organism: Micromonospora sp. NPDC005161 (assembly GCF_053599855.1). Classification (NCBI taxonomy): domain Bacteria; kingdom Bacillati; phylum Actinomycetota; class Actinomycetes; order Micromonosporales; family Micromonosporaceae; genus Micromonospora; species Micromonospora sp. NPDC005161. The sequence goes on from NZ_JBSFYQ010000003.1 coordinate 53,631, forward strand.
ATCCGGTGGGCCTGAATGTGGTCCGGGTGGCCGTAGAAGCCGTTCTCGTCGTAGGTGACGACGACGTCCGGCCGGTACCGGCGGATCAGTTCCGCCAGCCGGTCCGCGGCCTCGTCGACCGGCGTGGCCCAGAACGCGCCGGGCAGGTCATTGGTCGCCCAGCCCATCATCCCGGAATCGGCATAGCCGAGCGTCTCCAGGTGGGTGACCTTCAACGCCGCGCAGCTGACCTCCAGCTCGGCCTCGCGCATCGCCGCGACCGCGGCCGCGTCGTGCCCCGGGTCGCCGGGCTTGACCCCGCCGGGGCCGTCGCCACAGCGCCCGTCGGTGCAGGTCACGAGCACGGTCGTGATCCCCTCCGCCGCGTAGCGCGCAAGGACACCACCGGTGCTCGTCGCCTCGTCGTCGGGGTGCGCGTGCACCGCCATCAAGGTCAGAGATCGCTCAGCCATGCCATCACCCTACGAGGCCGCCCGCGCCCGAGCCGACACGCCCGTTCTCGGCGATGAGCACGGAGGTCACCGGCGCCGAGCCCGGGACGGCCCGCGCAACTGGGGTCGAAGAAGGTGTCGACGCGCGTACGTTCGACGATGTGGTTGCCCCGGCCGACCGCACCGAGGCCCTCCAGGTCGCCGGCCGGACTGTCGCCCGGCACGACGGCCCGGGTCGGGTCGTCGGCGTCCCGCTCGATCCAGCGCATGGTCGAGGTCGGGGAACCGCCCGGCCAGGCACTCGGGTACGACGCCCGTGAGCCGGATGGGGAGAACGGCGACGCCGCCCCCGATGTCGGAGTCCACCAGAAACGGGTACCGCACGGTCGACGTCATGGCGGCGCCGACGGGGGAGGCGACCACCGAGAGGGTCGCTGGAGTGGACGGGGGCAGAGACTCCCGACGGGAGTGGTGCTCAGACAAGAGACGCTCGCTTCTGAGGGAAACGTAGGGACGGACGGCATCACGGCACCGGGATGTTGTCACCGGTGCTCGGAGCAGGAGGCGTTGTCCGTCAGTACGTCATGGACGCCACTCTTTCGGAGCCCGCCGCGCCCGGCAAGCGACTTTCGCCGCCCCGCCGCCCCGCCGAGCTGCGCTGTCGTGGTGCGGCCGGTGGCCGTACCCAGTCATGAGGGGCGATGTCTCCACGCGAGGTATCCGCAGGTACGTAGCCTGATGTCGTCGTGACCCCGTCCGCTCCGGGGGTCATCCGTCAGCTGACAGCAGGAAGGCTGGTCCATGAAGATCGTCGTTATCGGCGGCAGCGGCCTCATCGGCTCCAAGCTCGTGGGCAAGCTCGGCGCGCAGGGCCATGAGGCCGTCCCGGCGTCGCCGAAGACCGGCGTGAACACGTTGACCGGCGAAGGGGTGGGTGCGGTGCTCGACGGCGCCGACATCGTGGTCGACGTGTCGAACTCCCCCTCGTTCGAGGCTGCCGCCGTGCTGGAGTTCTTCCAGACGTCCACCCGGAACCTCCTCGCCGCCGCGGCGGAAGCCGGGGTGGGGCACTACGTGGCCCTCTCGATCGTGGGCTCGGACCGGCTTCCGGACAGCGGGTACATGCGGGCCAAGGTCGCCCAGGAGAAGCTCATCGCCGCGTCCGGGCTGCCGTACTCGCTGGTGCACGCCACGCAGTTCTTCGAGTTCGTCCAGGGCATCATCGACGCCGCCACGGACGGCGACACCGTCCGCCTCGCGCCGGCGCTCATCCAGCCGATGGCGGCTGACGACGTCGCGTCCGCCGTCGCCGAGGTCACGGTCGGCGCACCGACGAACGCCGTGGTCGAGATCGCCGGGCCGGAGCAGTTCCGCCTCGACGAGCTGGGCCGATCCACTCTCGCGGCGCGTCACGACTCCCGCTCGGTGGTGACCGACCCCGCCGCCCAGTACTTCGGAACCACGCTGGGTGAGCGCTCCCTCGTCCCCGCCGATGGCGCCCGCCTCGCCGGCACGCGCCTCGACGACTGGCGCAAGCAGGCGGCCTAGCGTCGGCACTACGTCGCCGTGGCGGGCGGGTCCGCCGGCCCTCCGAGGCGCCGCACCAGCTCACCCACCGCGGCGGTCAGCGACTCGCTCGATTCCTCCGGGCAGTGCCCCTCGATCGGTGGGGGGACACTGTCGCTGGGTGGCGTCACCACATCGCTGGGATCTCGCAGTCGACGGTCCACCGCGGCCGGCGGGCCTTCCACGGTGGCCGGCGCACCCGGCCGGTGGGCGGAGAAGAGCCAGCCGCCGATGGGGTCGGTGTCGCGCCACAGGTTCACCCACCGCCAGCCGACCCGGTCCCCGATCTCGCGCAGTGCCGCGTCGTCGATGTAGGCGGGGAAGAGCCGACCGTAGAGCCGGCGCAGCGGCGACCCGTGGGTGAGCAGCGCGACCCGGTTGCCGACCTGCGGTGGCAGCTGGAGCACCGTGGCGGCGAGCAGGACCGAGCCGTGGCTGTGCCCGGTGAGCAGCACCGCGTTGCCCTGGGAGACCAGGTACGTGATCCGGCGGGCCAACTCCGGCACGGCCCGTTCGGAGTAGCAGGGTGGCGCGAACGGGTGGGCGGCCCGGGGCCAGAAGGTTCCGAGGTCCCAGAGGACGCCGACGTGGCGCCGGAACGGGACGGTCCGGTAGGCGAAGACCCCGGCGATGATCAGACTGACGATGATCGCCGCGATCAGCCAGCTGCCGAACGCGATGCCGAAGGTGACCACGCCGGCGGGCACCCCCACGTGCCGCTCGATGACGTCGCTCGGGAACAGCTCCAGCAGGCCGATGGAGGTGGTGGCCGTGCCGAGTCCGGCGAGGCAGCCGTAGACCACGGCCAACGGCACCAGGTCCTCGGTGAACCGGGCCCGGGCTATCGCCTGCCGCACCTGCCGCAGCCGGGGTTCGGTCTGCGGGGGCGCGTCGGGGTAGTCGCCCGCGACGATCGCCGACGCGGCACGGTACCGGCCGCGGCGGGAGATCAGGATCATCAGGCCCGCGACGATCAGCGTGATCAGCACCGCGCGGAAGAAGCCGTAGATCGCCCAGGTGTACGCCCGGGGCGCGCCGGTGGCGATGCCCAGGCCGGTCGACAGATCGCGGTCCAGGAAGTCCGACACCCGGTAGACCAGCTCGGCGGAGTACGCCACCGCGAGGCTGACCGCGGTGGCCGCGATCACCAGCGCTCCCAGCCCGAACAGCGGGGTGACGTCCCGTCGCCGGTCCCGGCGCCAGAGCAGCACCACGCCCAGCGCGGCCAGCAGCGTCGTCTGGGTGACGAACAGCCAGGCCAGGGTCGCGTCGTAGCCGGGCAGGCCGCCCCCCGCACGCCACGACGCACGGCTGGCCAGCACGTGGGTCACGACGACGACGGTCAGGATGATGGCGGTCGTCCGCAGCGTGCGGGTGACCCCGTCGAGCCGCCGGTCGGCGGTGCCCCGGTCGATGAGCGGGGGCGTGCAGAGCAGCGCCACGCAGGCGACCAGGACCGCCCCGGTGACCATGGCCAGCGCGACCGTGACGCCCGAGGCGCCGGTCGCGGCTCGGGCGGCGAGCAGAGTGAGGTCGAGTGTCGCGAACGCCGCCGCCACGTGGATGGAACGCAGCCGACCCACCAGCGGCTCGGCGTCCCACTGACCGACCGCGCCGAGCGGATGGTCGGAGACCGACTTCTCGGGTGCGTGAAACGCGTCGAAGGTCCTCCCCGGGCGGTTGCTGACGCGCCAGATCACGCCGATGGCAGCGGCCGGGACCAGCGCGAGCACCGCCAGCCGCAGTCCGGTCGGGTGCCCTCCCAGCCAGGACAACCAGCTACGTCCGGCCAGGCAGCGGGGCGAGGCCATACACCTCCAGGCGATCAGGTCCAGGGCGACGCCGGCAATGGCGAGCACGTAGAACGCGGTGAGCGTGAGCGCCAGCACCCGGCACAGGGATTTGACCAACGCCGCGGATCCAGGGTTGGCCGGGCGCATCCAGATGGCCACGTTGGCCAGCATGAACGGCGCCAGGAACACCAGCGCCATCGTGCGGGCCACGGTCCCGGAGGGCAGGTCACCCCAGCGGTACGCCTCCAGCGTGATCCCTCGCACGCCGTCGGTCTCCGAGCAGCGCGGGCGGGGCCGGTAGAAGCCCCCGTTGCGGTCCCCCGCCACCTGCGCCACCTGCCGCAGGTCCAACACGTCGGCGGCACTCGCACCGGACACCCCGTGCACCCGCAGCTCCACGATGCCGCCGTCGGGTATCTCCGGCCGGCTCAACCCCGCTGATCCATCCGACATCGCCCCCCGATGCGCCCGGCAGCCCTGGCCACGCGATTCGGCAGGACGGCCATCGCGGTGACAGACCGGCGTCTACCCCACCCACACCGACCCAACCGTGGCAACAGCGGACGCGCTGCCGCTCACCCGACGTCGGTCACCCCCGCGCCGGACCGCCTGGTGCGCCGGTCCCTCGGCGCCGGCGGTCAGGATTGATCCGGTCTTGGTGGGGTAGTTGCCGCCATGGTCGACGCCAATCGGCACGGAGATGACGGGAGTGCGCCGACCCGCGCCGACGGCACCGACCATGCCGGTCTGGCGGCGATCGCCGCCCGGCTTCGCGGCCGTACGGTGGCCACTCTGCGGGACCGCCTGCTTCGGGCACGCGCCATCAGCGGGCTCGCCGTGCAGGCGGGCCTGGCCGCGTCGCTGTCCTGGCTGGTGGTGCACGAGGTGCTGCACATCTCGCAGCCGGTGTTCGCGCCGATCTCCGCGGTGTCGACCCTCGCCGCGTCGGTCGGCCAACGGCTGCGCCGCACGATCGAGCTGGTCCTGGGCGTCACGGTCGGGGTGCTGATCGGTGACCTGCTGCTCGCGGTGACCGGTACCGGCTGGTGGCAACTCGCCCTGATCGTCGTGCTGGCGATCGTCGTCGCGTTGTTTCTCGTTGGCAGCGCGGCGGTGGTGATCCAGGCCGGGGCGACAGCGGTGCTCATCGCCACGCTCAGTCCGTCCGTGCGGGACCTGGAGATCCCCCGGTTCGTGGACGCCCTCGTCGGTGGAGCAGTGGCGTTGGTGGTCACCGCCGTACTGCTGCCGCTGAACCCGCTGCGGGTGCTCAACCGGGCCGCACGGCCGGCGCTGGACCTCCTGAGCACACAGCTCGACGCCACGGCCGGCGCGTTGGCCCGGCACGATGCCGCCCCGGCACGTGCCGCCATGGTCAAGCTGCGGCAGAACAAGGACGAGCTGAGCGCACTCGTCGAGGCGACCCAGGGCGCACGGGAGGCCAGCACCCTGTCGCCGGTGCACTGGCACGAACGGCACGGACCGGTGGGCCGGTACGCGCAGGCGGCGGAGCCGATCGACCGGGCGATGCGCAACAGCGGGACGTTGATCCGCCGGTCGGTGAGCCTGATCGAGGACGGCGAGCCGATACCGGAGCCGATGCCGAGGGCGGTCACCGACCTGGCCGAGGCGGTCCGGCTGATGAAGCGGCAGTTCGCCGCCGGCGACGAACCCAAGCGGGCGCGGGAGCAGGCGCTGCGGGCGGTCTGCGCGGCCGGCGACGCCTACCGGGAGGGGGTCGGCTTCTCCGGTGCGGTCGTGGTCGCCCAGGTCCGTACGACCGTCAGTGATCTGCTGGTGGCCACCGGGGTCACCCAGGAGGCCGCGAACCGCATGGTCCGACGCGCCTTCGGTGAGCTGAGGACGTCCACCCGGGTCCGTGGGTGAGCAGCGCATTTCCGAGCGGAATGACACCCACCCCAGGGCGATGGCATCACTGTGAGCCAAGGGTGTTGCGCGATGAGCCAAAGTGGTGCCATGATGGTGCCATGGAATTGAGGCCGTACGTCGAGAACCTGCGTAACGAGTACGCCGTGGCCGCGGAGGGGGTCGACCCGGACGGCCGGGCCCTGGCCGAGCGGCTCTTCACCCAACTGGAGGCGGCGACCCGTCTCATGCTGCTCGACGCGCTGTCCGACGCGGCCGACGAGATCACCCGCGAACTCGCGCCGGGCTCGGTGCACGTCCGGCTGCGCGGTCGCGAGCCCGACTTCGTGGTGACGCCGGCCAGCACCCCGGCCGAGCCGGTCGAGGAAGCCGGCCCGCCGGTGCTGCCGACGCCGGTGCCCGCGCCGGACGGTGACGACGGCGGCACGTCGCGGATCAATCTCCGCCTCCCGGACCACCTGAAGACCAGCGTCGAGGAGGCCGCCGGCCGGGCCGGACTGTCGGTCAACGCCTGGCTGGTGCGAGCCGTCGCCGGCGCCGTCGGGGCTGGCGAGCCGGACCGCCGCCCGCCGCGCCGGGTGGAGCCGCGGTCCGGCCAGCACTTCACCGGCTGGGCGCGCTGACCGCGTACCCCTTCCTTCTTTCCCCCCACTCACCTGCGGCGATGCCCGCTGCCCACATTCCGGGAGACCACCATGCCTGTTTTCGATACGCCAGAGCCCATCTCCGTCCAGATCGAGCTGCCCGTCGGGGACGCCTGGATCGCCGCGACCGACCGCACCGACACGGTCGTGCAGGTGCGGCCCCGTGACCCGTCGAGCAAGGCCGACGTGAGCGCCGCCGAGCAGACCACCGTCGAGTACGCCGCCGGCCAACTGATGATCAGAGCGCCGAAGAGTTGGCGTCGCTTCGGCCCCGGCGCTGGACCCTCGGTCGACCTCCTGATCGAGGTGCCGAGCGGGTCACGGATGCACGCCACGGCATCCTGGGCGGCGTTCCGCTGCGAGGGGCGGCTCGGCGAGTGTTACGTCAAGACCGGCGGCGCGATCCGACTCGACCGGACCGGGCCGCTGGAGATCGACACCAGTCACGGCGAGGTGGCCGTGGAGCACGTCGCCGGATCAGCTCGGGTGAAGGCGTCCTCCGGCAAGGTGCGCATCGGTGCGGTCGACGGTGCCGCCGAGATCAAGAACTCGTCCGGCGACTGCTGGATCGGCCGGAGCGACGCCGACGTCCGGGTCAACACCGCCTACGGCGACATCACCCTCGACGGGCCGATGGCCTCAGTGACGGCACGCACCGCCTACGGCAACGTTCGGCTCGGCGAGGTCGTGCGGGGGTCGATCGAGTTGCAGACCTCCTACGGTGCCATCGAGGTCGGCGTCCGCCGCGGGACCGCCGCCTGGCTCGACGTCAGCTCCAGGCACGGCCGGGTGCACAACGCGCTCGAAACGACCGACAGCCCGGCGCAGACCGACGACACGGTCGAGGTCCGGGCGAACACCTCCTACGGCGACATCACGATCCGGCGCGCCTGATGGATCGCACGACGACACCCCGTACACGAATCGAGGAGACCATGGCCAGCCCTTCCCGACCCGCGATAGTCGCGACCGGCCTGCGCAAGTCCTACGGCGACAAGGTCGTGCTCGACGGCGTCGATCTGGAGATCGCCGAAGGAACGATCTTCGCGCTGCTCGGCCCCAACGGCGCCGGCAAGACCACCACCGTGCAGATCCTGTCCACCCTGATCGATGCCGACGACGGCGACGCCCGCATCGGCGGCCACGACCTGACCCGGGAGCCCGACGCGGTACGCGCACTGATCGGCGTCACCGGCCAGTTCTCCGCCGTCGACAACCTGCTCACCGGCCGGGAGAACCTGAGCCTGATGGCCGACCTGCGCCACCTCGGCAGGGCGGCCGGCCGACGACGCGTCGTCGAGCTGCTGGCGCAGTTCGACCTGACGGAGGCGGCGGACAAGCCGGTGGCGACGTACTCCGGCGGGATGCGCCGTCGGCTCGACCTCGCGATGACCCTGGTCGGCGATCCGCGCGTCATCTTCCTCGACGAGCCGACGACCGGCCTGGACCCGCGCAGCCGCCGCGCGATGTGGCAGATCATCCGTGATCTCGTCGCCGACGGCGTCACCATCCTCCTGACCACCCAGTACCTGGAGGAGGCCGATCAACTCGCCAGCCGGATCGCCTTCCTCGACCACGGCCGCCTGATCGCCGAGGGCAGCCCGCACGAGCTGAAACGGCTCATCCCCGGCGGTCACGTCGTGTTGCAGTTCGCCGACCAGGCGGGGCTCGACGCGGCCACTGGCCTGCTGGCGTCGGGCACCCGGGACGACGCGGCACTGACCCTGCAGGTCCCGAGCGACGGTGGGGTCGGGTCGCTCCGAGCCCTGCTCGACCAGCTCGACCGCGCCTCGGTGGGCGTGGCCGGTCTCACCGTGCACGGCCCCGACCTGGACGACGTCTTCCTCACCCTGACCGGCCGACCCGACAACGAAAGGGCCATGGCGCGATGAGCACCCTCACCCTCGCTGCCCGCGACTCGAGCACGATGCTGCGGCGCAACCTCCTGCACATGCGGCGCTATCCGTCGATGACGCTCCTGCTCATCGGCATCCCGGTCATCATCCTGCTGCTCTTCGTCTACGTGTTCGGCGGCACGCTCGGCGCCGGCCTCGGGCCCTCCGGCGACCGGGCCCAGTACGCCAACTACGTCACCCCCGGCATCCTGCTCATCACGGTTGTCAGCGCGGCGCAGGGCACCGCCATCTCGGTCGCCATGGACATGACCGAGGGCATCATCGCCCGGTTCCGCACCATGGCGATCTTCCGACCGTCGGTCCTCACCGGCCACGTGCTGGGCAGCCTGATCCAGACGCTGCTCAGTCTCGCGGTCGTGACCGGCGTGGCACTGCTCGTCGGCTTCCGGCCGAACGCCAACCCGGTCGAGTGGCTCGCCGTGATCGGCGTCCTCGCGATGATCACTCTCGCGCTCACCTGGCTGTCGGTGGCCCTCGGGCTGGTCAGCGAGAGTGTCGAGACGGCCAGCAACCTGCCGATGCCGCTGGTGCTGCTGCCGTTCCTCGGCAGCGGGTTCGTCCCCACCGACTCGATGCCGACGGCGGTGCGACTGTTCGCCGACTACCAGCCCTTCACCCCGGTGATGGAGACCCTCCGTGGCCTGCTGCTCGGCACCGGGATCGGCGCCAACGGGATCCTCGCGGTCGCCTGGTGTGCCGTCATCACCGTGCTCTGCTTCTTCTGGGCCAGGGCGTTGTACAACCGCAACCCCGCCCGCTGAGCGCAGCGCCCGCTCGCGGTTCAACAGCCGCGAGATCCCGATGGCCCGGCCGACAGGCCGGGCCATCGGCGTGCCGTCCCGCTGTCGGGCTCCCGGCTGACGTTACGGAGCTGTTGCCGGCGGGTGTCTTGACGAGGATAGATGTGAGCGTTAACACTGGGCGCGTTGACGGTGGAGGTGGACATGAATCCTGTGGACGGAGCTGGCGAACGCTACGTCGTCGGTGTCGACTTCGGCACCCTGTCCGGGCGAGCCCTGGTGGTCCGGGTCGGCGACGGCGCCGAGCTGGGGACCGCGGTGCACGAGTACGGCGACGGAGTCATCAGCGCGGCCCTCCCTTCAGGTCGGCCGCTGCCGCCGGACTGGGCTCTGCAGAATCCGGACGACTACCGCGACGTCCTGCGGTACGCCGTCCCGGCCGCCGTGTCCGCCGCGGGGGTGGACCCCGCCGCGATCGTCGGCATCGGCATCGACTTCACCGCCTGCACGGTGCTGCCGACGCTCGCCGACGGCACGCCCCTCTGCGAGGCGCCGGAGCTGCGCGACCGCCCGCACTCCTGGGTCAAGCTGTGGAAGCACCACGCGGCCCAGCCGCACGCCGACCGGATCAACGCCCTCGCCCACGAGCGGGCGGAGCCGTGGATCGGCCGGTACGGCGGCAAGATCTCCGCCGAGTGGCAGTTCGCCAAGGGCCTCCAGATCCTCGAGGAGGACCCCGAGGTCTACCACCGCGCCGAGCGCTTCATCGAAGCCGCGGACTGGATCGTCTGGCAGCTGAGCGGTGCCGAGACCCGCAACGTCTGCACGGCCGGTTACAAGGGCATCCTGCAGGATGGCCGGCACCCGTCGCAGAGCTTCCTGACCGCGCTCAACCCGGCCTTCGGTGACTTCATCGCCAAACTGGACGGTCCACTGCTGCCGCTGGGCGCCCGGGCCGGCACGCTCACCGCCCGTGCCGCCGCATGGACCGGCCTGCCGGAGGGGATCGCGGTTGCCGCCGGCAACGTCGACGCGCACGTCACCGCGGCGTCCGCGCAGGCCGTGGAACCAGGTCGACTCGTGGCGATCATGGGCACCTCCACCTGTCACGTGGTCAACAGTTCGCACCTCGCCGAGGTGGCCGGGATGTGCGGCGTCGTCGACGGCGGCATCAGCGCCGGCGCGTGGGGCTACGAGGCCGGGCAGAGCGGAGTCGGCGACATCTTCGGCTGGTTCGTCGAGCACGCCGCCCCGGCCGGGGTCGCCTCGCACGAACGCCTCACCGAGCTGGCCGCCAGCCAGCCGGTCGGCGCGCACGGCCTCGTCGCGCTGGACTGGTGGAACGGCAACCGGTCACCGCTGGTCAACCACGACCTCAGCGGGATGATCGTCGGGATGACCCTGGCCACACGGCCGCAGGACGTCTACCGGGCGCTGCTGGAGTCCACGGCGTACGGCACGCGAATGATCATTGACGCGTTCGTCGAGGCCGGGGTGGCGGTGAACGACCTGGTGATCGCCGGTGGTCTCACCTCCAACGAGCTGCTGATGCAGATCTACGCCGACGTGACCAACCGGCCGCTGAACATCATCGGCTCCGCGCAGGGGCCGGCGCTCGGATCGGCGATCCATGCCGCCGTCGCCGCCGGCGAGTACCCGTCGATCCACGAGGCGTCGCAGGCGATGGGTCGGGTGCACGAGGCGGTCTACCGACCGGATCCGGACCGGGCCCGCGCGTACGACGCCCTCTACGCCGAGTACCGGACACTGCACGACCACTTCGGTCGTGGAGGCAACGACGTGATGCTCCGTCTGCGCGCGATCCGCAACGCGGCGGTCGAGGCCGGCGCAGCCACGCACGAGACCGCGCTGGAGGTGGTCGCATGAACGCCGAGGTGAAGCGACAGATTGGCGAGCTGCGCGAGACGGTGGCCCGCCTGCATGGCGAACTGACCCGGTACCGCCTGGTGGCCTGGACGTCCGGCAACATCTCCGCGCGGGTTCCCGGCCGGGACCTCATGGTCATCAAGCCGAGTGGCATCGGCTACGACGACCTCTCGGCGGACAACATGGTGGTCTGCGACCTCGACGGCGTCCTCGTCGAGGGAGACTTCGCCCCGTCCAGCGACACCGCCGCCCACGCCTACGTCTACCGCGCCATGCCGGAGGTCGGCGGGGTGGTGCACACGCACAGCTCGTACGCCACCTCCTGGGCGGCTCGCGGGGAGGCGATTCCCTGCCACCTCACGGCGCAGGCCGACGAGTTCGGCGGGGAGATCCCGGTGGGCCCGTTCGCGCTGATCGGCGGGGACGACATCGGCAAGGGCATCGTCACCACGCTTGCCGGGCACCGCTCACCCGCGGTGCTCATGCGTAACCACGGCGTCTTCACCATCGGCCGTGACGCCCGCGCGGCGGTCAAGGCGGCGGTCATGTGCGAGGACGTGGCCCGCACCGCGCACCTCACCCGCGCACTCGGGCAGCCGTTGCCGATCGCGCAGGCGGACATCGACGCGCTCTACCACCGCTACCAGAACGTCTACGGCCAGCAACCGACCGCACCGGCGAGTTCCTGACCGGCGACCCCGGCACAGCCCGCCGGGCTGCACCACCGACGGCACAGCCTGCACCACCCGCGTACGCCGCCCGCCCCCACGTCGGCGGTCACGCGGGCGCCCAGAACCCCCGAGCCAAGGAGATCCGATGAGAAAGATGCGAACGCACTCCGCTCCGTGGCGCGCCGCCGCGGTCCTCGCCACCGTGCTGCTCGTCGGCAGCGTGGCGGCCTGCGGCAACAGCGACACCGGCGGTGGCGCCGCCGACGACGGCAAGATCACGCTGGGCTTCTCCCAGGTCGGCGCGGAGAGCGGCTGGCGTACCGCGAACACCACCTCGATCAAGGATTCGGCCGCCGCCGCGGGCGTCGAGCTGAAGTTCGACGACGCGCAGCAGAAGCAGGAAAACCAGATCAAGGCGATCCGCAACTACATCCAGCAGAAGGTCGACGTGATCGCCTTCTCGCCGGTGGTGGAGTCCGGTTGGGACACCGTGCTCAAGGAGGCGAAGGATGCCGGCATCCCGGTCATCCTGACCGACCGCTCGGTCGACTCGGCCGACAAGAGCCTCTACAAGACCTTCCTCGGCTCGGACTTCATCAAGGAAGGCCGGCTCGCCGGCGAGTGGCTGGTCGAGCAGAAGAAGACCGCGTCAGGGCCGGTGAACATCGTCGAGTTGCAGGGCAGCGCGGGCGCCGCCCCGGCCAACGACCGCAAGAAGGGCTTCGCCGAGGCGATCGCCGCCAACCCGAACCTGAAGATCATCGCTTCGCAGACCGGTGACTTCACCCGGGCCGGCGGCAAGCAGGTCATGGAGCAGTTCCTCAAGGCCAACCCGAAGATCGACGTGCTGTTCGCGCACAACGACGACATGGGCCTGGGCGCGCTCGAGGCGATCACCGCGGCCGGCAAGGTGCCCGGCAAGGACATCACCATCATCACGGTCGACGCCGTCAAGGACGGCATGCAGGCCCTCGCCGACGGCAAGTTCAACTTCATCGCCGAGTGCAGCCCGCTGCTCGGCCCGCAGCTGATGGACCTGGCCAAGAAGGTCACCGCCGGGGAGGAGGTGCCTGCTCGGATCGAGACCGAGGAGACCACCTTCACGCAGGAGCAGGCCAAGGAGGCCCTGCCCAACCGCAAGTACTGACCGACGCCGGGGGGTCGCCGCGCTCGCGCGGCGGCCCCCGTGTCCAACCTCCAGATGAGGCTTGATCGGATGACGGATAACCGTCCGGTCGTGACGATGACCGGGATCAGCAAGACCTTCCCCGGGGTGCGCGCACTCCACGATGTCAACTTCCGGCTCCTCCCCGGCGAGGTGCACGCCCTGATGGGCGAGAACGGGGCCGGCAAGTCGACCCTGATCAAGGTGCTGACCGGCGTCTACGACACCGATGAGGGTGCGATCACCCTCGACGGTGCGCCGGTGTCCTTCAGCGGGCCGATGCAGGCCACGGCCGCCGGGGTGAGCACCGTCTACCAGGAGGTCAACCTCTGCACCAACCTCTCGGTGGCGGAGAACTTCTTCATCGGACGCGAGCCCCGGCTGCTCGGCGCCGTCCGCTGGGGCGAGGTCCGCCGTCGTGCCCGTACGCTCCTGGCCCGCCTCGACCTCGACCTCGACGTCAGCGCGCCGCTCGGCTCGTACTCCCTGGCCATCCAGCAGATGGTCGCCATCGCGCGCGCGATCGACATCCAGGCCCGGGTGCTGATCCTCGACGAACCGACGTCCAGTCTCGACGCGGGCGAGGTCGCGCAGCTGTTCCGCATCATGCGGCAACTGCGCGACGAGGGCATCGCGATCCTGTTCGTGACCCACTTCCTCGACCAGGTCTACGAGATCGCCGACCGGATCACCGTGCTGCGCAACGGCGGGCTCGTCGGCGAGTACCCGACCGCCGAGCTGCCCCAGCTCAGCCTCGTCGAGAAGATGATCGGCAAGGAACTCGATGTCCTCGAGGGCATCGAGGAGCACTCGCGACGGGACCTGGCCGCCGTGGAGGAGGGCCGCCCGCTGGTGGCGGTGTCGAACCTCGGGCGGGCAGGCGCGGTCGAGCCGTTCAGCCTGACCATCCACGCCGGCGAGGTGGTGGGCCTGGCCGGTCTGCTGGGTTCCGGGCGTACCGAGGTGGCGAGGTTGCTGTTCGGTGCCGACCGGGCGGACGGCGGTCAGGTCGCGGTCGACGGCGAGCCGAGCGGCCTACGCACCCCGGCGCAGGCCATCGACCGGGGCATCGGCTTCTGCTCGGAGAACCGTCGCGCGGAGGGCATCGTCGCCGACCTGTCGGTCCGCGAGAACCTGCTCCTCGCCATGCAGGCCGCCCGGGGCTGGCTTCGGCCCATCCCACGTCGACGCCAGGACGAGCTGGTCGAGAGGTACATCAAGGCCCTCAGCATCCGGCCCGCCGACCCGGAGGTGCCGGTCCGCAATCTCTCCGGCGGCAACCAGCAGAAGGTGCTCCTGGCCCGGTGGCTGATCACCGAGCCGCGGCTGCTGATCCTCGACGAACCCACCCGGGGCATCGACATCGGCGCGAAGACCGAGATCCAGAAACTCGTGACGCAGCTGTCCGACGGCGGCATGGCCGTGCTGTTCATCTCCGCCGAACTGGAGGAGGTGCTGCGCCTCAGTCACAAGGTCGCCGTGATGCGGGACCGGCAGATGGTCGCGCAGCTCGCCAACGACGAGAGCCTCGACGCCGACCGCGTCATGCAGACCATCGCCAGTGGAACCCACCGGGAGGAGGCAGACCGATGAACGACACCGTGGGCCGCTACCGGGCGATCACCGGTCACCGGCTGTTCTGGCCCGCCGCCGTGCTCGTCGTCATGCTCGCCGCGAACACGGTCTACCGGCCCGGGTTCCTGTCCGTCGAGCTCAAGGACGGGCACCTGTACGGCACGCCGATCGACATCCTGCGGCTGAGCGCGCCGCTGATCCTCGTCGCGCTGGGCATGACCGTGGTCATCTCGACCGGCGGAATCGACCTGTCGGTCGGGTCGATGTGCGCGATCAGTGGCGCGACCGCCTGCCTGTACATCAGCCAGCAGCCCGACCAGAACAGCCTTCCCGTGGTGCTGACCGCCCTCGCGATGGCGCTCGGGGTCGCGCTCGTGCTCGGCGCCTGGAACGGGGTGCTGGTCGCCGTGATCGGCATCCAGCCGATCATCGCCACCCTGATCCTGATGGTGGCCGGCCGAGGCCTGGCGCAGCTGATCACCGAGGGCCAGATCATCACGATCAACTCCGGCCCGTACCGGGCGATCGGGCTGGGCCACGTGCTGACGCTGCCACTGGCCATCCTCATCGCGCTCGCCGCGGCGCTGCTCGTCGCCGCGTTCACCCGCCGTACCGCGCTCGGCATGATCATCGAGTCGGTGGGTGGCAACGCCGAGGCGAGCCGACTGGCCGGCATCCGCTCCGGCCGGGTCATCTTCCTCGCGTACGTCCTCAGCGCCGTCTGCGCCGCGGTCGCCGGGTTCATGATGACCGCCAACGTCTCCAGCGCCGACGGCAACGCCGCGGGCCTCTGGGTGGAACTCGACGCCATCCTCGCGGTCGTCATCGGCGGCACGTCCCTCGCGGGCGGGCGGTTCTTCCTCAGCGGCACCATCCTCGGCGCGCTGATCATCCAGACCCTGACCACCACGGTGTACGCCATGAACATCTCACCGCAGACGTCGCTGCTGTTCAAAGCGGTCGTCGTCATCACCGTCTGCCTCATCCAGGCGCCGGCGTTCCGGGCGCGGTTCACCCGTCGCAGGAGCAGTGCCCCGCCGCCCAGCACCGTCACCGACTCGCCGAAGGAGCAGGTGCCGGCATGACCACTGGATCGCTCACCGCTGGCCGTACCCGGTTCCGGCTGCCGAGGCGGCAGATACCGGTCCTGGCCACGCTCGTCCTGCTCCTGGTCATGTACGGCATCGGCGTGTCCCAGTACCAGGCGTTCTCCAACGTGCAGGTCATCTTCAACGTCTTCATCGACAACGGCTTCCTGCTCGTCGTCGCGGTGGGGATGACCTTCGTGATCCTCACCGGCGGCATCGATCTGTCCGTCGGCTCCGTCGTCGCCATGACGGCGATGGTGTCGGCCTCGCTGCTCCAGCAGGGCCTGCCGGCGGCGCTCGTGCTCGTCATCGCCCTGCTCATCGGCCCGACGCTCGGCCTGCTGATGGGCTGCGCCATCCACTTCTTCGACATCCAGCCGTTCATCGTCACGCTCGCCGGGATGTTCTTCGCCCGGGGGATGTGCACGTTCATCTCCGGCTCGTCCATCCCGATCACCGACGGGTTCTGGACCAGGATGTCCCAGGAGCGGATCGGAGATCCCCGGGGCAACTTCGTCTCGATCAGCGTGCTCATCGCGTTCGCCGTGGTCGTCGTCGCCGCGTACACGCTGGCCTACACCCGTCTCGGCCGCAACGTGCACGCCATCGGCGGTAACCCGCAGTCGGCGCTGCTGATGGGCCTGCCGGTGGGGCGTACCCGGATCGCCGTCTACACGATCAGCGGCCTGTGCTCCGCGATCGGCGGGATCCTGTTGTCCTTCTACACCCTCTCCGGCGCGCCATTGATCGCCGTCGGCATGGAGTTGGATGTCATCGCGGCGGTCGTCATCGGCGGCACCGTGCTCACCGGTGGCTCGGGATACGTCTTCGGCACGGTGCTCGGCGTCCTGGTCCTGGGCGTGATCCAGACCCTCATCACCTTCGACGGAAGCCTCAACTCCTGGTGGACCAAGATCGTGATCGGCGGCCTGCTCTTCGCGTTCATCCTCCTCCAGCGCCTCATCGGAATCCGTTACAAGTGACGCCCCTCTCGCGGAAGGCAACCCCATGGCACCACACACCGCACCCGAGATCTGGTTCCTCACCGGCAGCCAGGGAATGTACGGCGAGGAGACTCTCCGGCAGGTGGCCGAGCAGTCCCGCCTGATCGCGGCCGCGCTCGACGGCTCGCCGCAGATTCCGGCCCGGGTGGTCTGGAAGCCGGTCCTGACCAACAGCGGTGAGATCCTGCGGGTCTGCCGCGAGGCTGCCGCCCAGGGGGCGATCGGGGTCGTCGCGTGGATGCACACCTTCTCTCCGGCGAAGATGTGGATCGCCGGGCTGGACGCCCTGCAGACGCCGCTGCTGCACCTGCACACCCAGGCCAACGTCCTGCTGCCGTGGGACGACATCGACATGGACTTCATGAACCTGAACCAGGCCGCCCACGGCGACCGTGAGTTCGGGTACATCCAGACCCGGCTCGGTGTGGCCCGCAAGACCGTGGCCGGGCACGTCAGCGATCCGCGGGTGACCGCCCGTGTCGGGGCGTGGGCCCGCGCGGCGCTCGGCTGGTCGGCGATGCGGTCGCTGCGGCTGGCCCGCTTCGGCGACAACATGCGCGATGTCGCCGTGACCGAGGGCGACAAGGTCGAGGCGGAGCTGCGCTTCGGGGTGTCGGTCAACACCTACGGCGTCAACGACCTTGTCCAGGTGGTCGACGAGGTCGCCGACGCGCAGGTGGACGATCTGGTCAAGGAGTACGACGACAGCTACCGAATCGTCCCGGCGCTGCGTTCCGGGGGAGAGCGGCACGACTCGTTGCGCTACGCCGCCCGCCTGGAGCTCGGCATGCGCGCCTTCCTGGACTCGGGCGGGTTCCGGGCGTTCACCACGAACTTCGAGGACCTCGGTGGGCTGCGTCAGCTGCCCGGCATCGCCGTGCAGCGGTTGATGGCGGACGGCTACGGGTTCGGTGGCGAGGGCGACTGGAAGACCTCCGTGCTGGTCCACACCCTGAAGGCGATGTCGGTGGGCGTGGACGGCGGCACATCGTTCATGGAGGACTACACCTACGACCTCACCCCGGGCGAGGAACTGGTGCTCGGCGCGCACATGCTGGAGGTCTGCCCGACCATCGCGGGCGGCGTCCCGAACGTGGAGGTCCATCCGCTGAGCATCGGCGGCCGCGAGGATCCGGTCCGGCTCGTGTTCGACGCCGCACCCGGACCGGCGGTGGTGCTGGGGCTGGCCGACATGGGTGAGCGCTTCCGGCTCGTGGCCAACGAGATCGACGTGGTGTCTCCGCCGCAGCCGCTGCGGCGACTGCCGGTGGCCCGGGCGGTCTGGCGTCCGCGACCGCACCTGCCCGGTTCGGCCGAGGCGTGGATCACCGCCGGCGCCCCGCACCACACCGTGCTGTCGCAGGCGGTGGGCGTGGAGGAGTTGCACGACCTGGCGGAGATGAGCCGAACCGAACTGGTCGTCATCGACGCCGACACCGAGCCCCGCCGCTTCGCCGACGAGATCCGCTGGAACCAGGCCTACTACCGGCTGGCCCGCGGTTTCTAACATGATCACGAGGCAGTGACCGTGACAGGCGGCGTGGGCGGCAGGATGCCCTGCCCCGGCAGGAGACGCCCACGCCGCCCGGGACGTCACCCCTGGCCAGCCGCACGCCTGGTCAGGGCTGTGGCTGGCGTAGACTGGCGGCTATCCAGCGCTGGTCAGCGGGGGTTTGGCATCGGCGTGGTGGCTGAGCGCCGGGATCGGCCGACCGCTCCAGTCGACGTCGGCGGGCCGCGACTTCGGGTACGCAGACGGGGGAAGTGACATGGCCGTGCATGGTCCGGCGATGACGGACGTCGCCCGTCTGGCCGGTGTCTCCCACCAGACGGTGTCGCGGGTGCTGAACGGGCACCCCAACGTCCGTGAGCAGACCCGGCTGCGGGTGCGGGCGGCGATCGAGGAACTGGGCTATCGACCCAACGGTGCTGCGCGTGCATTGGTGACCGGCCGATCGCAGGTGATCGGCGTGGTCGCGCAGAACACGACGTTGTACGGGCCGGCGTCGTTGCTGGCCGCGCTGGAGCAGACCGCCGCGGAGGAGGGTTTCGCGGTGAGTGTGGGCAGCGTGCGGGACCTGGACCACCGTTCCATCTCGGACGCGGTCGAGCGGCACCTGTCGCACCGGGTAGCCGGCATCGTCGTCATCGCGCCGGTGGAGTCGGCCGGTGAGGCGCTGGAACGCCTGCCCAAGGACGTCCCGCTGGTGACCGTCGACGGTGACCCCCGCCGTCCGGTGCCGTTGGTGACGGTCGACCAGGTGGCGGGTGCCCGGGCGGCGACCCAGCATCTGCTCGACGCCGGGCACCGCACGGTCTGGCACGTGTCGGGGCCGTCCGACTGGTTCGACAGCGTTGGGCGTATCGAAGGCTGGCGGGAGGCGCTGCTGGCCGCGGGGGTCGACCCGCCACCGTTGATGCAGGGGGACTGGTCCGCGGCCTCGGGTTACCGGTCCGGGCAGCTGCTGGCGCGGATGCCGGAGGTCACCGCGATCTTCACCGCCAACGATCATCTCGCGCTCGGCGTGCTGCGGGCGTTGCACGAGTTCGGTCGACGGGTGCCGGACGAGATCAGCGTGGTCGGCTTCGACGACGTGCCGGAGGCGGCGTACTTCATTCCGCCGCTGACCACCGTCCGGCCGGACTTCGGCGCCGTTGCGCGGGCGAGCATCCAGCTGTTGCTGGCCCAGATCGAATCGGGCACCGGAGGGGCGCTGCGGCAGACCATCGCACCGACCCTGGTCGCCCGCGACAGCGTCGCCCCACCCCCGGCCCGCTGACACTGTCTGGTCGCTGGCGGCCGGCTGGCAGCGCCCAGGCCCATGCCACCTCCGATTCAGACCGGCCGAGCGCGGCTTGTTGCCGCTTGATCGTCTCGTTTTCCTTGATGTCGGGGTGTCCAGGCATCGGGGATGCCCCGGTATCAGTGATGACGAGTCGATCACCGGCGGAACCTCAGGCGGAGGTCCTCAGGGGCGGCTGTCTGGCCGGTCGCTGTCTGGTCGCTGGCCGGCCGACCTCACACCTGCTTCCTGTCGACCTGCTCGAGATGTGGGGCAGGGAGGTGCCTGGACCGGGCCGCGGTCGGATCGGTCCGCCGTCGGTCCGCCGCAGCGGCTCCATGCCGCTTGATCGACTCGGTTTCGTTGATGTCGGGGCGTCCGGGCGTCGGGGAGGCCCCGACATCAACGAAGACGAGTCGATCACCGGCCGCTCTCGGGCGCAGATTCGCAGGGTCGCTGTCAGGGCGGTCGGCAAGTCCGCGCCGGCCAGCTGAGGCCGCGCCGGCCAGCTGAGGCCGCGCTGGCCAGCTGAGGTCGCGCCGGCCAGTCGCGGGCCGCGTCGGCCAGGCCGAAGCCGCGCAGGCCGGCTTGCCGGGTGGCCGCCGTTACGAGACCGTGACGCCGGCATTTCGGATTAAGTGTTGACGTGCTCTATGTGAGCGCTAACACTACCCGGGAAGATGACAGGTGGCCCCGGCGGTCGGCTGGGGAGTCCAGAGAGGAGAGGCCCGTGGGCAGGAAGTTCCTGGTTGCTCTCGGCGGCGCGGTGCTGGCGCTGAGCCTGGCGGCGTGCAGTGGCGAGGGTGCTGGCAGCGGCGGTGACACCAGCGCGAAGAAACCCGGCGACCTGACCATCGGCGTCTCGATGCCGACGCAGACCTCCGAGCGGTGGATCGCCGACGGCAACGCGGTGAAGCAGAAGCTGGAGGCCAAGGGCTACAAGGTCGACCTCCAGTACGCGGGCGACGACATCCCCACCCAGTCGCAGCAGGTCGACCAGATGATCACCCAGGGTGCGGACGTTCTGGTCATCGCGGCGATCGACGGCACGGCGCTCAGCGGCCAGTTGCAGGCCGCCGCCGACGCGAAGATCCCGGTGATCGCGTACGACCGGCTGATCCGCGGCAGCAAGAACGTCGACTTCTACGTCAGCTTCGACAACTACAAGGTGGGCGTCGCCCAGGCCACCGGGCTGCTGGTCGGCCTCGGCCTGCAGAACAAGGACGGCTCGAAGGGTACGGCGAAGGGTCCGTTCAACGTCGAGCTGTTCGCCGGGTCGTTGGACGACAACAACACCCAGTACTTCTTCGGCGGCGCGATGGACACGCTGAAGCCGTTCATCGACGCCGGCACGCTGAAGGTGAAGTCGCGACAGACCACCATCGAGCAGGTGGCCATCCTGCGGTGGCAGCAGGAGACCGCGCAGAAGCGGATGGAGGACCTGCTCACCTCCAGCTACAACGACGGCGCGCGGGTCGACGGGGTCCTGTCGCCGTACGACGGCATCTCCCGGGGCATCATCACCGCCCTGCAGAACGCCGGCTACGGCAAGGCGGGTAAGAAGCTCCCGGCGGTGACGGGTCAGGACGCCGAGATCGCCTCGATCAAGCTGATCAACGACGGCGTGCAGACCTGCACGGTCTTCAAGGACACCCGGCTGCTGGCCGAGCAGGCCGTGAACGCCGCCGAGGCGTTCCTGCAGGGCAAGCAGCCGCAGGCCAACGACACGCAGACGTACAACAACGGCGTGAAGGTCGTGCCGTCGTACCTGCTGCCGATCGTGACCGTCTACAAGGACGACATCAAGACGGCGCTGATCGACTCGGGCTACTGGACGGCGGAAGAGGTCGCCGCCGGTCAGGCCAAGAAGTAATCTGCCTGCCGGGCTCGGCGTTCACCGCCGGGCCCGGCATCATGGCGTACCGCGTCCCGATCCGACTGAGGACAGTGACCATGGACGACACCATCCTCGAGATGCGTCGCATCACGAAGACCTTCCCCGGGGTGACCGCGCTGGAGGACGTCACCCTCGCGGTGCGCCGGGGCGAGATCCACGCCATCTGCGGCGAGAACGGCGCCGGCAAGTCCACGCTGATGAAGGTGCTCTCCGGGGTGCACCCGTCCGGCTCGTACGACGGCGAGATCCTGTTCGACGGCAAACCGATGCAGTTTCGCGGTATCCGGGACAGCGAGGCCAACGGCATCGTCATCATCCATCAGGAACTCGCCCTGGTGCCGTACCTGTCGATCGCCGAGAACCTCTTCCTCGGCAACGAGCGCCGCGGCCGCAGTGGGCTCATCGACTGGAACCGGGCCAACGCCGACGCGGCGGAGCTGCTGGCGTCCGTCGGGTTGCACGAGAATCCGGTCACTCCCGTCATCCAGCTCGGGGTGGGCAAGCAGCAGCTGGTGGAGATCGCCAAGGCGCTGTCGAAAAAGGTGCGCCTGCTCATCCTGGACGAGCCGACCGCCGCCCTCAACGACGTCGACTCGGCTCACCTGCTCGACCTGTTGCGGCAGCTCAAGGAGCAGGGAATCACCTGCATCATGATCTCGCACAAGCTCAACGAGATCACCGCGATCGCCGACTCCACCACGGTCATCCGGGACGGGCGCGCGGTGGAGACCCTCGACATGAGGGCCGACGACGTGACCCAGCAGCGGATCATCCGGGGCATGGTCGGGCGCGACCTGGACAGCTTCTATCCGGACCGGGTGTCGTCCCCCGGCGAGGAGGTGCTCCGGATCGAGGACTGGACGGTACGGCACCCGACCCAGGACCGGCTGGTCGTCGAGGGCGTCGGCCTGTCCGTGCGGGCCGGTGAGGTCGTCGGTATCGCGGGGCTGATGGGGGCCGGGCGCACCGAGCTGGCGATGAGCG
This sequence comes from Micromonospora sp. NPDC005161, assembly GCF_053599855.1. Taxonomy (NCBI): domain Bacteria; kingdom Bacillati; phylum Actinomycetota; class Actinomycetes; order Micromonosporales; family Micromonosporaceae; genus Micromonospora; species Micromonospora sp. NPDC005161. The sequence goes on from NZ_JBSFYQ010000003.1 coordinate 75,662, forward strand.
TGTTCGGCCGGTCCTACGGCCGCGACATCAGTGGTCGGCTGTTCGTGCACGGGCGGGAGGCGAAGGCCCGTACGGTCGCGGAGGCGATCGACAACGGCATCGCCTACGTCACGGAGGACCGCAAGCGGTTCGGCCTGAACCTCATCGACGACGTCCGCCGCAACGTCTCCGCCGCCGCGTTGGCCAGGCTGGCCCGGCTGGGCTGGGTGAACGGCAACGAGGAGATCAAGGTCGCCGAGGCGAGCCGGCGGGAGATGAACATCAAGGCGCCCAGCGTCATGGCGGTGGTCGGCAAGCTCTCCGGCGGCAACCAGCAGAAGGTCGTCCTGTCGAAGTGGCTTTTCACCGACCCCGACGTGCTGATCCTGGACGAGCCCACCCGCGGGATCGACGTCGGGGCCAAGTACGAGATCTACACGATCATCAACCGGCTCGTGGGCGAGGGCAAGGCGGTGATCATCATCTCCTCCGAGCTGCCGGAGCTGCTCGGGATGTGTGACCGCATCTACACCCTCGCCGCCGGCCGGATCACCGGTGAGAAGCCGGTCGGCGAGGCGACCCAGGAGAGCCTCATGGAGCTGATGACCAAGGACAAGGAGCTCGTCGGATGACCAGCATCAAGACCCCCTCGACGGAGCGCCCGACGCCCCCGGACAGCGCGCCGGCCGCCGCCCTGCACACCGGGACGAGCGACCTTCGGGCCCTGGTGCTGAACAACCTGCGGCAGAGCGGGATCTACGTCGCCCTGGTCGTCATCGTCGCGCTCTTCGCGATCCTGACCGACGGGGTGTCGCTGAGCCCCGGCAACATCACCAACATCGTCCTGCAGTACTCGTACATCCTGGTGCTCGCGATCGGGATGGTCATCCTGATCATCGGTGGGCACATCGACCTGTCGGTGGGTTCGGTGGTCGCGCTGACCGGAGCGGTCTCCGCGGTCCTGGTGATCCAGCAGGGCTACCCGTGGTGGGTCGGCATCCTGGCCGCGCTCGTCGTCGGCGTCGCGGTGGGCGCCTGGCACGGCTTCTGGGTGGCGTACGCCGGGATCCCGGCGTTCATCGTGACCCTGGCCGGGATGCTGCTGTTCCGGGGTCTCACCCTGCGGGTGCTCGACAACATCTCGCTGTCGCCGTTCCCGGCCGAGTACCAGCGCGTCGCGGCGGGATTCCTCAACGGACTGTTCGGCGGGCAGGGCTTCGACGCCTTCACGCTGCTGATCGGAGCCGTCGCCGTGGCCGGGTACGCGGTGAGCGGTTTCCGCACCCGCGTCGCGCGCATCCGCTACCAGCAGCCCGTCGAGTCGTTCCCGCTGTTCGTCGCCCGGGTCGCCGCGGTCGGCGCGGTCATCATGTACTTCGCCTGGCAGTTGGCGCACGCCCGCGGCCTCCCGATCGTGCTGATCGTGCTGGCGGTCCTCGTCCTGGTCTACGGCCTGCTGACCCGGCGTACCGTGTTCGGTCGTCAGGTCTACGCGATCGGCGGCAACCTCTCGGCCGCGGCGCTGTCCGGGGTGAAGGTCCGCACCGTCAACTTCTGGATGTTCGTCAACATGGGCTTCCTGGCGGCGGTGGCCGGCGTCATCTACTCCTCGCGGTCCAACGGCGCCCAGCCCGCCGCCGGCAACATGTTCGAGCTGGACGCGATCGCTGCGGCGTTCATCGGTGGCGCGGCGGTCACCGGCGGCGTGGGCACCGTGGTGGGCGCGATGGTCGGTGGTCTGATCATGGCGGTGATGAGCAACGGCATGCAGCTGATGGGCGTCGACCAGTCGACACAGTCGGTGGTGAAGGGGCTCGTTCTGCTGGTGGCCGTGGCCTTCGACGTCTATAACAAGCGACGCGCCGCCGGAACCCGCTGACGCCGCGTCGCCCGGCCTGGCCCCTGACCACCGCCGGCGATCCCGCTGCGCCGCGAGCAGCGCAGCGGGGTCGACGGATCAGTGGCAGTTGCCGGTGCCGCTGTCGTTGTAGGTCTGCCCGGCGACCGGCACGAACTGCCAGTCGTAGCTGCCGGCGTGCAGGGTGAACCTCAGTACCCCGAACGCCGAGCTGTTGCGGGCCTCGCTGTTGGGCTGGATGGTGCCGAAGCTGTAGTGGTCCGCACCGCCCATCCCGGCGACGAAGCTGCGCATGCCCCGGCTGGCGTCGTAGCCACCGGCCGGGTTCATCGGGCCGAACCGTTCGTACACGTGGTTGTGCCCCCAGACGACCACGTCGGCGTTGTAGTCGTAGAGCGCCTGGTACAGCGGCCGCGTCGGCGTCGACGGCGCGTGGTTCGAGCTCGACGTGAACAGCGGGTGGTGCCAGTAGGCCAGCGTGCACGGCTTGCTGCTGGCCGCGAGGTCGGCCCGTAGCCACTGCTCCTGGGTGGAGCCCGCCGACATGCTGATGTTCGAGTTCAGCGACACGACGTGCCAGTTGCCGAGGTCGTAGGAGTAGTAGCCGCGCCCGCTGGGGCCGGCCTGCGTACCGAAGTAGTTGTAGTAGGGGGTGGCTCCCGAGGTGTTGTAGTCGTGGTTGCCCGGCGCCGGGCGGGTGCGCGCCTTGTGCCGGCCCCAGGTGGGGGCGTAGTAGCTGTTGAACTCGGCGGCGGTGCCGTTGCTGTAGACGTTGTCGCCGGTGGTGAAGACCGTTCCGGGAATGTTGTCGAGCAGGGCAGCGGTGGCGGTGTCGCCCGAGCCGGAGTTGGCGATGTCACCGGCGCCGACCAGGACCGGGTCGCCGGAGGGTGGCGGCGTGGTCCCGGTCGTGACCACCAACTGCGGTGCGTCGGCTCCGCTCTCCCGCGAGTCGTAGTAGACGCCGTCACCGCTGGCGGAGGTCACCCCGAAGCTGTACGTGCCGTTGCCGGTGACCGCCGCCCGGACGTCCAGCTCGTACCAGGTGTCGCCGCTGACCGCCCCGATCGAGCCGAGCGTGGCCCCGTCGATGGCCGGCTGGTTGTTCCAGGTGGTGCCGGTCTCCGACCAGCTCGTGTTGGACATCCTCCGGAACGTGCCACCGGCGTCGCTGCCGCTGTTGCCGCTGATCGTGCGCAGCCGCAGCTTCGCGGTGGTCACCGTGCCGCTGACGCCGCTCACGGTGAAGCGCAGGAACGACCGTCGGACGGGGGAGTTGTCGGCCACGATCTGCGTGGACGTGCCGTAGTTGGTGGACGCCGTGTCGCTCTGGACGTAGGTGTCGGCGACCGGCGCGTACGTCACGGTCGCCGCCGACGCCGCACCTGCGCCGGTCACGACGACCGCGGCGGTGGCGGCGACCAGCACCGCGACCGCCCCCAGCGCCACCGATGGGCGGGGAAATCGAATGTCCATCCAGGACCCCTTCTCTGCGTGTGTCGAGCGCAAGGAACGTAGGAAGGTCGCCGGACCGGCGGACTACGGCCAGATGAACAGTACGCTCAAACAGCGAAACATTTCGATGTTGGTGACGTGTTCACCCGACGCTCGTCTGCTCGCTCCCGACGGCTCCTTGTAACCCCTCCGATTAGTTCGCAGGATGGCTGACCGTCAGGCCGCCGATTCGAGGAGATGCTCGTGTACCTGTCGACCGTCTCCCGACCGGGCGCCGACCCGCCCCCCTCCGACCCGCCCGCCTCCGGACGGCCCCGCCGCCGGCTGGCCCTGGTCGGCGGCAACGTCGTGGCCCTGGGCACGGTCAGCCTGATCACCGACGTCTCCGCCGAGATGGTGACCGCCGTCCTGCCGCTCTACCTGGTGCTGGGTCTGCAACTCAGCCCACTGGCCTTCGGCGTGCTCGACGGCGTCCACACCGGAGCGAGCGCGCTGCTGCGAGTCGTCGGTGGCTTCGCCGCCGATCGTTTCCGTCGGCACAAGCTGGTGGCCGGCGTCGGCTACGCGCTCTCGGCGGCCGCCAAGCTCGGCCTGCTGTTCGCCGGCCGGTCCGTGCCGGCCATCGGCGCCGTCATCGCCGTCGACCGGCTCGGCAAGGGCATCCGCAGCGCACCGCGCGACGCGCTCATCACGCTCTCCACACCACCCGAGGCGCTGGGCCGGGCGTTCGGTGTGCACCGGGCGATGGACAGTGTCGGCGCGTTCCTCGGGCCGCTGGCCGCGTTCGCGGTGCTGCTGGCCGTCGGGCAGTCGTACGACGCGGTCTTCGTCACCAGCTTCTGCGTCGCCGTGCTGGCCGTCGTCGTGCTCGTGCTCTTCGTCCGGGAGCGTCCGCACGGCGAGCCGACGGACGGCCCGGACGACCCAAAGGTCTCCGTACGCGAGGCGCTCGGTCTGCTGCGCAGCCGCCCCGCCCGCCGCCTGCTGCTGGCGGCGGCACTGCTCGGGCTGGCCACGATCGGCGACGGCTTCGTCTATCTGCTGCTCCAGCGCCGCGAGGACCTCGGCCTGCGGTGGTTTCCGCTGCTCGCGGTGGGGACCAGCCTGGCGTACCTGGTTCTCGCCGCCCCACTCGGTGTGCTCGCCGACCGGATCGGCCGGCTGCCGGTGGTGGTGGGCGGCTACGCGACCCTCGGCGTGACGTACCTGCTGCTGGCCGGCCCGGTCCACGGCTGGCCGGTGCTCGTGCTGACCCTGGCGCTGTACGGCACGTTCTACGCGGCCACTGACGGCGTGCTCATCGCGCTCGCCGGCCCGGTGCTGCCACCACGGCTGCGGACCACCGGCATCGCGCTCGTGCAGACCGGGCAGGCGTTGGCGTACCTCGTCTCCTCGGTCCTGTTCGGTCTCACCTGGCATGCGTGGGGACCGGAGACCGCGATCCGGCTCGCGGCCCTGGCCGTCGGCGGTGTCCTCGTCGTCACGGTGCTCCTGCTGGCCACCCCGTCCCGCCTGCTCACCCGGAAGGTGCCCCGATGACGTTGTCGACCCGAACGAAACTCGGTGTGGTGGCCGTCTCGACGGTGTTGCTGGGCACCGTGGCGGTCGGATACACCGCCACGGCCGCGCGACGGGACCGGACCCCACCACCCGCCGCCGGCGCGGATCAGGCGGTCACCCTGACGCCCGGGCCGCGCCTGCTCGCGATCACCGACCGGCACGTCTCGTCGGTCGCCGTGGCCGACCCCGCCGGGCCGCGCACCGTGACCAACCTGGAGTGCCTTCGGGTGTACGCGGCGGCCGGCACCGGCGTCTGCCTGAAGCCGGAGACGCCGTGGACGTACCAGGTCGTCGTGCTCGACGCCGCGCTGCGACCGACGCGGTCCGTTCCCGTGCCCGGCCTGCCGAACCGGGCCCGGGTCTCGTCCTCCGGCCGGATGGTCTCCTGGACGACATTCGTCGGCGGTGACTCCTACACCAGCAGCGGGTTCTACACGCGCACGGGCATCCTCGACACCACCACCGGCGCCACGGTGATGTCACTGGAGGAGTTCGCGGTCACCCGGGACGGCCGCGATTACCGCAATCCCGACGTCAACTTCTGGGGCGTCACCTTCACCGCCGACGACAACCGCTTCTACGCGACCATGTCCACCGACGGAAAGCGGTACCTGGTCCGAGGCGACGTCGCCGCCCGCACCCTCGAGACGATGAAGGAGAACGTCGAGTGCCCGTCGCTGTCGCAAGACGGCACGCGGATCGCCTTCAAGGAGGCCGTCGACGCCGACCCGGCGAAGGGCTGGCGGCTGTCGGTCCTCGACCTGTCGACCATGCGGGTGACCGCGACGGCGGAGACGGCCAGCGTCGACGACCAAGCGGCCTGGCTGGACGGCGTCACGCTGGCCTACACGCTGCGCCAGAGCGACGGCCGTCCCGACGTCTGGACCGTCCCGGCCGACGGGTCCGGTGCGCCGACACTGATGCTGCCCGGCGCCGAGTCCCCGTCCCCGGTCACCTGATGGCGAGCGCGGCCGGCGGAGCTGGCTCCACAAACCGGTGGCGGAGCCGAACGGCCGGCATCATGATCAGCGTATGCTCGCCGACCTGTGGCCCCAGTACGGCCTGATCATCTCGACGTCACGACTCGAACTGCGCCTGCCCCGGGACGAGGAGTTGGCGGCGTTGGCCCAGCTTGCCGGCGACGGCGTGCACCGAGCGGATGAGCGTCCGTTCCTGACCCCGTGGACCGACGGCAGCCCGGAGGATCGGGCGCGGTCCGTGTTGCAGGGACACTGGGACCAGCTCGCGGGGTGGAGCGCGGCACGGTGGCGGCTCGGGCTCGGAGTGTTCCACCACGGGCGCCCGCTCGGCGTGGTCACCCTGCGAGCGAACGACTTCGCGGTCGTCCGGGAGGTCACGACATCGGCCTGGCTGGGACTCGACCACCAGGGCAGGGGCTACGGGACCGAGGCCCGCGTGGGTCTGCTCACGCTGGCCTTCGACCACCTGGGCGCGCGGGCCGCCCGCACCGAAGTGTTCCAGGACAACCACGCCTCCCAGGGCGTGTCCCGCAAGCTCGGCTACGAGCACGACGGCATCTCCGTCGACGCTCGTGGCGACGAGGCCCTGGTCTCTGACCGGCTGAGGCTCACCAGGCAGACGTGGACGCGGCAGCAGCGGCCCGCGGTGCGCGTCGACGGGGTGGCGGCCTGCCGGCCGATGTTCGGCCTCTAACGCCGGCTCGTCAACCGGCGGCGGGGCCGCGCTCGCCGCTCGTCACCTCGCCGTTGCGGGAGGTCGACGGGTTCACGGTGGCGCGCAGGGTGATCGACTCGCCGGTGTGGTCGACCTCGAAGAGCGTCCCGGCCGGGAAGGTCGCCAACGTCTCCGGCGGAAGCTGGATAGTGCCGTCCCCGGCCACCACGGCGAAGTCCCGACCGTCCCGTCCCTCCGCGCCCACCCGGCCGTCGCGGATGGTGACGGCTCGACCCAGCTGGGCACCGACGTCACCGTCGTGGGTCACCACGACCACCGTCGTCCCCCGCTCGGAGTTGATGGTGGCCAGCGCGGCGAGCACCTCGTCGCGACCGGCCCCGTCGAGCTGACTGGTCGGCTCGTCGACCAGGAGCAGGCCGGGCCCGGCGGCGAGCCCCTGTGCCAGTGCGGCCCGCTGACGCTGCCCCGGGGTCAGGTCCCTCAAGCGGCGCGCGCCGGCGCCGGCGAGACCGACGAGCTCCAGGATCGCCTCCGGCGGATCCAGCCGGCGCCCGGCGAGCCGCGCCGCCGGCCGCTGGGCCAACCAGATGTTGCGCGACAGCGACACGTACGGCAGCAGGTTGCGTTCGGCGCCCTGCAACACCGTCCCGACCGTGGGCCCGCGGAGGGCGGCCAGACCGGTCGGGGACAGCCGGGACAGGTCGTGCTCGCCCACGTACGCCCGGCCGGCGCTGGGCCGCATGAGCCCGCCGAGAATGGAGACCAGGGTGGACTTGCCCGAGCCGGACGGCCCGACCAGCGCCAGCATCTCGCCGGCGGAGATGGACAGGTCCACGCCGGAGAGCGCGACCACGTCGCCGGTCCCGGTGGAGTAGATGTGGATCAGCCGGTGGCAGGTGACGGGGACGCCCTCGGAGGGCGGTGCGGCGGTCATCGGCCGGTCCGGCGGCGGACCGAGGCGGCGACGAACCGGCCGAGCACCGCCGCGGTGAGGGCGAAGAGAACGACCGTGGGCACCACGAACAACAGCAGTCGGCCAACGTCCGGCCAGTCGGGCAACGGGACCGGCGACCGGCCGTCACCGAACAGGCGCTGCCCACTCCGCATGAGGATCCAGATCACGAGGGTGGCGAGGCCGCCCGCCACGGTGGCGACCGCGACCGGCCATCCGTAGCCGCCGCGGACGGCGCGTGGGGGCAGCCCCTGCCGCCGGAGCGCCACCAGCATGGCGACCCGGTTGCGCTGTTCGGCGGCTGCCGCCGCGATGAGACCGGCCGCCCCGATCAGGACCCCGGCCAACGCGGCGAACAGGTTGAAGCGCAACGCCAACGCCGGCCCCTGCCGGTCGAAGCCCTGCCGCATACTGGCGGTCGTCCGGTCGTATTGGATGACCAGACCCTGTGCCCGCAGCCGGTCGACGATGTCGGCGGGCGCGGTCGGCGCCAACCAGACCTCCTTGACACCGGTCTGGCCGGCGACGGAGAGCCGGTCGGCGTACTCCAGGTCGACGATCATGCCGGATCCCCCGAGTCGGGGCAGTCGGTCCGCCAGGCCCTCAACCGTCGCCTGCGTCGGCGACCCGTCGATCCCCTCGTACGGGTATCCCCGTTGCAGGGATGCCGCCTTGGACCGGGTCAACCAACCGGGTAACGGGAACGGCGAATCGATAACGGCGATGCCGGCCGGCGTGGACCGACGGTTCTCGGCCACATCGAAGACCAGAGCGGCATCCCGGCCACTCGTGGCGGTCAGGAAGGTGTCCGTCGGGTCGGATTGCCGCCACCGTCGCAGGTCGGCCAACTCCGCTCCGGTCAGCCGCTCCGCGTCGCTGTCGCCGGTGCGCAACTCCTCGAAGCGGATCTTCAGCGGCCGGGAGACGACCGGGGCGACGATCTCCATGTTGACCAACCGGCATTCCTGCGCGCACTCGGGCACCTGCACGCGGTATTCGCGAAGGTCGGGACTGATGTCCTTGTGGGCGGTGATCCGGCGGGTGCCGGTCCTGCTGGCGACCGAGACGAAGAGGCGGACACGGTTCCCGCCGAAGGCGTCCTCGTCGTAGCTGGCGGAGAGGACCACGGTGAGTTCACGCCCCCGCAGCAGGAACGGTGCTCCCGGCGCCTCGGGGCGGATCTTTCGTGCGACGTCCGCCAGGGCCACGCCGTACGACGAGTGCGGCGCGGCCACCGTCGCCAGCCGGTCCGAGTCCACGGCGAGCACCGGCGTGCCGACCCCGGTGGCTGCCTCCTTCACCACCGCGGCCATCGCGAAGCGACCCTCGGGGTCGACGGCTCGGACGGACTCCAGCAGGTGCCGGTGCGACAGCGCGTCGACGCCGACCACGCGGGGTGCCCCGACCTCGACGGTCGCCCGATCCGTGTAGGCGGCCGACGCGACCTCGCTCGTCGCGGCGGTGAAGGCGAGCATCGCGACGACCACGGTGAGCAGCGCGATCAGTGGTCGGAATCGTGGTTGGCGGGTCACCTGAACGAGAGCGAGGCCAGCGGTTGTCCGGCCCCGTGCCAGCAGCGCCGCCCCCACCGCCGCCCCGGCGATCATGGCGACCCGCGCCAGCAGGAGGCCCGCGGCGAGCGCGCCGGCCACCGGAGCCAACAGGGCCAACCCCGAGGGCGACCCGCCGGAGCGCAACTGCACCAGGGCGGCCACCGCGATGGACACCGCCACGATGTCGCCGACGGTCGCCCGCCACCCCCGCATCCGCGCTGGCACCCGGCGCAGCAGGTCGACGACCGGTGCGGACAGGGTCCGCGCCTGGGCCAGCAGCACCGCGGTGAGCGCCCCGGCGGCGCCGACGGCGGCGTAGCCGATCACGGTCGTGTCCACCATGACGTCGGCACGGGCGGGCAGGGTGTGCGCGGCGAGCAGTCTGGCGGCGGCGAGGCCACCCAGGCAGCCCAGGGGGATCGCGACCAGCACGGGTACGGCGTGCTCGCCGATCGCCAGTGCCCACAGCCGTCGGCGCTGCACCCCGCGGAGCAGGAGCAGGCCCTGTTCCGGTCGGCGCTCGTCGGCCGCCGAGCTGACCGCCACGAAGAGCACCAGCCAGCAGAGCAGGACGAGCAGGCCGGCACCCAGTGTCACGCCCGCGGCCAGCTGCCCACGTTGGAGGGTGACGCGATCGAGCAGGCTCGGCAGCGAGGTGCCGGCACCGAAACCCTCGCGGCTTCCGTCGCGCGTCACCGCCGCGGCGGTGTCCCGCAGGTCCTGCCCCGACCGGGTCGACACCGCCTGCTCGGTCACGTACAGGTCAGCAATCGATCGGTACAGGATGGCGTCGTCGTCGGCCAAGGGCGAGGACTCGGAGGTGAAGATGGCGTCAGGTGCGCTGCCCACGGCCGACGGGGGCGCCGAACCCGGTGCGGGTGGCCGGAGATATTCGCCGCCGAGCCAGAACGGGTCGGTCGCGTCCAGCGGCCGGTAGACGCCGGCCACCCGCACCGGCACCGCGCCGAACGTGAACTGGCCGCCGGTGGCGACACCCAGATGCGCTGCGGTATTCGTGCTGACCAGCACCTCGGGCAGCTGCCCCTTGGAGGTGGACCGGGGGCAGGCGCCGACAATCACGACCCGTTCGCACACCCCCGCTCGGTAGATCAGGTTCGAGGTCACGCGCCCGGCTGGGCCGGCGGCGACGCCGCCGCTCTGCGCGCCGAGGACGACCACGAACCCGGCCGGCGCGAGTCGCTCGACCTTGGCGGCGAACACACTCCCGGTCGGGTCGCCCGGCATCCCCGGGTACTCCGTGGGGTCGGTGAGCCGCAGCCGCAGTTCGTTCGGGTCGGCGGTGGAGAACTCGTTGCTGGCGAGGGCCCGCCCGGCGGCGGCCACGTAGCCGGGTGCGGCCGCGGCGGCGGCACTGGCGAGCACCGCGAGCAGGAGCACCGCCAGGGCTTGCGCCCGGCGGGCCGCGAGCGCGCCCCCGATGACGGCCAACATGGACGGTGACGCTACCGACGAGCCGGCCCGCGCACCGCCCCGCGTACGCGGATCGATACGGACCGGTTACCTACCGCAAGCTACCTCAATCGCGCACGATCTCCGCTCGCCCGTCGACGAGGTGCAGCTCCGCCGCGCAGGCGGCGGCGACCTCCGCGTCGTGGGTGGCGAACACGACGGCCGCGCCCCGCCGGGCCTCGTCGTGCAACAGATCCAGCACCCGTTGCCGGTTGCCCGCGTCCAGCTCACTGGTCACCTCGTCGGCCAGCAGCACACCGCCGCCCAGGGCCAGGCCGCGGGCGATGGCCGTACGCTGCTGCTGGCCGCCCGACAGCTCCTCGACCAGCTGGTCGGCCTGCCCGGCGAGGCCCAGCTGAGCCAGCGCCGTGGCGGTCTGCCGGCGCGCCTCGGGCGGTGCCACGCCGCCGGCGACGAGAGTCACCTGCACGTTCTCCGCGGCGGTCAGGATCGGGGCCAGCCCGTTGTCCTGGGGGATGAGGACGATCCGGTGGTCCACCGCGTGATCACGGTCGCGGAGCGGCTGCCCGTCAACGGTCACCGCCCCGTCGCGCGGCCGCAGCAGCCCCGCCATGGCGTTGAGCAGGGTGGTCTTGCCCGCGCCCGACGAGCCGGTCAACGCCAGCACCCGACCCGGCCGGACCGTCACCGAGACGTCCGTGAGGACGGGTGGCGCGTCGCCGTACCCGAGCGTCATCCTTTGGATGGTCAACATCTGCAACCGCCCCTCCCCGAGGATTCGCACAGTGCCATGGCGAGCGGGGGCGGCACAATCCGTCGATTCGTCGCGCCGCCGTCGAGAACGTCGTCACTGAACCGGCGCGGTGAACCTCTCGTACAGGACGAGGATGGTGAGGAAGACGGTGAGCAGCCCGAGGGCGGCCAGTGCGGGCAGGACCCCGGCGACCGGCACCAGCAGCAGTGTCACGCCGATGGCGACGAACTGGCTCGGCGAGGTGCGGACGGTCAGCCGGAGGAACAGGAACCGGCCGATCAGGTAGACCGCGGCGCCGCCGTACAACACGATGGCTCACCGCCCCGTCCTCGTGCTGCCACGCGTCGGGGATCACCAGTGTGGCCACGAAGATGGCGGCCATCGCCACGATCATCCCGGCCCGCACCAGGCCGACGTCGGCGCGGACCTGGTTGCTCAGCCAGGTGTAGCAGCTCCAGGCGTACCAGAACCAGGTCGAAGAAGATCTCGAAGGTGGTCGCCCGGTGTGACTCCTCCAGGAGCACCGGTCGGGTCCGAAGGACGCGGCTCATCAGCTCATCCTCGCTCAGGCACCCGTCGTCGAGCCGAAGATCAGGTCGAGGTGGGCATCCAGCGCCACCAAGGCCTGCTCGGCGGTGTACTGCCCGCCCAGCAGATAGATGCCCAGCCCTTCCATCAGCGCCAGCAGGCCGGCCGCGGCGGCGTCGGCGTTCCGAAGGGGCAGCAGGCCGGCGATGAACCCGGTCAGCTGCCCGGTGTCCTCGCGCAGGCTGGACGCGGCTGCCGGCCGCACCGCGGTGTAGGCGAGGAACGCCAGCGCCACCCGGCCGTCGTCGCGGGTCCGCTCGTCGAGTGGCAGCAGGGCGGCGATCATCGTGCGGAGCAGCAGCCGAGGGGCTGGGTCCGGGCCCAGCCGGTCCATCGCCTCGGTGACCCGGATCTGGCTGCGCTCGCGGACCACGGCCAGCGCGAACGCCATCATCTCGTCCTTGGTGCGGAAGTAGTGCTGAACCATGCCGGCGGACACGCCGGCCTCGGCAGCCACGTGACGGAGGCTGACGGCCTCCAGGCCCTGATCCGCGGCGACCCGCATCAGCGCGTCAGCGATGAGGGTGCGTCGCTCCTGGTGATCGACCTTCTTGGGCATGACCTCGATCATCTCAGAGTGGATGGCGCGGACACGCCGCCGACGGGCGGCGGCTACCGGCTGACGGCGCCGGTCGCGGGGGTGCCGCGAGCGCTGCGCAGGAGGCCGTCCGGATCGTCGGCGTACAGCCGCAGCTCGTCCATCGGCTCGGTCCGACCCTTGGGCAGGTCGAAGGTCGTCGGTCGGCGCAGCAGAACGTCGATGCTGGTCTGAGCGCCGACCGAGATGTTCAGGACCCGTCGTTCGCCCTCCTGCTCGACCTGCACCGACCTGCTGGAGGGCAGCGAGCGGTGACGCTTGCGCAGGGCCTCGATGTCCGTCCACGGGATCCAGATGTCGATTCCCGAACTCAGCCGCACCCGCAGGCCCCGGTCACCGACGAGGTGTGGGTGGATCCGCATGCTCGCGTAGAGACCGGCCATCCAGAGCAGACCCCAGATGCCGAGGCCGAGCACGATCCAGCGGGCCGGCCGCCACGGCACCACGTGGGTGACGATGAGGTCGAAGACCGGAATCTCGACGATCGACAGGGCGATGAAGATGCCGAGGATCGGCTTGACCACGCCGAGGTAGCCGAACGGATCGTCGCCCTGGGCCAGCGGCAGCGGCTTACGCCGTGCCCACACGTAGAGGCTGCGCCACATGGCGCCCTCCGTCGCTGCGGCCCGGCGGAGCAGTGGAGCCACCCTCGCCCTGGTCGGGGCCTTCATGTCGGTCATTCCTCGTCCTCGCTCGTGGGCTGGCGGTCAGTGGACGGTGACGGTTCCGGCGCCGCCGTCGACGGTGACGAGTTGGCCGGTGGAGATGGTCCGGGTGGCGTCAGACACGCAGATGACGGCGGGGATGCCGTACTCCCGGGCCACGGTGGGGCCGTGCGCCATGATCGCGCCGGTCTCGGTGACCAGCGCCGAGGCGGTGAGGAACAACGGCGTCCAGCCGGGGTCGGTGGTCGCGGCGACCAGGACCTCGCCGGGCTCGATGTGGGCGGTTGCCGGGTCGTGGACGACCCGGGCGGAGCCGGTCACCCGGCCCGCCGACGCCCCCACACCGGTGAGGGTGCCGTCGCGGGCGGGTTCCGAGGGCAGGATGGTCTCGACGTCGGTGCCGTCGGACAGCAGGGCCACCGGTACCGACCTGCGGCGCAACTCCCGGTGGTGCACCGCCCGGCGGGAGGTGACCGTGGCCCGGTGATCGGTGCTGCGGTGGACCGCAGCCTCCGCCTCGTCCAGGGTCAGGAACATGATGTCGTCGGGCTGCTCCAGCAGACCGGCGGCGGTGAGGTCGGCGCCGATGAGCAGCAGTTGCCGGCGGTTCTCCCGCAACGGGTACAGCCCGGCGAACTTGCCGGCCTCCCGCAGGCCGGCCAACGACCGGGCCCGGCGTAGCAGGAACCCGGCGATGGTGCCGCGTACCGGCCGGCGACGGCGGGCCCGCGCGGCCAGTTCGTCCAGCGCGGTCTCGGCTGCCGCGGCGGCCCGTTGGAAGCGTTGATCGGGCCCCTGCTGCGGGTCGGTGACCCGCAGGTAGTTGGCGATCGCCGCGAAGACCGGTGCCGGATCCTCCGCCCAGCGCGGCACGCCGAGGTCGACCTCAGCGACGCCGCGATGACCGTAGGCGTCCAGGAACGCGGCCATTCCGATGTCGGGCAGCGTGCCGCGCAGATAACGCGCGGCCAACTCGTCCGGCGGGGTGTCGAGCAGGAGTTGGCGGTGCTCGTCCGCGTCCCGGGCGAGTCGCCAGAGCGCCAGGTCCATCTCGATGGTGACGTTGTGCGGCATCCCGCCCAGCACGGTGTGGATCTCGTCCGGGCGGGCGACGCCCTTGAGCAACGAGGCCGGCAACGCGGCGGCGAGCATGCCCGTCACGATGGGCCACATGATGTCGTCCGCACTGTTCTCGCCGTCCTGCGCGCGAAGGAAGCGCAGCCGGTCGGTGGAGGTCCGCAGGTCGTCGGGCGCCGCCGACCGCACTTCCATCCGCTCGACCGCCTGGAACATCCGGATCCGCGCCGCGTCGGGACGGGCCAGCGCGCGCAGGATTCCCACCACCGCACGGCCGGCCGTGCGCAGGGACGCCCCGGCCGCCGCGCCGCGCTCGGTGCTGCCCGTGGTCGGCGCGAACCGCGGATCCGCCAGGACGTGCTCCATCACCGCCTGTGCCCGCGGGCCGAAGTCGACCGCCATGAGCTTGACCAGCCGCTTGCGGGACGACCTGCTCCGGGCCAGCTCGGTCAGGTCACCGTAGAGGCGACCGCCGATGTCGACGATCTCGACCCGGACGCCGAGCGCGGCGAGCATCGCCGCGATCTGTGACCGCAGCGTGGACATGCCCATCGGTGTGACCGGTTGCAGCATGCCCTGAACGTGACCGAACTCCAGATAGACCCGGGGGAGGGGTTTGCCGGTCTCCGGAGGGAGGGGAAACAGGCTGGTGATCGGCCGGGACTGTAGCAACCACAGCAGGCCGTCCCCGTCGATGGCCCATTCCACGTCCTGCGGGGAGCCGAAGTGACCCTGCAGCCGCGCACCCGTGGTCCGCAGCTCCGCCAGGTGCGCCGATGTCAGGCATCCCGTGTCGTCCCGGGTGACGCCGTCGAGGACGTAGTGGTCCACGGTCGTCGCACCGTCCACCACGGTGGTGCCGAGCCCCGGCGCCGCGTCGACCGCCATCTCGTCGCGGCGGCCGGTCAGTGGGTTCGCGGTGAACAGCACTCCCGCCACCGCAGGGGTGATCATGTGTTGCACGAGGACGGCCATCCGCACCGCCTGATGATCGATGGCACGGGCGTCGCGGTAGGCCGTCGCGCGGGCGGTGTGCAGCGAATCCCAGCACTTCCTGATCGCGGCGATCAGCTCGGTGGCGCCCGTGACGTTCAGGACCGTGTCCTGCTGCCCGGCGAAACTCGCGTCGGGCAGGTCCTCCGCCGTGGCGCTGGAGCGCACCGCCACGGGGCCCGCGCCGAGTCGCTGGTACGCGGCGAGGATCTCGGCCTGCGGGATGACACCGAGCCGGTGAGACTCGGCGGTGACGCAGAACCCCTCGGGGACCCGTTCGCCCAGCCGGATCAGCTCGCCCAGCCCGGCCGCCTTGCCACCCACCAGGTCGACCATGTCGGCGGTTGCCTCGGACAGCGCGATCACGTGCATCTGGGCCCCTTTTCTATGCAATGCAACTGCATTGCATCCCACCGTACCCGGCTCGCGATACGACTGCAATGTCACGTCGGGCAGCGGTCGGACGGCAGCCGTGACCCGGAGCTGAGGCGTTGCCGGGATCTGCCATGCTCGGTCCGGTGACGACCGGCCACCCCACAAGAGTCCGCACCCACCGCCGCGTCCGCAGCCGCACCACCGTCCGGGTTCTCGTCGCGCTCGTCGCGCTCGGAGCCCTCATTGGCGTAGCCGTGGTCGTCGTGCCGATGCTGCGACCGCCGGGCCCGCGTCCGCTCTTCCAACTTCCCGTCTCCTGCGGCGAGACGTGGCAGCTCAGCACCTATCCCGGCCACGACGACTACGACGTCGACCTGTTTCCGACCGAGGGCGAGGCGTGGGGACGGCCGGTGCTCGCGTCCTACGCCGGCACGGTCACCGTGGCGGGCGTCAACGGATCGCTGGGCGGGCGTAACCCGGAGAATCCGGAGGGCCCGCGCGGTCGCGGTGGCGGTTACTGGGTCAAGATCGACCACGGCGGCAAGTGGGAGACCCAGTACCTTCACCTGCTCGAACCGCCGCTGGTCCGGGAGGGTCAGCGGGTCGCCCAGGGCGACCAGATCGGCCGCCTCGGCAGCACCGGCAACTCCGGGGCCCCGCACCTGCACTACGAGCAGCGCCGCGGCTGGGACAAAGTCGAGACGCACTTCGACGGGGAGTCGTCGGGTATCACCACCGACGAGCGCGAACACATCGTCAAGCGGACAAGCAACAACTGCCGACCGGAGTGACGGTCGGCGCCACCGTCCGCTGAGGACCAGGTGACCCACGTTTGCCCAGAACGGCTCCGGGCAACTGATGAGGTGACAGTTCAGCCGCAGGGAGGAGCCGACGATGACCAAGGGTGACGTCGACACGTACCACGAGGACGGGCAGTGGAAGAACCGGCCCGAGGGCAACGAGCGGGCCAGCAGTACGCATGACTCCAAGGCCGACGCGCAGGCCCAGGGTCGCGAGATGGCTGCCGACCGTGGCGTCGAGCACGTGATCAAGAAGCAGGACGGCACGATCGGGGAGAAAAACACCTACCCACGCAGCCGCGACCCGCGAGACATTGAGGGCTGACCGCCTCCAGCCTCCTGCGGACTGACCTCTTCGGCGCGGCCGAGGAGGTCAGTCCGCTTTCAGCGACTGCGTGACCCGTCAGCACTGTGCTTCATCTTCGTCCGCCAACTGTGCGTCATGCGGCCGAGCGTGGGCTACTGGGGCCTGACCCGCCCCGTCGGACAGGGGCCGAGGCGGCCCGGGTCAGGCCGGCACCACGTACGGGAAGGCGTCGGCGCGGGCGGCCTTGGTCACGTCCGGGGTGAGGCCGGACGTCATCCCGGTGTTCAGCACCAGGGAGAACATCACCTCGGGCGCGTTGTCGGCCATGGTGCGACCGTTGCGGACCGCGAAGCCGTAGTTGGCCGCCGTCCCGACCTGGTACGGCAGCACATCGGGATACACCTGCCGGACCACGCTCCAGCCGTACGACTGGGGATCCGGCGCGGTCCCGTTCGCGGCGACCACCCGCGCGACCGCTGACGCGATCTCCTCGCCGTCCTCGGTGAGGTCCTTGCTGGGGTGTCGCGCGTTGGCCGGGTTGGAGAAGTCGGTGTCGGTCGGCCAGAAGATCGGCCACATCATCGGGTGGCCGCCACGGTTGATCGGCCGCCACCCCCCGGCGTCGGTCGCCAGCTTGGTGGTGCACCAGACGCCGATCTGCGTGCCGTCGCGCAGCAGCGGCTCGTCCTGGGAGACCTCGAGGACGATCGACTCGACGGTGGTGCCGGCGAAGCTGTTTGTGGCCTGGTCGGCCTTCCACGCCGAGCGGTCCAGCTTCGCGCCGTTCTTGAACGCGGCGTTGACGGTCGCGAGCTGGCCGAGGTCGATGTAGAACGGATCGGTGATCCGCCCGGCCCAGATCCGGACGTTTCCGCCGCTCGACACCTCGCCGGTCCGGCCCTCGACGACGGGAGTACCCATCGCGGCGTCGTCACGGGCATCCGCTCCGGTGAGCTCGTACACCATCAGCGTCTGCTTCCCGGCGCCGTCCGGTTCGCCGAAGGCCACCCGGTAGGCCAACTCCTCGAACTCGCCGCCATCGACGTGAATTTTGATTTCGTAGCGCGCCTCGGCATGGAAGCCGCGCTGGATGTCGGCCTTCGTCACCGAGCTGTTGACGTCCATGACGAACACGGTGGCGCGCTCTCCGTTGAAGACGTACAGGTCGTTGATGTAGAGCTGGCCGTTCTGGGCGGCGAGGGGGGTGTCGAGGTGGTGCGACATAGGTTCACTCCCGGTGATGCCGGAATTACTGGGTGAATCCGAACATAGCGGGCATCGTTTGTTCGTCTCGGGTCATCGGCCGAATCCGCGCCCCGGCCTTCCGCTCGGCTGATGAGGAGCTGCGGGTCACCGAGGGTGCCGCCCGCTGGGGGAGGGCGACGATGGTGGAGCGGAGGCGGTTGAGGGCTTCCGCACGAGCGCCGGTCAGCGACGGTTCCTGCGTCAGCAGTGCCCGACGGACCTCGACATGGCGGGGCATCTGGGTGAACGCCGTGGTGATGGCATCGAGGACCGCCGGATGGCTGCCCCAGGGCCCGCCGAGGATGACCAGTCGCGGGTCGGTGAGCGCGACGATGGCGGCGAGAACGCCGCTGACGGCGCGCCCCAGCGCTTCACGCGTGGCCATGTCGGTCTGACGGACGCGATCCGCGTCGATGGCCGTCGTGCCGGCGCGGCGCAGGTCGAGGTCGGCGAACACGTCGATGAACCGGGTTGCCTGGCCGTGTGGGCCGATGGTCAGCAGGTGGGCGATCTCGCCGGCCAGCCCGGTGTGGCCTCGGCGTACCTCGCCGTCACTGACGACCGCGCAGCCCAGCCCCTCGCCGAGGAAGACGTAGGCGAAGTCGCTCAAGCGGGTCGGATCGTTGTCTCGTTCGGCCTGCGCCGCCCAGTTGACGTCGTTGTCGACGATGACCGGGCCGCCGACCTGTGGCGCCAGAACGTCGACCGGGTCGAGGTCGCCGAGCAGGAACGGTGCGTCGGGCAGTCGGACCAGTCGACCGCTGGCGCGTTCCACCGGGTCGGCGGCGCTGACGACCGCCAGTCGGATCGCTCCTCCGGCGCTCTCCCGTGCCTGTGCGGCGGCGGTGCCCAGGGCCGTCGCGACCTGCTCGGCCCGCGCCGGCCGGCTGATGTCGTGGCGGGTCCGCCCGAGGATGTCGCCGTGGGCGTCGACCCGCTCGACGACCACTCCGTCGGGCGCGATGCTGATGGCCAGGGCGGTGCCGGCCGTGTCGGCGAGGGCGTAGTACGAGCCGACGCGGCCCCGGCCGCGCCCGCCAGGCGTCCGTTCCCCGGTGTCCACGACCAGGCCGGCTTCGGCCAGCCGGCGCACGCTCTCGCCAACGGTGGGCTTGGACAGGCCGCTGCGGGTCGCCAGGTCGGCCCGGGTCAGCCGCCGTGCCTGCATCAACTCCCGCAGCACGTGCTCGTCGGTCAGCGAGCGGAGCAGCTCCAACGAGGGCTTGACGGTGGTCACCCACCGATTCTAGGCAGGAGCCTTGCCTAGAAGGGTGCCCGCCTCCTACAGTCTTTCCAAGAAGGAGCCCTAACTAGAAGGAGTCGCGCCGTGAACGCCCAGCCCGCTCTGGCCGCCGCACCGCTACCGCCCCTGCCGCACTGGGAGTCGCCGCCGGACGACCTTCCCGCCGCCATCCGCCAGATCAAGGCCGCGCTACGGGCCCGAATCGAGGCCTCCGGCCGCACCGTCGAGGAGGTGTTCGCGGTCGTCGAACAGCGGGTCCAGGCGAAGGTCGACGACATCACCGCCGCCAGGGAGCGCGGCGAGACGATCTGGCCGGTCATCGAGTACGCGGACATCGAGGCCGGCACGGTGTCAGCCGAAGCGGTGGAGAAGCTGCGCGAGCGGGGCTGCCTCGTCGTACGCGGGCACTTCGACCGCCAGCAGGCCCTCGACTGGGACCGCGACATCGTCGACTACGTGGACGGCAACGGCTTCTTCGAGGCGTACCGAGGGCCCGGCGACGACTTCTTCGGCAGCGTGGGGTCCAAGCCCGAGATCTACCCGGTCTACTGGTCGCCCGCCCAGATGCAGGCCCGCCAGAGCGACCGGATGGCCCGGGTGCAGGCGTTCCTCAACAGCCAGTGGAAGCAGGAGTCCGAGGGTGTGCGGTGGTTCGACCCGAACCGCGACTCGCTCTACCCGGACCGGATCCGCCGCCGGCCGCCGGGCGCCGACTCGGGCGGTCTGGGCACCCACCTCGACCCCGGCACCCTCGACCTGTGGATGACCGAGGCGTACCAGAAGACCTTCCGGCACCTCTTCAGCGGCACGGTCGAGCAGTACGACCCCTGGGACGCCGCCCACCGCACCGCCGGACCGCAGTATCCCGGCACCACCATGTGCTCGGCCTTCCGCACCTTCCAGGGCTGGACCGCGCTCTCCGACATGGACCATGACCAGGGAGTGCTGCACACGGTCCCGATCCCCGAGGCGATGGGCTACCTGATGCTCCGGCCGCTGCTGGCCGACGTGCCCGCCGACGACATGTGCGGCGTCACGGTCAACCAGGTCTTTCCCGCCAACGACAGGTGGCACCCGCTGCTCATGCGGGCCCTCACCGGCATCCCCGACGTCAGGGCGGGCGACTCCGTCTGGTGGCACTGCGACATGATCCACAGCGTGGCGCCCGTCCAGGGTCAACAGGGGTGGGGCAATGTCATGTACATTCCCGCGGCCCCGTGGTGCCCCCGCAACGAGCGGTACTCGGCGGCCGTCCGGGAGGCGTTCCAGACCGGGTCCAGCCCGACCGACTTCCCGGCCGAGCACTACGAGCGCGGTTGGCCCAACCGCTTCCAGCCCGACAGCCTCAACCCCACCGGACGGCGCGGCCTGGGCCTGGACTGATCGCCCGCACCGGACAGTGGGCCGACGGTGCGGGCCTCCGTCGGACGGAGCGCAACAGCGCATGGCGGTGGGCCGCCCGAAGATGCTCTCGGGCGGCCCAATCGCGGGTGGTACGAGCTGTCGGCGTCCTCAGATGCGGGACCACTTCTGGTTGGCGGCGCCGATGCAGTCCCACAGGTGCAGTTTGCCGCCGTTGGCGGGGTTGGCGTCCCGAACGTCCACGCACCGGTTGGCGCTGACGTTGATCAGGTCGCCGGCGGCGTTGAGGGTGAAGCGTTGGGCGGGATTGCCGTTGCAGGAGACCAGGTTGACCTCGGTGCCGTTGGCGGTGCCCGCCCAGGCGGGGTCCATGCACTTGCCCATCGCGCGGACGGTCCCATCGGAGGCGAAGGTCCAGGCCTGCGCGGCGGTGGTGTTGCAGTCCCAGATCTGCAGCTTGGCGCCCTCGACCGGGTTGGCGCTGGGGATGTCGATGCAGCGTCCGCTCTGCGCGCCTCGGATCCGGCTGGTGCCGGGGGCCGGGTCGCCGCCACCGCCGGAGGTGTAGCCGGACACCCGGACGTAGTCGACGAGCATCTGCTGCGGGAACTGCGTGGAGCCGTCCGGGTAACCGGGCCAGTTACCGCCGACCGCCACGTTGAGGATCATGAAGAAGGGGTGGTCGAAGACCCACCGGTTGCCGCCCAGCCGGGCGGGGTCGACCCGGTGGTACTGCACCCCGTCCAGATACCAGGTGATCACGTTCGGCTCCCAGTCCACCCGGTAGGTGTGAAAGCCGTCGGCGAGTGGCCCGCCGAGGGTGCGGCTGCCGGTGATGCCACCGCCGCCGGAGTAGCCAGGCCCGTGCACGGTGCCGTAGACGGTGTTGGGTTCCCTGCCGATGTTCTCCATGACGTCGATCTCGCCGACGTTGGGCCATCCTCCGCTGCCGGTGCCGAGCATCCAGAACGCCGGCCAGATGCCCTGACCGCGCGGGATCTTGATGCGGGCCTCGAACCGGCCGTACGTCTGGGTGAAGGTGGCCGCGGTCAGCAGCCGCGCCGAGGTGTACTCGCAGCGCCCGTAGTGGCACTGATAGTTGGCGGGGTTGTCCCGGCGGGCGGTGATGACCAGATTGCCCTGGCCGTCGTGGACGGCGTTGCTGGTGCTGTTGGTGTAGTACTGCCGCTCGTTGTTGCCCCAGCCGCCACCGCCGATGTCGAAGCGCCATTTGCCCTGGTCGACGGCTGCGCCGGCCGGAGCGTTGAACTCGTCCTGCCAGGTGATCGGGCCGATGGCGGCCTCGGCCCGGTCCGGGTGCGCCGGGAGGACGAGAGCCGAGGTGGTGGCGAGGAGAGCGACCGCGGCGAGGACGAGGGGTCGGAAACGGCGGGCGGGACGGGCGTTGAACACGGGGGGCTCCTCAGCGAGTGGGGTGGCGGAGGCTGTGCACCGGAGGGCCTGAGAGCGCTCTCTATAGCGAAGCATGTCGATATGACGGTCTTTTTGTCAAGAGTGTTTCCAATGCGACGACAGTCCACTACCGGAGCGTCGCAGTCGCCCGGGTCGGGCTGGTCCACCGTCCGCCCATCCGGGCGCCGCTCCCACCCGGCGGCCGACCGCCGGGCCGACTCTCGCCTGCCTTCGACAGCGGCGGCAGGACCCGGTTCGGGAGCGGGGGCTGGATCTGGTTCGGGAGCGGGTGGCAGGACCGGTTCGGGAGCGGGGGCAGGACCTGCGGGTCTGCGGCCGCACCGGGCTGAGGGCACCTTCTTTGCCGCCTTTGCTCTGCTTCAACCCGCGCAACGGTTTCGGGCCGCGAGTGTTGCGTGGGTTGAAGCAGAGCAAAGGGTGCGAGCTGACCACTGGCGCGTCCGCTGGCGAACCGACGTCGCTGGCGAGCCGACGTCGCTGGCGAGCCGACGTCGCTGGCGAGCCGACGTCGCTGGCGAGCCGATGTCGCTGGCGAACCGACGTCTCCGAGGGTCACGGTTCGCCGGTGAACCTGTGCACCGCCATCCGCTGCGGCTCCGGAGCACATTCCTCCGATAGGGGTCTAATCGATCCTTCCTATTGCCGTGAGGCGTCCACGGGGGACAGGATGACGAGGCTCGCCGGAAACATCCCCGTAACCTGCGTGCTGCTGGTCTCTGTCACGAGGAAGTGGGAGTCAGTCATGAGCGACGTGTCGACGGCGCTGGGTGTGCGCCTCTACCCGGACCTGGTCGAGCGGGGTGGTCTGGCCCCCGCGCTCATCGAGATCGCCGCCCGGCACGAGCTCGACCTCGGCCGGATAACCGCTCCCGAGCAGGGGCGTGCCCGGTTCACCTGCGCCGAGCTGCACTCCGACCAGGGCGTGGTCTGCGTCGGGCTGGGTTCTCAGGCCCGGTACTTCATGGTGGACCTTCGGGTTGCCGGCGAGGTTCAAGCACGGGGCGACGCCATGGACCTCGTGCAGGTGGCCCAGCTGGCCGCGGCCTGGCGGGCCGGGCTGACGCTCACCGAGCTCACCGCCCGGTTCCCCTTCATGGAGGAGATGAAGAGCCGCCCGACGTCGGTGGCTCAGGCACGCTAGCGAGCCTGCCGCAGCGCGGTCGGGCCAAAGGCGGGTCAGCAGCGCAGCCGGGGTGGCAACGGTGCGTCGGCGGTGGCCTCGCGGTCCAGATAGGTGGCCTCGACGAACGCGAGGAAGCGTTCCGCGTCGGCCGCTTTGGAGGCCAGACCGAACGAGACGCGGACCGCGCCACCGGTCGGCAGCCGCAGCGCCCCGAGATACTCATCGATCGTGTCGATCCGCGCGAGCAGCCGCCGGCGCAGCGAGCCGCGGCTGATGCCGAACGCACCCTCTCCCGCACCCGGGTTGCAGAAACAGCCGGTACGCAGGGAGAAGCCCGCCGCCGCGGCCTCCCGCGCCACGAGCCGCTCGTCGACCAGGGAACCGTCCGGGTGGCGGAGGTTGAACGTCACCGTGCCGCCCCGGTCCGCACCCGTCGCCGGCCCGTACACCTGGACCAGTGGCCGGCCGGTGCGGTGCCGCAGCGTGGTCAGCCGGGCCAGCAGCCACCCGGTGAGCAGGCCGACCCGGGTGTGCACGAGGTCCACGCCGATCGCGTCGAGCCAGCGCAACCCGAACTCCACGTCCGGGATGCTCAGGAAGTTGAGCGTGCCGTCCTCGAACGCCGACTCGTCGTCCATCGACCGGTGCCAGTCGCCCTGAACGCTGACCGCCCGGATCGTGCCGCCGGCGAACCACGGCCGGCGCAGCCGGGCCAGCGCGTCGCGGCGGGCCAGCAGCGCGCCGACGCCGGTGGGGTAGCCGAAGAGCTTGTACCAGCTCAGGCAGACGAACTCGGGTTGGACGGCGCGGAGATCCAACCGGTTCGTCGGGGCGTACGCGGCGGCGTCGAGCAGCACGTCGTACCCGTGCCGGTGGGCCAGCTCCACCCAGCTCAGCGGGTGCTGCACGCCGGAGAAGTTGCTCTGCGCCGGGTACGCGAACAGGCCCCGACCGCCGGGCCGACCCCGCCGCCCGCCCAGCCCGCCGCGGTTGGCGTCCAGCACGTCGACCAGGTCCGCCTCGGCGACCCGCAGCTCCGGACCGGCCAGCGGTACGTAGCGCGCCCGCGCGCCGGCTGCCCGGGCGTACTCGCGGATGCCGTTGACCGAGTTGTGGTTGTCCCAGGTCAGCACGAACGGTGCGGTCCGGCTGAAGTCGTACGCCTCGCCGACCAGCCGGCAGGCGCCGCTGGCGTTCGGGGTGAAGACGACCGCGTACTCCGCCGGGTCCGCCCGGAAGAAGTCGAGCACCGCGTGCCGGGCCGACTCCACCAGGGAGCCGGCCGCCTCCGAGGTCGGGTTCTCCGAGTGCGGATTGCTGTACAGGCCCGCCAGCAACCGGTCGTGGTGGGCTCTCACCTGTGCCTGTGCGGCCACCCCGGACCCGGCGTAGTCCAGGTAGACGTGGCCGTGCCGGTCGAGGTACCGGTATTCGGTGGCGCGCAGTTCGTCGATCCGGGCGGTGCCGGCGTACCCCGGCAGCTTCGCCGGCGATGTGCCGGCGGCGGTGCGGGACGCGGGTTCAGGAGGCACGGTGACGCTCCCTGCGGACCAGCACCACCCAGGTCGCGGCGAGGAAGAGCAGCACGAAACCGCCGAGCACCAGCCAGTTCACCCACACCGGGCGGGAGAAGCTGTCGCCGTAGGTGGCCAGCAGGGGCGGACCGAGCGGGGAGGCGCCCTCCCGCCAGAGCCGCTCCACCCCGGCTGTGTGGCCCAAGCCCTCGAACGCCCACCGGTTCGACATCGCGTAGCTGAGCCACTGGCCGCCGGCCGCCATGGCCGGCACCGGCAGGATCGCGCCGACGAACAGCACCTGCGGGAAGCAGAGCATTGGCAGCATGAGCGTGGCCTGGGCGGCGTCGGAGACGGCCGCGGAGCAGAGCAGGCCGAGGGTGAGCGCGGCCGCCGAGGAGAGCAGCAGCGTCGTGTACAGGGCGGTGAAGCCGGCGCCGTCGACCGGCGGCAGCCGATCGGTGCCGCGCAGCACACCGAGCAGGGCGAGGTCCACCAGGGCCAGCAGGGGCAGCAGCACCGCCACCTTCGCCACCAGGTACGGCAGCAGCCGGACACCCGCCAGCCGCTCCCGGCGCAGGATCGGCAGCTCGGTGCAGATCTGGAGCAGGCCATAGGTCAGACCGAAGAAGAAGCCGCCGAACGCGATCCAGAACAGGATCATCACGGTCACGGTCGGGCTGGGGTGCGCCGGGTCGAACGCCCCGGGGCGGAACAGCAGCGCGAACATACCGAGCACCATCAGTGGCGAGCCGAGCAGGATCGCCAGGGTGAGCCGGTTTCGGGCGACGATCTCGGTGTTGCGCGCGGTGAGGACGCCGAACTGGCGCAGCCGGCCGACCTGCCGGTGCCCCGCGGCGCCCGGGTCGACCGGACGGGCGGGTGGGTCGACGTCGCGGTGCGCGGCGAAGCGGTCGGGCAACGCGGCCGGGTCGGTCTCCTCGTCGAGCCGCAGGTGCACCTCGGCGAGGGACCGTAGGCCGAAGAACTCCCGGGCGTCAGCCGGGGTGCCGGCGAACGCCAACCGGCCCTGGCGGGTCAGCACCACGACCCGGTCGCACCGGTCCACGTCGGTGATCTGGTGGGTGGTGAGCACCACGGTGGTCCCCGCGTCGGCGAGCGTGCGCAGCACCCGGAGCAGGTCCACGGCGATCGCCGGGTCCAGCCCGGAGGTGGGCTCGTCCAGGAAGAACACGCCTGGCCGGGTGAGCAGCTCGACGGCGATGCTGGCGCGTTTGCGCTCGCCGCCGCTGAGCCGGCCCACCGGGACGGAACCCCGATCGGTCAGCCGCAACCCGGCGAGCACCTCGGCGACCCGTTCGGTCACCTCGACCGGGCCGGTCCCCGGTGGCAGGCGCAGTCGGGCCGCGTACCGCAGTGTGCGTTCCAGGGGCAGCTCGCGGTGGATGATGTCGTCCTGCGGAACGTAGCCGACCGCACCTTCTCCGGTGGGGCCGTCGTACGACACGGTGCCGGCCGCCGGTCGCCGTATCCCGGCGAGCGTCTCCAGCAGGGTGGTCTTGCCGGCGCCGCTGGCGCCGATGATGGCGACGACCTCACCCGGTTGGATGGTCAACGAGATGTCGTCGAGGATCCGGCGCCCGTCCCGGACGCTCTGGCCCAGGCCCCTGGCGATGATGCCGACGCCGGTGCGCGGGGAGGACGTCGTCTGCTCGGTCGTCATGTGGGGTGTGCTCGATCCGGTCGGGAGTAGGCCGCCTGAATATCGTGCCTCGCCGATGCTACGTCCGGGTGCCCACTCCACCGTCCCGGCCACTCAGTCGGTCGTGGTCCGCGCCTCCGCCGGCACCTGGAGGAGGTCGAGGCAGTTGCGCCACAGCGTCTCCAGCTGGGCCGGATCGTTGAGCAGCTTCGCGAGCAGGACCCGCCCCTCGATCTGGGCCACAATGGACCGGGCGGCTTCCCGGGTGTCGACCGCCGGGCCGGCGAGTCCGTTCGCCTTCGCCTCGACGACCACCTGCTCGATGAGGTCGATCTGGGCCTCGAAGATCTCCTGGAGCCGGCGGCGGATCTCCTCGGCCTGGTTGCTGAGTTCGAGGGCGAGGTTGCCGAACAGGCAGCCGGCGACCACGCCGGCCTTCTGCTGGCCGGTGCGCTGGACCGCCTCGGTGGCCTCGAACAGGTCCCTCAGCCGCCGCAGCGGGTCGCGCCCGCTGCCGAGCAGCTGCTCCCACTGGCGGCGCTGGTTCGCCCAGTGCTCGTCGATCACGGTGCGGGCGAGCGCCTGCTTGGACTCGAAGAAGTAGTAGAAGCTGCCCTTCGGCACACCCGCCGTCGCGCAGATCTCCGCCACGCCCAGGGCAGAGTAGCCGCGCTGCTCGATCAGCACCGCGGCCGCGTCGAGAATCTTGTTTCGCGCGTCACTGGTCCGTCCCATGCTTTGACGATACCCGACCGGTCGGCTAGCTTTTAGTCGACCAGTCGTCTAGTGATCATCTCGGCCGGGCCAAACGGTCCCGGCCCCCTCCGGCCAGTCAGGAAGTGGTTCTCATGAACACCAGTCAGGGGCAGAAGGTCGTCGTGATCACCGGTGCGTCACAGGGCATCGGCGCCGACCTCGTGGACGCCTACCGCAAACTCGGGTACGGCGTCGTGGCGACCTCGCGCTCGATCGGCCCCGCGGACGACCCGGAGGTCGTCACCGTCCGCGGCGACATCGCCGACCCGGACACGGCAGAGCGGGTGGTCCGTGCCGCCCTGGACCGTTTCGGGCGTATCGACACCCTGGTGAACAACGCCGGCGTCTTCGTCGCCAAGCCGTTCACCGACTACACCGACGAGGAGTTCGACCTTGTCACCGGGGTCAACCTCGCGGGGTTCTTCCACCTCACCCGGCGCGTCCTGCCGCACCTGCTGACCACCGGCGCCGGGCACATCGTCACCATCACGACCAGTTTCGTCGACCAGCCCAGCTCGCACGTCCCGTCCGTGCTCGCCTCGTTGACCAAGGGTGGCCTCAGCTCCGCCACCAAGTCCCTGGCCATCGAGTACGCGGCTCGCGGAGTCCGGGTCAACGCCGTCGCACCCGGCATCATCAAGACCCCGATGCACCCGGTCGAGACGCACCAGACGCTCGCCGGCCTGCACCCGGTCGGCCGGATGGGGGAGACCAGCGACGTCGTCGACGCCGTCGTCTACCTCGAGTCCGCGCCCTTCGTCACCGGCGAGATCCTGCACGTCGACGGCGGCCAGAACGCCGGTCACTGAACGCCCAACCCCACCCCGGAAGAGGAGCAGAGAATGCCGATCGTCACCATCCAGATCACTCGCGAGGGCAACACGCCGGGCACGTCCGCGGCGACCGCCGAGGAGAAGGCCGCCCTCATCAAGGGCGTGAGCGAACTGCTGCGCGACGTCCTGAACAAGCCGTTGACGTCGACCTTCGTGGTGATCGACGAGGTCGAGACGGAGAACTGGGGTCGCGGCGGCCTCCCGGTCGACCAGTTCCGACAGCAGCAGAGCGGGGCCGTACCCGAGTAGCGGCCCCACCGCCACCGGCTCTCGAACCGCGGCGCCGGGGACGTCGGAACGCCGACGCCCCCGGCGCGGTCTAGCCGGGTGCCCAGTGGCATGAACACCCCGGTCGCGGGAAGAACGTCGTCCGCCGCCGGAGTGGGGAGTCGGGATGAGAGCCGTCGTCTACGCGGACGTCCGGACCGTCGAGGTGCGGGAGGTGCCGGACGCGACGCTGGAGACGGAGACCGACGCGCTAGTGCGGATCACCTCCACCGCCCTGTGCGGCACCGACCTGCACATGTACGACGGGCGGACCGGAGCCGAACCCGGCCTGGTCTTCGGCCACGAACCGCTGGGCGTGGTCGAGCAGGTGGGCAGCGCCGTCCAGACGGTCCGTCCGGGCACCCGCGTGGTGATCCCCACGCACCTGTTCTGCGGAACGTGCGTGATGTGCGCCCGGGGGCTCTCGGCGGCCTGCCTGCGCGTCCGCGCCGAGGGGCCGGGCGCCGCGTACGGCTACGCCGGCATGGGCCCGTACCGGGGTGCCCAGGCCGACCTGCTGCGCGTGCCGTGGGCGGACGCGAACTGCGTACCCGTCCCCGGGGAGCCGGGTGACGGGTACGAGGACGACTTCGTGCTGCTCGCCGACGCGTTCGTCACCGGGTGGCACGCCACCGCGACCCTCGCCGGGGTCGAGGCCGGCGACACGGTGGCCGTGTTCGGTGCCGGCACCATCGGCCTGCTCAGCGCCTACTCGGCGCTGATCCGCGGTGCCAGGGTGGTGTACTGCGTGGATGGTGTGGACGCCCGGCTGGACAAGGCCGGTGAGATCGGCGCGGTGCCGGTCGACTTCCGCCGGGGCGACCCCGTGGAGCAGATCCGCGCGGAGCGGGCCCGGGCGGGACTGCCGCTGGGCGAGGAGAAGCTGGGCGGGATCGACAAGGTCGTCGACGCCGTCGGGTTCCAGGCCCGCGACCGCGAGCGCCCCGATCAGGAGCGCCCCGACCAGGTCATCGCGGACGCGGCCCGGCTGGTCAACCCTGCCGGAGCGATCGCGGTCGCCGGCGTGTACCCGGAGAAGGACCTGCGACCGCGCCCCGGCGCGAGTGCCAGCGAGGAGCTGGTCGCACCGTGGGGGACGCTGTTCAGCAAGGGCGTCTCGGTCCGGTTCGGCCGTACCCACGACCGCCGCTACACCGTGCTGCTTCGTGACCTGGTCGTCTCCGGCCGGGCCCGGCCCAGCGTGATCGTCACCCACCACGGCACCCTCGCCGACGCGCCCGAGCTGTACCGCAGTTTCGACCGCCGC
The DNA here is from genome assembly GCF_053599855.1 of Micromonospora sp. NPDC005161. Classification (NCBI taxonomy): domain Bacteria; kingdom Bacillati; phylum Actinomycetota; class Actinomycetes; order Micromonosporales; family Micromonosporaceae; genus Micromonospora; species Micromonospora sp. NPDC005161. The sequence goes on from NZ_JBSFYQ010000003.1 coordinate 104,970, forward strand.
GAGAACGGGGTGATCAAGGCGGTCCTGCGCCCGTGAGCGCCGGCGCTCCGGCCGGCGTCAGAGGTTGAGTGGCGCCGGGTCGGCGGCCAACTCCCGGAACCGCCCACGCGGGTCGGGCACCAGCCGCCGGGTCGACAGATCCAGCAGCCCGCCCACCCCGGTCAGCCGCGCCACCGGGGTCCCGTCCGGGAGGGTGTAGTCCTGGTCGATGTGGAAGGCCCGGCCCTCGCCCCAGCGGAACTGGCAGGAGACGTCCACCTCGTCCCCGCCGCGCAGCTCGCGCAGGTACTTCACGGTCACCTCCATGGCGACCGGTCCCACTCCGGCGGCGAGAAGCCGGTCCTGCGCGATGCCGGCCTCGCGCAGGCATTCCCACCGGGCGTGCTCGCCGTACTGGAGGTAGACGGCCTGGTTCAGGTGGCCCTGGGTGTCCAGCTCGTAGCCACGAACGGTGATGCGCACCCGGAACGGATCTCCCATGGGCCCGAGGGTAGTTGGGCACCCGGGCAGCCGACGTACGTGGTGATCCTGGTCTTCGCCGGGGGGCATCCGTCAGTGGTCGTCCGCCCGAGGCGTTGATCACATCGCCGTCCGGGGTGGGTCGCATCGCCGCTGGTCAAGGTCATCGGAGGGCTGCCGATCAAGATCGCTCGATGGCGGCGGTGTCCGCTCGCGGTGCCTCGCGAGCCGCCCGGAGCGCGTTGTGCCTGCTGGCGGCTCCGGGGATGCTGGCCGAGGTCGATCGGCCCGTCACGCCAAGTCGATGGGGTGTGACGAGCGGTGGTCGGGGCGCCGGTGGGGCTCCGGCGACTGTTGGGACGTGTGAACACTGCGCGACGTCGATATTGCCGGATTGTTACATTTTCAACAGGCCCTCGCCTTGCGGATGACCCTTCCACCGCAATACGTTGCCGTCAACAACAAAACCGAGTGAAGGTCAAACCTTCCGGAGGCAACCGATGACGTTGGCGAGGTGGTACGAGCGATGAGCGACGTGCCCATCCTCCTTGAGATGCGCTCCATCACCAAGGAGTTTCCCGGAGTCAAGGCCCTCTCCGACGTCAACCTGGTGGTTCGCGCCGGCGAGATCCATGCCATCTGCGGCGAGAACGGCGCGGGCAAGTCCACGCTGATGAAGGTCCTCAGCGGGGTCTACCCACACGGCACCTACGAAGGCAAGATCGTCTACCAGGGCGCGGAGACCCGGTTCTCCGACATCCGCGCCAGCGAGAACGCCGGAATCGTGATCATCCACCAGGAGCTCGCGCTCATTCCGGGCATGTCGATCGCGGAGAACATCTTCCTCGGCAACGAACCGCGCAAGCGGGGCGCGATCGACTGGAAGGCCGCGAACCGGATGGCGCTGGACCTGATGGCCCGGGTCGGTCTCGAGGAGGACCCGGACACCTTGATCAAGGACATCGGGGTCGGCAAGCAGCAGCTCGTGGAGATCGCCAAGGCGTTCGCCAAGGACGTGAAGCTGCTCATCCTGGACGAGCCGACCGCGGCTCTGAACGAGGCCGACTCCCGGCACCTGCTGGACCTGCTGCGTGGTTTCCGCTCCCGCGGCATCACCTCGATCATGATCTCGCACAAGCTGAACGAGATCGAGGCGATCGCCGACCAGATCACGATCCTGCGCGACGGCCGGACCGTGGAGACCCTGGACGTCAAGGCGGACGGGGTCGACGAGGACCGGATCGTGCGGGGCATGGTCGGCCGCGAGCTGAGCAGCCGGTTCCCGGACCACACGCCGAAGATCGGTGAGGTCTTCTTCGAGGTCCGGAACTGGAACGTCCGGCACCCGATCTCCGCCGAGCGGCAGGTCTGCAAGAACGAGAGCTTCGTGGTGCGTCGCGGCGAGATCGTCGGCTTCGCCGGCCTGATGGGCGCCGGCCGCACGGAGCTGGCGATGAGTGTCTTCGGCCGCTCCTACGGGGTGTACGAGTCGGGCACGATCATCAAGGACGGCAAGGAGATCGTCCTGAAGTCGGTCGCGGACGCGATCGACAACGGGCTCGCGTACGTCAGCGAGGACCGCAAGGCGATCGGCCTCAACCTGCTCGACGACATCAAGTCGTCGACGGTGGCCGCCAAGCTGTCCAAGATCTCGCACCACGGCGTCCTGAGCGAGGTCGAGGAGTACCAGGCGGCTGAGGCGTACCGCAAGGAGTTGCGGACCAAGGCCCCGACGGTCGACGAGAGCGTCTCGAAGCTCTCCGGCGGCAACCAGCAGAAGGTCGTCCTGGCGAAGTGGATGTTCACCGACCCGGACCTGCTGATCCTCGACGAGCCGACGCGCGGCATCGACGTGGGTGCCAAGTACGAGATCTACGGCATCATCCAGCGGCTCGCCGACCAGGGGAAGGGCGTCGTCGTCATCTCCTCGGAGTTGCCTGAGCTGATCGGGCTCTGCGACCGCATCTACACCGTGTTCGAAGGCTCCATCACGGGCGAGATCGCCCGGGAAGATGCCACCCCGGAAAACCTCATGAAGCAGATGACCTCGACGAAGAAGATGCTGACACGATGAGCCGTTTGAAGGACCTTCAGAAGAACCTGTTCGGAGGCACCACCTCCAACGCTCGCCAGTTCGGGATGATCTTCACCCTGGTGGCGATCGTCGTCCTGTTCCAGATCCTGACCGATGGCCTCACCCTGCGGTCGGACAACCTGATCGCGCTGTTCCAGCAGAACTCGTACATTCTGATCCTGGCCATCGGCATGCTCATGGTGATCGTCGCCGGGCACATCGACCTCTCGGTCGGCTCCATCGCCGCCTTCGCGGGCATCCTGGTGGCCAAGTCGATGGCCGACTGGTCGCTGCCCTGGCCCGTAGCCATCCTGTTCGGTCTCGCGATCGGCGCGATCATCGGTGCCTGGCAGGGCTTCTGGGTGGCATACATCGGGGTCCCGGCGTTCATCGTCACCCTGGCCGGCATGCTGCTGTTCCGCGGTGGCAACCAGTACATCGGTAACGCCAACACGATCCCGGTGCCGGAGGGCTTCCGGGAGATCGGCTCCGGCTTCCTGCCCGAGTTCGGTCCGAACACCGGCTACAACAACGCCACGCTGTTGCTCGGCCTGGCCGCGGCGGTGGCTGTGGTGTGGCGCGAGATCCAGGCCCGTAAGACCCGCAGGGCCATGGACGCTGACCCCGCACCGATGTGGATCTCGATCCTGCGGATGGCCGTCATGGTCGGGGTGATCGCCTTCGCATCGCTGCGCTTCGCCAGCGGTCGCGTCGGCACCAGCTTCCCGATCTCCGGCATCATCCTGCTGGTCCTGGTGATCGCGTACTCCTTCTACACCCGCAACACGGCTGGTGGCCGGCACATCTACGCGGTGGGCGGCAACTCCCGGGCGGCCGAGCTGTCCGGTGTGAAGCTCAAGCGGGTCAACTTCTTCGTCATGATGAACATGTCCGTCCTGGCTGCCCTGGCCGGCATGATCTTCGTGGCCCGTTCGGCGGCCTCCGGACCGCAGGACGGCAATGGCTGGGAGCTGGACGCGATCGCCGCGGTCTTCATCGGTGGCGCGGCGGTCTCCGGCGGTATCGGCACCATCAGCGGCTCGATCGTTGGTGGTCTCGTCATGGCCGTGCTCAACAACGGCCTGCAACTGATGGGCGTCGGCACCGACCGCGTCCAGATCATCAAGGGCCTGGTCCTGCTGCTGGCCGTCGCGATCGACGTCTACAACAAGAGCCAGGGGCGGTTCTCCATCATCGGAAGTCTGATGCGACCGTTCCGTCGCGAGGACTCCGCCCCACCCGCCTCACCGCCGGACGCGGAGCGCGAGCCCGCCAAGGCAGCGGTGTCCGGCTGACGGCCACCGACCTCTCCACCCGTCTCAATTATCAGAAAGGCAAGTCCTCCCATGCGTAAATTCTTCGGCACGTCGGTGGTTGCCATCAGCGCCGCCGCCATGCTGGCTCTCGCCGGCTGCGGCTCCGGCCGTGACGGCGACGGCGACTCCAGCGGCGAGGCCGCCAAGGGCTTCGCGGCGAACTCGCTGATCGGCGTGGCCCTCCCGGCCAAGACCTCGGAGAACTGGGTCCTCGCCGGTGACCTCTTCAGCGACGGTCTCAAGGAGGCCGGTTTCCAGGCTGACGTGCAGTACGCCGGCGCGTCGACCACGGTGGCCGACCAGCAGGCCCAGATCACGGCCATGACCACCAAGGGTGCCAAGGTCATCGTCATCGGCGCGACCGACGCCGCGCAGCTGTCGACCCAGGTCGCGGCGGCCCACGCGGCCGGCGCGAAGGTCATCGCGTACGACCGGCTCATCACCAACACGCCGGACCTCGACTACTACGTCGCGTTCGACAACTTCAAGGTCGGCCAGCTCCAGGGCCAGGCCCTGCTGGACGGCATGAAGGCCAAGAAGCCGAACGGCCCGTACAACATCGAGCTGTTCTCCGGCTCGCCGGACGACAACAACGCCGGTGTCTTCTTCAACGGCGCGATGAGCGTGCTCAAGCCGGAGATCGACAAGGGCACCGTGGTCGTCGCCTCGAAGCAGACCGACGTCAAGCAGACCGCCATCCAGGGCTGGAAGGCCGAGGGTGCGCAGGCCCGTATGGACCAGCTGCTGACCTCGACCTACGGCAACAAGGAGCTGGACGGCGTCCTCTCCCCGAACGACACGCTGGCCCGCGCGATCCTGACCTCGGTCAAGGGCGCTGGCAAGCCGACCCCGGTCGTCACCGGTCAGGACTCCGAGGTCGAGTCGGTCAAGTCGATCGTCGCTGGCGAGCAGTACATGACGATCAACAAGGACACCCGCAACCTGGTGAAGGAGACCATCAACATGGTCAAGGCTCTCCAGGCCGGTAACACCCCGCAGGTGAACGACACCAAGTCCTACAACAACGGCAGCAAGGTCGTCGACACGTACCTGCTCCCGCCGGTCGCCGTCACCAAGGCGAACGCGGCTGAGGCGTACGCCAACGACCCGAAGCTCGCGCCGCTCACCAAGTAAGCATCACACGGTAGGCAGTGACACCGATGGGTCCCGGATCTCCTGTTCCGGGACCCATCGTCGTCCTGACACCCCCGCACCAGCCGGTACCGATCCGGAAGGAGGTCTGACCGTGGCATCACCAGTCCGGGCCAGGCTAGCCGGCGTCGGCCGCAACCCCGAATCCCCGCTGCCCGCGGTCCCCGGCGCCAGCCAGGAGGAGATCCGGCGGCAGAACCTCGGCGCCGTCCTGCGCTACGTCCACCTGCACGGGCCGACGTCCCGGGCCGAGCTGACCAGCCGACTCGGCCTCAACCGCAGCACCATCGGCGCTCTCGCGGCCGACCTGGTCGCGAGTGGCCTGGTCACCGAGGAGGCGCCGACCACCGCCCGTCGGGCAGGCCGGCCCTCGCTGGTGGTGAGCCCGCGCTCCGACCGGGTCTACGCCCACGCGCTGAGCATCGACGCGGACCGACTGCGCGCCGCCCGGGTCGGCCTGGGTGGTCGCATCCTGGACCTGCGCGAGGTCGCCCGACCCGGTGGCATGACGGCGGTCGACGCGGTCGGGCCGCTGGCCGACCTGGTCCGCGACATGGAACGCTCCGTGGCCGCCGACGCGCTGCTGGTCGGCGGCGCGGTCGCGGTCACCGACACCACCTGCGAGGCGGACGGTCGCATCCGGATCGCCGGCGTCGACGAGACTCTGGGCGTCGCGCTCGAGGCCGAGTTCGCCGTCGGCCCGGGCTTCGTGGCCGGCGACCTGGCCGACATCGCCGGCCTGGCCGAGCACGTCCGCGGCGTGGCGGCCGGCATCGACGACCTCATCTACCTGCACGGTGACCTCGGCATCAGCGCCGGCATCATCGTCGACGGCCGGCTGGTGATCGGGCACCGGGGCCACAGCGGCAAGGTCGGTCACATGGTGGTCAACCCGAACGGGCTGCCCTGCGGCTGCGGCTCCCGCGGCTGCTGGGAGACCGAGATCGGCGAGGCCGCGCTGCTGCGGCACGCCGGTCGGGACCCGGGCGACCGCCCGGCGGTGGCCGAGGTGCTGCGCGCGGCGGCGGACGGCGACCGGACCGCCCGGGAGGCGGTCGAGCAGGTCGCCGACTGGCTCGGCTTCGGCGTGGCCAACCTGGTCAACGTGGTCAACCCGGACGCTGTGGTGTTCGGCGGCTCGCTGCGCGACATCTTCATCGCCGGGGCGGACACGGTCCGCAGCCGGTTGGGTGCCATGCCGCTGCCGGGTTCCCGCGAGCACCTGCGGCTGGAGGCGGCGGCGCTCGGCCGGGACGCCGTCCTGATCGGTGCCGCCGAACTCGCCTTCGACAAGTTGCTGGCCGACCCGCTGAACGTCGGCGTCGCGGGTCAGTTGAGCGCCGACGATCAGGCCTAGTACGCGAACACGGTCTCCGTGCCGATCCACCCGCGACGCCCCGCGTATGTCTGTCGTACGTTGTACGCTAGAGATGTCGGGGCAGCACCGCCCCGACCGGTCGGGAGGCACAGTTGCGGTTCACGGTCGTCTTCACGCCGGGCGACCCACCCCGGACCGGCGCGGTCCACGTCCACCACCCGGCCGGCGATGCGTTGACCGAGCGGTTCGCCGGCCTCGGGCAGCGCGGCGAACTGCGGCTGGCCCTGCCGCGTGACGGCCGGATGGTCCTCGAGACCGTGCCGGTCCGCACCATCGGAGTGGGCGACGCCGTGCGCGGGCTCGCCGCGCTGCGGGACACCGACGTGCTCGACCCGGCCGCCGCGTTCTGGTCGGCGGTCGCGGTCACCGCGCTGCACCTCGTCGCCCGGGGGCGGATCCTGCCCGGAGTGTCCCCGCAGGGGTACGACGCCTGGCGGGCCGGCCCGTTCGACGTCGCCGACGTGCAAAGGATCCGAGCGCTGGCCGCCGCCATGCCAGCGGAGGCGCGTGCGGTGCCGCTGGACCCCACCGCGCGTCGGCTGGTCCTCCCCGACCCGGAGGAGCTGGTCCGCGCGTTCCTCGACGCGGTGGCCGACACGCTGCCGCGCACCCCGGCCGCGCCCTGGCTCACCGGCGACCCCCGGTTCACCGTCGCGGAACCCCAGCGGGCCGAGGAGCTGCGCGGCTGGGCCGGGCAGGTCTCCGTAGGGGTGGACACCGGCCTGCGGATGGCACTGCGGGTGGAGATCCGGGGGAACCTCGACACCACCGTGCCCACGGCCGTCGTCCGGCTGCGCAGCCTCGCGGACCCCACCCTGGTCAGCGACGCCGCCTCCCTCTGGGCGGGAGACGAGCACGGCCTCGGCGACCGGGCCACCGTGGAGGCGATGCTCGCCGTGCGGCGCGCGGCCGCACTGTGGCAGCCACTGGAGCGACTCCTCGACGAGGCCGCGCCGGTCGAGCTGGAGCTGCTCGACGAGGACCTGGTCGACCTGCTCGGCGGCGCCGAGGCCCGGCTCGCCGCCGCCGGCATCGACATCGAGTGGCCGCCGCGGCTCTCGCGTGCGCTCGCCGCCCGGGTGCTGGTCAGCTCACCACCGGAGCAGCCCGCCGACCCGGCGGCGTTCTTCCGCTCCGCCGCGCCGGTGCCGTTGAGCTGGCAGCTGACCCTCGCCGGGGTCCCGCTGACCGACGAGCAGACGGACCGGGTCGCCGGTGCCCGGCCGATCGTCCGCCTGCGCGACGGGTGGGTCCTGGTCCCGCCGGCACCGGCCCGCAAGGCCGCCGAGCGGCGGCTTCCCCCACGCCCGGCGTACGACGCGCTGGCCGCGACCCTGGCCGCCAGCACCGAGGTGGCCGGCGAGCGGGTCGACGTGGTGGCCGACGGCTGGCTGGGCGCGCTGTGCGAACTGCTCGGCGACCCGGATGGCGGGCCGGAGCCGCTGACACCGCCGGCAGGGCTGGCCGGCCGCCTGCGCGAGTACCAGCTGCGCGGGCTGCGCTGGCTGGAGCGGATGGCCTCGCTCGGGTTCGGTGGCTGCCTCGCCGACGACATGGGCCTCGGCAAGACGGTCACTGTCGTCGCCCTGCACCTGCGCCGGCAGCTCGACCGGACGACCGCCGGCGCGACCCTGGTGGTCTGTCCCGCCTCGGTGCTCGGCACCTGGGAACGGGAGATCCGCAGGTTCGCGCCCGGCACGTCCGTGCGCCGCTTCCACGGCACCGCCCGGTCGCTGGCCGAGCTGACCGACGGGATCGTGCTGACCAGCTACGGCACCATGCGACTCGACGCCGACGCCCTGGCCGGCCAGCGTTGGGGGCTGGTGGTCGCCGACGAGGCCCAGTACGTCAAGAACCGGCTCAGCGGCACCGCGAAGGCGCTGCGGACGATTCCGGCGCGTGCCCGGATCGCGCTCACCGGCACTCCGGTGGAGAACGACCTCACCGACCTGTGGGCGATCCTGGACTGGACCACTCCCGGCCTGCTCGGCGCGGCGGGGCAGTTCCGTGCGACCTGGGCCCGACCGATCGAGGTGGACCGGGACTCCGCGAGCGTCGCGCGGCTGTCCCGGCTGGTCCGCCCGTTCCTGCTGCGCCGCCGCAAGACGGACCCGGGCATCGCCCCCGAGCTGCCCCCGAAGACGGTCACCGATCACCTGGTCCCGCTGACCGCCGAACAGACCGCCCTCTACGAGAAGGTGGTCGGTGCGGTGCTGGCCGAGATCCGGGCCAGCGGTGGCGGCATCGCCCGCCGTGGCCTGGTGCTCAAGCTGCTGGTCGAGCTGAAGCAGGTCTGCAACCACCCGGCCCACTATCTGAAGGAGCCGCGCGGCCCGCTGCGCGGCCGGTCGGAGAAGCTGGACCTCCTCGACGACCTGCTGGACACCATCCTCGCCGAGGGCGGCGGCGCGCTGGTGTTCACCCAGTACGTGCGGATGGCACGGCTGCTGGCCCGACACCTGGCCGAGCGGGGCGTACCGGCGCAGTTGCTGCACGGCGGCACGCCCGTGCCGCAGCGCGAGGAGCTGGTCCGCCGGTTCCAGGCCGGCGAGGTGCCGGTCTTCCTGCTGTCACTCAAGGCGGCCGGCGCCGGCCTGACCCTCACCCGGGCCGACCACGTCATCCACTACGACCGCTGGTGGAACCCCGCGGTGGAGGAGCAGGCCACCGACCGGGCCCACCGGATCGGGCAGACCAGACCGGTGCAGGTGCATCGGCTGATCGCGCAGGGCACCCTGGAGGAGCGCATCGCCGCCCTGCTGGAGTCCAAGAGGGCGCTCGCCGACGCCGTGCTCACCGGCGGCGAGACCGCCCTGACCGAGCTGTCCGACGCCGAGCTGCTCCGTCTCGTCCGGCTCGGCGGCGAGGAATGAGGAGCCCGGACGTGACTGGCGACCCCGACTTCGACGACCCGTGGGACGACGACGCCGAGCCGGTCCGCGACGACGGTCGGGCCCGCAGCTTCCCGGCCTTCGGGCCCGACCGGCGGATCGGCCGGACGTTCGCCGCCACCTGGTGGGGCACCGCCTGGATCGACGCGATGGAGCGGGCCGCGCTCGACCGTGGACAGCTGAGCCGGGGCCGTCGGTACGCGTCCGCCGGCCAGGTCGGCCCGATCACCGTGAGCCCGGGCCGGATCTCCGCACCAGTGCACGACGGCGACCCGGAGACTCCGCACGACACGGTGATACGCGTGGCCCCGCTCGCCGACCGCCAGTGGGACCGGCTGCTCGACGCGCTCGCCGCGAAGGCCGGGCACATCGCCGCGATGCTCGACCGGGAGATGCCACCCGAGCTGGTCGACACCGCCGAGGACGCCGGGGTACGCCTGCTACCCGGCTACGGTGACCTGGAACCGGAGTGCGAGTGCCCCTCCTGGGACCAGCCCTGCCGGCACGCCGCCGCGCTGGCCTACCAGACGTCCTGGCTGCTCGACCGCGACCCGTTCGTGCTGCTGTTGATGCGCGGGCGGGCCGAGGCCGAACTGGTGGAGGAGCTGCGCCGGCGCAACGCCCGGCGGCGCTTCGCGGTGGCGGACGACGCCGCCCCGGCCGGCACCGGAGCGGACGAGGCGTACGCCGCCACCCCGGCGCCGCTGCCCGGCCCACCGGTGCCGGTCTCGGGCGAACCGCTGGCGCTCACCCCACTCCTGGCCGGGCACTCCGCTCCCGGCGTCGACGCCGAGGCGCTCGGGCTGCTCGCCGCCGACGCCGCGTCCCGGGCGCGGCACCTGCTCGCCGCCACCCGCGACGAACTGCTCGCGCCGACGCCCGACGCCTGGCCGGACGCCGCCCGGTTGGCGGCCCGCGCGCCGCGTTCGCCGGCGGTCGAACGCCTGGCCGAGGCCACCGGCCGGGCGACCGACCTGCCCAGGGCCATTCGAGCCTGGGAGTACGGCGGCACGGCCGGCGTCGACGTCCTGGACGCGGTGTTCACCCCGCCACCCGAGGTGACCGCCCAGGTCACCGAGACGCTGCGTGCGACGGGTAACGACGAGGTGAGGACCTGGCGCAACCGATGGACCGTCGGCCGGGACGTCCAGGTGCGCTACGGCCGGGACGGGCACTGGTATCCGTTCCGGCGCCACGGCGGTGCCTGGTGGCCGGCGGGTCCGCCCCGCACCGACCCGGCTGACGCCCTGCTCGACCTGCCACCGGACCGGCCCAGCGACCTCCGGTGACCGGCTCGGTGTTCGTGCCGGCACCCGATCGGGCGGGGGATGCCCGCCCGATCGGGACGCCAGCGGTCAGCCCGCGGGGCGCAGCACCCGGCCGGGCCCGGCGGCGTTGTCGGCCGCGGCCTGGCTGCGCTGGGTGCCGGTGACGCAGACGTCGTCGCCGAGGAACGCCTCGCGCCACACGTAGCCGGCGACGCAGGTGTGCGGACCGTACGGGCCGCTGACCCAGCGGCTCGCGGCGACCGCGTTGTCCGCGAGCACCTGGGAACGGGTCGTGCCGGTCACGCAGACGTAGTCCGACTGGTCGGCGTCGCGCCAGACGTACCCGCTGACGCAGGTGTTCGGGCCGGACACCAACCGGGCGGGGTTGCGCCGGGACGCGGCGGCGGCGTTGTCCGCGGCGGCCTGGCTGCGCTGGGTGCCGGTGACGCAGACGTCGTCCCCGGCGTACGCCTCGCGCCACACGTAGCCGGCGACGCAGGTGTGCGGACCGTACGGGCCGTTCACCCAGCGGCTCGGCGCGGCGGCGTTGTCCGCCCACACCTGGCTGCGGGTGGCGCCGGTGACGCAGACCAGGTCACCGGGGCGGGCCTCCCGCCAGACGTACCCCTGCAGGCAGCGGTTGACCACGTCGGTGGTCACCGTCACCGACGCGTTGTTGCCGGACACCCAGTTCACGCCGATCTGCACGCCGTTAGCGTTGAGCGACTGGGCCGGTCCGCCGCCGGGCCCGGTGCGCAGCAGGGTGGGGGTGCCGTTGCGGACCTCGTGCAGCAGCACCGTGTCCCCCGGGATGCCGGCGCTCCAGCCGGTCTTCCGGCGGAACTCGACGGTGTAGTAGTGGAACGCATCGGCCGGGTCGAACGGGATCCGGACCAGCTGCGGGCCGCTCGCCGCGGGCACCTCCAGCGGCGCCAGGGTGAGGGTGCGCGAGCCCACCCCGTCGGCGGCCATGGTGAACACCCGGTTCTTCGGCAGCCAGCCCAGCTCGTCACGGTGCGGCCCGTTGAGCCCGACCGCGCTGGTGCCGTAGTTCGCGGTGCCGAAGGCGTAGATGTGCATCGCGCTCATCTCGTCCCACGGGTCGTCGTACTCGCCGGGCTGGGACCACGGCGCGTTCTGGTACGTGGTGTCGTTGGAGAACGAGTGGCCCAGGTTGTAGCCGTGCAGCATCTCGTGCGCGGCGAAGTCGACGTTCCAGGCGCCCGGGTCGAGCAGCACCCGGCCGCCGGCCGCCCCGGAGTCCACCCAGTCGTTGAGCATGACCGCGATCCGGTTGCCGGCGGGCACCCCGTAGCCGGCGGCCGCGGCGGTGTCCACGCAGCGTTGGATCCGGGTCCACCGGTCGATCGACTGGAACTGCGCGAGGGTGTACGGCATCGTGTACCAGCCCCGGACCACTGAGCCGACCAGCGAGACGCGCCCACCGGACTGGTCGGCCAGGTAGTCCGCCACCCCGCCGGTGCCAATCCCGGCGGCGGTGAGGAAGTTGGCGAAGTGCGCCGGCGTCTTCGGCTCGGCCGGCTTGTCGCTGAACTTGCACAGCAGCACCGACCAGGCGGTCGCGTTGCGGATCGGGCTGGCGGCCGCCGGGGCGGCCGGCAGTGCCACCGCGCCCAGCGCGGCGCAGGCGAGCGCCACGGCCGACGCGGCGACCCGACGGAGGATTCTGGACTTCACGCGTACGCTCCCATCCCTGCGGCCCGCGGGACGCGGGCCCTGCGGTCCACATCGGAGCACTGATCGTGATCGGACCGGCACGTTCAGTCGCGTTGGCGACGGGCCGGAATCCGACTTCGTCGGAGGGCGCCGCTAGGCTCGGCGGCGTGGTGGTACACCAACTCGACCGGGCGCAGGCGCGACGGATCGCCGTCCGGGCCCAGCTGCTCGCCGCGCCACGGCCGACCGACCTGCTGGCCGTGGTGCGTCAGCTGACGCTGTTGCAGATCGACCCGACGGCTGCCGTGGCGCCGAACGCGGACCTGGTCGCCTGGAGCCGGCTCGGCTCGTCCTACCAGCCGGCCGAGTTGCCGCGGGCGCTGGAGCGGGACCGGTCGCTCTTCGAGCATCACGCGATGGTGCGGCCGATGAACGATCTGGGGCTCTACCTCGCCGCCATGGCGGCCTCGCCGAGTCACGAGCGGCAGCGTGAGTGGCTGCGCGCCAACGACTCGTTCCGCCGCGACGTGCTCGATCTGCTCGGCCGGTCCGGGCCGCTGCTCTCCCGTGACATCCCGGACACGTGCGTGGCGCCGTGGCCGTCGTCGGGGTGGACCAACAACCGCAACGTCACCCAGATGCTGGAGTTCCTGGTCCTGCGCGGGGAGGTCGCGATCGCCGGCCGTCAGGGTCGGCAGCGACTCTGGGACGTGGCGGAGCGGGTCTACCCGCCCGACACCCCCGTCGTCCCGCTGGAACAGGCGCTGCGGCTCCGCAACGAGCGGCGGCTGCGGGCGTTGGGCATCGCCCGGGGGCGGGCGGTGGTCGTCCCCGGCGAGCCGGCGGATGTCGGCGCGGCCGGTGAACAGGCGGTCGTCGAGGGTGTGCCGGGGGTCTGGCGGGTGGACCCGGCCGCGCTCGGGCAGCCCTTCACCGGGCGTACCGCGGTGCTGTCGCCCTTCGACCGACTGGTGCACGACCGGGTCCGCCTCGCGGAGCTGTTCGAGTACGAGTACGTGCTGGAGATGTACAAGCCGAAGACCAGCCGACGGTGGGGCTACTTCGCGTTGCCGATCCTGCACGGCGACCGGCTGGTCGGAAAGGTCGACGCCACGGCGGACCGCCGGCGCGGCGCCCTCACGGTGCACGCCATCCACGAGGACCTGCCGTTCAGCCGGGACGTGACCCGGGCCGTGCACGACGAGCTGCACGACCTCGCGGGCTGGCTCGAGCTGACCGCCGAGGGCCTGCGCTGACGGGTGGTCGCCGGCCCCGTGGCCCGGCGACCACCCGACCCGAGCTACGCGATGCGGCGCACCCGGCGGACGGCGAGGTAGAGCAGGAGCAGGGCCAGCGCCACGAAGATGCCGGTCTCGATGCCCTGGAACAGCCAGAACCGGTCCGCCGGCTGGTAGAGCTGCCAGTTGTACGCGCCCGGCTCGATGCCCAGCTCGGAGCCGCAGGCCCGCCCGTCCGGTCCCTTGCCACCCGGCGGGCACTGGATCCGGGTGTCCGGTGCCACCATCGTCCCGTCGGCGTTGCGGACGCCCTGGGCGAGGATCCAACCGCCGCGCTCGGTCTGCGGCTCGGTGACCCCTTCGATCGGGAAGGTGAGGGTCTTGGCGGGTTGGTAGTGCGGTCGTGCCAGGACCGCCACGGCTGCCCGTACGCCAATGAACCCGGCCAGGGTGATGCCCATGGCGGGCAGCATCCGCTTCCACACCGTGCCCGCGAAAATGCCGAGCGCCACGGCGAAGAGGGTGTACCCGATCGGGGCGACGCCCTGCAGGTCGAAGACGATCACGCCCAGCCGACCCTCGTGGGCGGTCTGGGTCAGCGGGTCGACCCACCACGACATGCCCAGGCCGTAGCAGACCGCCGCGAGCAACGTCGCCCCGCCGACCAGCCCGAACTTCACCAGCGCCCAGCGGATCCGGCCGACGCCCTGGGTCCAGACGAAGCGGTGGGTGCCGTGTTCCACCTCGCGTGCGACCAGCGGGGCGCCCCAGAACAGGCCGACCAGCACCGGCAGGGTGAGCAGCAGCACGGCCACCAGGTTCAGGCTGCCGTAGCGGTTGCTGAAGCGGTGGAAGCCCGCGTCGCAGCCGTCCCGGGTGGCCGCGGCCACGTTCGGGTCAGCCAGCTGGCGCGCGCAGTCGGCCAAGCCGAGGTCGGCGTATGTGTGCCGCATCGACAGGCCGATGGGCACCATCAGGGCGGCGAGCGCCGCGAAGCCCAGCAGGGTGAAGAACGCCTGCTTGCGGTGTTGCCGCCAGGTCAGCCAGATCATGCCGGCACCCCCCACTCGCTGTGACTGGTCTGCGTGTTGCCGTCGGCCAGGTAGGCCAGGACGACGTCCTCCAGGCCGACCTCGCGGACCGTCCAGGCCGGATCGGTGACCGGGCCGTCGGTGCGCACGAGCAGCGTGGACTGCCGGTCGGTGTGGCTGGCCCGGACGACGGCGGCGACGCCCCCGATCGGGCCGCCCTCGTGCCGGGGTCCGATCAGCTGCCGGTGGCCGGCCACCAGATCGTCGACCGTGTCGGCGAGCTGCACCTCGGCGGCGTTGAGCACGATCAGGTAGTCGCAGACGCGTTCCAGGTCGGCCAGCAGGTGTGAGGAGAGCAGGACGGTGGTGCCGGAGTCCGCGACGCTGCCCATCAGTGACTGGAGGAACTCCCGTCGGGCGAGGGGGTCGAGGCTGGCGACCGGCTCGTCGAGCAGCAGCAGCCGGGGCTGTTTGGCCAGCGCCAGGGCGAGCGCCACCTGGGCGCGTTGCCCGCCGGAGAGTTTCCCGACCGGCCGGTCCGGCGGTATGCCGAGTTGCGCCAGCCGGGTACGGGCCAGCGGCGCGTCCCACCGGCGGTTCAGCTTGCCGCCGGCGGTGACCAGTTCGGCGGCGGTGAAGTCCCGGTACAGCGGGGTGTCCTGAGCGACGAACCCGATGTCCGCCAGGCCCTCCGTGTCTCCGTACGGCGATCTGCCGAACACCCGTACCGTGCCCGCGTCGGGCTTGAGCAGCCCGACGGCCAGGTGCAGCAGCGTGCTCTTGCCCGCCCCGTTCGGCCCGACCAGTGCGGCGATGCGGCCGGCCGGCAGGTGCAGCGAGCAGTCCCGCAGCGCCCAGGTGCTGCCGTACCGCTTGCCCAGCCGGTCGGCCTCCAAGACCATGTCCATCCTCTGTCCTCTCGTTCCTCTCACGCGGGCTCCTTCTGAGGGGCGTCGTCGGCGAGGGTGGCTCGCAGCGTGGTCTCCACCAGGGCGACGACGTCCTCGGCCGTGAGGCCGGCCGACTGCGCCCGGTGCAGCCACGCGACGAGGTCTTCGCGCAGCTCGGCCTGGTTGGGCAGGGACGCGCCGGCCAGGGTGCGCTGGACGAACGTGCCCACCCCGGGTCGGCCGCCGACCAGACCTTCGATCTCCAACTCCCGGTACGCCTTCAGCACCGTGTTCGGGTTGATCGCCAGCGACTGCGCGACGTCCCTGACCTTTGGCAACTGGTCGCCCGGCACCAGCAGGCCGACCCGCAGCGCCTGTTTCACCTGCTGCACGAGCTGCATGTAGGTGTTCACCTTCGACCGGCTGTCCAGCACAAACTCGATCACTCGAGACGATCCTCCCTGTTGTCCTACGACAGTAGGACTAATAGACAGCTTCACCGGGAGCCGGACCGCTGTCAAGAGAGGCCCGCGGAGTTGCCCCGAACGCGTGGGTCGCCGGGCTGGTCGGGGGGTGTTGGCACCAGAAGGCCAGCAGGTGGCACCGACGGGTCAACCGGCCGGGAAGGGAACGGGCACGTGATCCGTCTGGATGAGGAGGTGTTCGATGGTCACCAGCGAACTGACGACGTCGAGACCGACGCCGCTCCAGGTAGCCCGCGCTCGGGGCCGGCTACGCGGACGGCTCATCCTGCTCGGCCCGGCCTTCGTCGCCGCCGTCGCCTACGTCGACCCCGGCAACTTCGCCACCAACTCGGCCGCCGGCGCCCGCTACGGCTACCTGCTGGTCTGGGTCGTGGTGGTGGCCAACCTCATGGCGATGCTCGTGCAGACGCTCACCGCCAAGCTCGGCCTGGCCACCGGGCGCAGCCTGCCCGAGCTGTGCCGGGAACGCCTGCCGAAGCCGGTGAACCGGGTCATGTGGGTGCAGGCCGAGCTGGTTGCCATGGCCACCGACCTGGCCGAGGTGATCGGCGGCGCCGTCGCCCTGTACCTGCTCTTCGGCATCCCCCTGCTGCCCGGTGGGATCATCATCGGCACCGCCGCGTTCGCCGTGCTCGCCCTGCGCTCGCGTGGATTCCGCGCCTTCGAGATCGCCATCGCCGTGGGGCTCGGCGTCATCGTCCTGGCCTTCGCGGCGAACCTGCTCGCCGCCGGCTCCGACCCGGGCTCCGCCGTGGCCGGCCTGGTGCCCCGGCTCCAGGGCACCGACAGCGTGCTGCTGGCCGCCGGCATCCTCGGCGCCACCGTCATGCCGCACGTCATCTACGTGCACTCCGCGCTCACCCGTGACCGCATCCCGGCCACCGACGACACCGAGCGTCGTACGCTCTTCCGCGGTCAACGCGCCGACGTGCTGCTCGCGCTGACCGCCGCCGGCGCGGTCAACCTCGCCATGCTGCTGATCGCCGCGGCCAGCTTCCGCGGCGGCGGCCCGGTCGGCGCCGACAGCCTGGAGGGCGTGCACGCCGGCCTCGGCCAGACCATCGGCACCGCCGCGGCGTTCGGCTTCGCCATCGCCCTGCTGGTCTCCGGGCTCGCGTCCACCAGTGTCGGCACCTACGCGGGTGAGGTGATCATGCAGGGCTTCCTGCGCCGCCGGATCCCGCTGCTGCTGCGCCGGCTGGTCACCCTGCTGCCCGCGCTGGCCGTGCTCGCCATCGGCCTCGACCCGACCCAGGCCCTGGTGCTGTCCCAGGTCATCCTCAGCTTCGGCATCCCGTTCGCGCTGATCCCGGTGGTCGCCTTCACCCGCCGCCGGGACCTGATGGGCAACCTGGTCAACCATCCGCTCACCACCGCCGCCGCGTCCCTGGTGGCCGCCCTGGTCGTCGCACTCAACGCCTTCCTGCTCTGGCAGGTCGTCACCGGCTGAGCCGGTCGGGCGGGTGCCGACCGTGGCGTGTAGGCCGGGTCGGAGCGGGTACCGCGATCGGGCTGGTCCGGGGGAGTGACCGGTGACGAGCCGAGCTGCCGTACTGGGGAAGGGTCCTGCCGTGGGGTCGTACCGGATCGGGTGGACGGGCGGAGGCCGGGTACGACCGGATCGGGCGGCCCGGCGGCCGCTGACCAGGCTCGCCACGGCGGGGCTGGCGGCGCACGTCTTCTTCGAGTTGGGCGCCGGTGTCGGCATGCCGGCGGCCTCCGTCCTGGGCCCGGTGCCCGCCGCCGGGCTGTGGACCCTTGGCGCCGGGACGCTGTGGCGGGCGGCCGGTACCCGCCCGGCGTCCAGCGACCGGATCTTCGCCGTCGGCAACGGCGTCGGGCTGGCCGCGGTGATCGCCCACCTGCGCGGCTGGCCCGGCCGGCGGACCCGCCTCGGCGTGCCCTGGCTGCGCGAGTGCGAGGGGATGGGGCCGGAGCTGATGCGGTACTACAACCCGATCCTGTACGTGTCGGGCGCGGCCGCCCTGGGCGCGCTGCTGCGGGAGAACCGTTCGGCCCCGCGCTACCTGCCGCTGCTGGCGCTCGGCCTGGTGCCGCTGCTCATCGTCACGCAGCACGCCGAGCACTGGCGGCTGCGTGCGATCGCCGGCCAGCGGCCGGGCTGGTGGAACCGCAGGCTGCGGGCACTCGGCTGAGCCGCGACCGGGCGGGGCTCAACCGGCCACGGCCGGCCCGGTCACGTCCGCCGACCCTCGTCGCGGGTGGGGATCGCCTGACGCTGTTCGAGGGCGTCCGCCGCGTTGGCATCGGCCGGAAGCGACGTCGCCTCGTCGAGCGTGCCCGCCGGTAGCGCGCCCTGCTCGGCCAGGTCGGCCTCGGACGCCTCCGGGTCCACATCACCCGACATGCGGTCCGGTGGCCCCGTGTCGATCGCGTCCTGCCGTTGCTCGAGGGCGTCCGCCTCGGGCGGGGGAATTGGATCACTCTGCTCGTCCCGGTACGTGCTCATCGCGGTCTCCTACCCGGCGGGTGTCGACATGCCGCCGGGCCGCTGCCTACCCGTCACCGTCCGATTCACGCCGCATCGCTGCGCGGTGGCCGACACCCGGCGTGGGCCGACACCCGGCGTGCGGAAAGTTGCGGACGGCAGTCAACCTGTGCCCCGGAGCCGTCGTCCTTGGTTGCGACGGAAGGAGAGCCCGTGCGGTGGAAGAAACGCTTCGAGGGGTTGGACACGCTCGTCGCCGATCGCGGCAGTGCCCTGCTCGCGACGGCGGTACTGCTGACCGGCAACCGAGCCGCCGGCGAGGACCTGGTGCAGGCGGCGCTGGAACGGCTGATGCGGCACTGGAGCCGGGTGCACGGTGACAAGGAGGGCTACCTGCGCCGGACGCTGTACCACCTCGCGGTGGACCAGTGGCGCAGCCGCCGACGCCGCCCGGAGGTGCTGGCCCAGGTGGAGCCGCCCGGCGAGCCGGACGGCACCGAGGCGCTGCACCTGCGCCAGGCGCTGATGCAGGCGCTGGCCACGCTGCCGCCCCGGCAGCGGGCGGTGCTGGTGCTGCGGTACTGGGAGCAGTGCAGCGAGGCGGAGGCCGCCGAGATCCTCGGTTGCTCGATCGGCACCGTCAAGTCCACCGCCTCCCGGGGGTTGTCCCGCCTCCGCGAGGTGACCGCCGCCTGGACGGTCGACGACGTCCCGGCCTCGAACGGAGCGAAATGATGACCAGCGACATCGAAGAGCAGTTGACCATCGGAATGCGCCAGGAGGTGGCGGGCCTCGCGCTCGACACGGACGTGCTGGGCGCGGCGACCCGGCGGCACGGGCGACGGGTCACCGTGCGGCGAGCCTCGTACGCCGCTGGCGTGATGGGCCTGGCCGGGGCGCTCGCCGCGGTGGTGGCGATCGGTGGGCCCGGCGCCTCGGCGCCGGGAGGCAACGCCCCGGGTGCCTCGGCGCCGGGTGGCAACCCGCCGCCGGTGGCCAGCGCCGACTCGCCACAGCTCCAGCTGGCCTCGGCGATCACCGCCAGCGAGGCCGTCAGCTACCGCCTGAAGATCACCGTCGGCAGCAGGGAGGACCCGGACGCCGGGGGGACCGCGGAGGCAGCCTGGGACCCGGACCGTTCCACCGGCTGGCTGACCTCCTCCATACCCGGTGGAGGGGCCTACTACCAGCGGATGATCAACGGGACGTTCTATGTCGGATCGAGTGGCTCGGCGACCTGGAAGCAGGAGCCGAACAACGGCTATCTGGAGTACGGCGACGTCCTCGGTGGCGCGGCCGGCGCGTCGGCCGATCCGAAGGAGTTGTTCGCGGCGCTACGGGAGGCGCACGCCAAGATCACCCGAACCGGCGACGGCCGGTACCACTTCGAGAGCACCCGCTCCTACGACGACGAGCACAGCGCCGGCACCCGAACGCTGGTCGGGGACGTGACCGTCGGCGCGGACGGCCGCGTCGCGACGGTGACCTACCTGTCGTCGAACAAGGCCCGGATCAAGGCTGGGGTGAAGAGCCCCAAGAGTGGGCTCACCATGGAATCGCATCAGCGGCTGACCCTGGAGCTGTCCGACTACGGCGTCCCGGTGCGGGTGCAGAAGCCGACGAACGTGATCGTCGCCCGCTGACCGAAAGGCCTTAGGTCACGGCCCCGCACTGCCCGCCGCACCGCGCGGCGGGCAGTGCGTCAGCCGGCATTGGCCGGTCGGGTCCTCAGTGGATGTCGCGGCGGATCAGTCGGTGAGCGTCACCGGGGACCGGTCGCGGCGGGATGCGGCGGCCAGCCCCAGCGCCAGCAGCGCGCACACCGCGCCGACCAGCAAGAGCAGCGAGGCCGCCAGTTGGCCCAGCCACTCCCACAGCGGGTGCCACGCCGGGTGCGGCTCGTCGAGGTGGTGCTTGAGCAGTTGGGGCGCGGCGAGGAGCACCGGCAGCCACCACAGCACCATGGTGACGCCGAACAGGAATTTCGCCGTGCCGCCGCCCAGGCGTTCCTCGGTGCGTCGGCTGGCCCAACCGAAGACCAGCCACCCGGCCAGCGCGCCCAGCAGCGCGCCGATCACCCCGGCGGGGACCACCGCCGGCGGCGGCGCGCGGTGCAGTTCGACCGACAGGTACGTGCCGTCACCGGTGGTCTGTGAGGGGATGGAGGCGTTCAGGATGGTGTCGCCGCGCCGAGCCAGCATGGTGGTCGTGGTGCTCACCATCGGGGTAGCGCACAGCTTGTCCGAGCAGATCGTGTCCTCGACCACCACGGGGTCGTACAGCCGCCAGCCGGTTTCGCGCAGGCGCTGCCGGGCCACCGTGACGATCTGCTCGGCCGGCACCGATGGTGCGCCGACGGAGGTGACGCCGGTGGCGCTCTCCTGGTACTCGCCGCCGTCGCCGAGCAGCACGGTTTTGAGGTTGCTCAGCCGCAGGGGGTGCCCGTACACGACGAAGAGCGCGGGTGGGGTGTCGATCTCGCCCAGGTCATGTCCGGGAAAGACCTCGGTCAGGATGGCGCCGGCCTCGGCGCGGTCGGGCTGCGGTCGGGAAGTCTCCCAGGCGACCCGGCTGGCCAGCGCGCCGGCGAAGAGGCCGCAGATGAGCGCGGCCAGCGTGGCCCAGGCGACGACGCTGTAACTGGCGGGGCGGCCGAGCCGGCGGCGCAGCAGCCGCCAGTACCGGCGGGCCAACAGGTCGGTCGTCGGCATGGCCATCCTTCGGGTCCGGCGTCAGGCGGGGCGGGAGGCGTAGGTGCCGCAGTCGCGCCTCGGCGGTGGTGGTGAGCCGGCGCAGCCGGTGCCGGCACTATAGATAGATCGTTTATGGATGGGCAAGGATGTGGGTGTCATCCCCGCGATAGCCACCACCGGTGGCCGGGATCGGCCAGGATGGGCGAGGCGGCCGGCCACGGCCGTGGCGAGGAGGGCGGGCGATGCGGGTGCGGGCGCGGGTGACCCGGGGGCGGCACGCCCGGGCGGGAACAGCGCTGGCCACCCTGCTCGTCTGGGCGGTGCCGCTGGCACTGGTGCTCGCGCCGGGCGCGGCGCTGGCCGGCGCGCCGGGCGCCGGAACGGCGGTCTGCCAGGTGCGCGACGATCGGCTCCGGGAGATGTCCGGGATGGTCGCCACGGACGACGGGTACGTGGTGGTCAACGACGGCGCCGACGACGAGGCCCGCCGCCGGATCTTCTTTCTCGACCGCCGTTGCGCGGTGGTGCGGACGGTCGCCTACCCGTCCCAACCACGCGACACGGAGGACCTGGCCGTCGGCCCGGACGGCACCATCTGGGTCGCCGACATCGGCGACAACGACCGCACGCGGGAGACGATCGCGCTGTGGCGGCTCGCGCCGGACGCGGACCAGCCGGTGCTGCACCGGATGACGTACCCGGACCGCCCGCACGACGCGGAGGCGTTGCTGCTCGACGCGGATGGCCGGCCGCTGATCGTGACCAAGGGGGGCAGCGGCACGGTCTTCCTGTACGCGCCGACCACCGCGCTGCGTCCCGCGGCGACGACGCCGCTGGCCTCGGTCGGTCAGGTGGCCCTGCCGGCCTCCACGACCAGCAACCCGTTCTCCTTTCTCGGCCGGGGTGTGGTCACCGGCGCGGCGAGCGCGCCGGACGGGCGTCGGGTGGTGCTGCGCAGCTACGCCGACGCCTTCGAGTACGACGTGCCCGACGGCGACCTGGTCGCCGCGCTGACCAAGGGCGTCCCGCGGGTCACCCCGCTGCCGGACGAGCCCCAGGGCGAGTCGATCACCTACAGCCGGGACGGCCGGTCGTTGCTCACCGTCTCCGAGTCCGCCGGCCAGCCGCAGGGCACCTACCCGGCGATCCTGCGGTATCCCGCCACGACGGGGACGGCCGCCACGCCAAAGCCGATGGAGTCCACCACCGCCGGCCCGCTGGCGCCCAGCGCGGTCCGCCCGGCGGCGGCGGACGTGGGCGGCGCGGGCGATCGGACCTGGCCGCTGGTGGCCGTCGCCGGGACGCTGCTGGCGCTGGTCGGGCTTGCCGGTGTGCTGTGGCGGCGACACACGGCCCGGCGGTGACGGGATGTCCGTGCTGTCCGCGTTGCGCCACCCGATCGTCGCCGCCCCGATGGCCGGCGGCCCGTCCACGCCGGCGCTCGTGTCGGCCGTCTCCTCCGCCGGCGGATTGGGCTTCCTGGCCGCTGGGATGATCGACACCGACCGGCTGGCCGCCGACATCGCGGAGGTCCGTGCCCACACCGACCGGCCGTTCGGTGTCAACGTCTTCCTGCCCGACTCCGGCACCGTCGACGAGGCCGCCATCCGGGCGTACGCCGACCGGCTCGCCCCGCACGCCGGCCAGCGCGGGGTGACCCTGGGCGAGCCGGTGGGCGGCGACGACGGATACCCGGACAAGCTGGCCATGCTGCTCGCCGACCCGGTCCCGGTGGTGTCCTTCGCCTTCGGGCTGCCCGACCGGGCCGCGGTGGCCGCCCTGCGGGAGCGGGGCACCGAGGTGTGGGCCACGATCACCCGGCCGGACGCCGCCACGGCTGCCGCCGAGATCGGCGTGGACGCCGTGGTGGTGCAGGGCACCGAGGCTGGTGGACATCGCGGTGGCCTGCCGGACGACGACGACTACGCGCTGCTGCCGCTGCTCCGGCTGGTCGCCGCCGGTGGTGACCGCCCGCTGGTGGCCGCCGGAGGCGTCGTCGACGGCCCCGGGGTGGCCGCGGTGCTGGCCGCCGGCGCCGCCGCCGCGCAGCTCGGCACGGCGTTCCTGCGCTGCCCGGAGGCGGGGAGTTCGCCGATGCACCGGTCGGCGGTGGCCAGCTCCGCGCCGACCGCTCTGACCCGGGCGTACACCGGCAAGCGGGCTCGCGGCGTGGTCAACGATTTCCTGCGCCGCCACGACGCCGCGGCGCCCGCCGGCTACCCGCAGGTGCTGCACCTGACCCGTCCGTTGCTGTCAGCCGCCCGGCGCGAGGGGGATGCGTCGGTGCCGAACCTGTGGGCCGGGCAGGCGCATCCCCTGGCCCGGGACCTGCCGGCCGCCGAGCTGGTCGGCGAGGTCAGCGCCGGGGCCCGGACCGCGTTGGCGGCGGCGGCCGAGCGGGCGACCCGCTGGGGTTGACCGGATCGCCGGCCGGCCCGGACGGGATGGCGGTGGAAGCCGTAGAGTCTCGCCGTGATCGAGATCGGCGCGCAGGTCGACCTGTCCCACCCGCCGGACCGGGTGTGGCTCGCATTGACGGACCGGGAGCTGCTCGGCCGGTGGTTCGCCGAGGCCGACGTGGCGGAAGTCCCGGACCGGCTGGTGCTGCACACGGCCGGGTTGCCCGGCTTCGACGCCAACGTCGAGGTCGAGGTGATCGAACGGCGGGTGCCCGAGCTGCTCACGATGCGCTGCGACGAGGCGGGCCGGCTCACCGAGGTGACCTGTGCCGTCACCGCCACGAAGCAGGGCTGCCGGCTGGCGGTCCGCGAGGTGACGACGCACGGCACCTGGTCCGCCGAGCAGCACGATCCACGCGAGCAGCAGCTCCGGCAGGCGCTGACCGTGCGCCTGCCGGCCATTCTCGACTGGCTCGCTTTCCAACAGGTCGACCTGCGGCGCGGTGAGGCCGGGATGACGGCCGAACTCCCGACGATCGGCGCGCTCCGGGAGGGCCCTGCCCGGGCCCGCCGCCGTCGCCGGACGGTGGTCGCGGTGCTGACCGGCGCCGTACTGGTCGCGGGGCTGGCGGCGTGGGTCGCGTTGCCGGGCGAGCCGGACACCGCTGCCGCCCCACCCCCGGCGACACCGTCACCGACGCAGGCGTCGGCGTCCGAGGCGGCCGTCGTGCCCACCGGCTCACCGAGGGCGACGCCCTCGGCGCGCCCCTCGCGGACCGCCGCGTCGGCGACCGCCCGCCCGAGCCGCACCCCGACGGTCAAGCCGTCGCCCACCCTCGCCTCGGTCCCGGCATCACCGCCGCTGACCGCCAGCTACCGCACCGACTCCAGCCGGCTGTTCGGCTACACGGGCGAGGTGGTGGTCGAGAACCCGGGCGGCGCACCGGTGGCGGACTGGGTCGTGGTGGTGACCCTCGCCGAGAGCAGCACCTTCGACGACGTCGACGGCGCCGACGTGAAGCGGGACGGGCGGACGCTCACCTTCAGCGGGCCGGCCGTGCCGGCCGGCGGGTCGAAGACGTTCCAGTTCGACGTCCGCGACAGTCGGCCGAAGGCCAGGGAGCCGGAGGGCTGCACGGTGGACGGCAATCCGTGCGCGGGCACGTGAACGCGGGCCGCGACGGGCGGCCCGAGCGCGGGGAGGGCCATCGTGCCGCGTCCACCGGTTCTCGCGGTCGTCCGGCAACGGCCCGACCCGGGAGCATGCGGGCGGGCGGTCGTCCCTAGGCTGGCGGCATGGCACTGCTGCACCGGGCGACCCTGCGCCCCTCGAAGCTCGACCTGCTGGCGACCTGGCTGCCCGCTCGACCGTGGTACCGGGGGCCGGCCGGCGCCGACGTGGTGACCCTGGGCGCCTACCGCTTCGACGACCCCGCCGGCGCGGTCGGCATCGAGACGATCCTGGTCGGCGCTGGCGACGGGCCGGTCCACCAGGTCCCGCTCACCTACCGCGCCGCGCCGCTCGACGGCGCCGACGACTGGCTCGTCGGCACCACCGAGCACTCGGTGCTCGGCCCGCGCTGGGTGTACGACGGCTGCGCGGACCCGGTGTACGCGACGGCGCTGGCCGACGCGATCCTCGCCGGCACCGGTCAGGCGGAGCAGTACTTCGAGGTCGACGGCCGACGCGAGCTGCGTGAGCCGAACATGACGATCCTCGCCAACGGCGCCGCGCCGCTGCCGGTCGGCGCCGCGGGACCGGTGGTCGACGAGGACGCCTCGCTGATCGTCACCGACTCCGTCGAGTTGGTCGTCGTACGTCGGCCCGGCGCTGGCGCGGTCGATGCCGCCGGGGCGGTCCTCAGTGGCAGCTGGAGCGGGCAGCCGACGACCGTGCCGCTGGCGTACGCCCGAGCGCGCTGACGCCATGGCGGGCCGGCCGGGGGTTACGGTCGTGGTGTGATCACCGTCGCCGACGTGCGGACCCTCGCCCGGACGCTGCCCCGTAGCAGCGAGCACCTGATTCGGGACCGGGTGAAGTTCCGGGTCGGGTCCATCGTGTACGTCGCGTTCTCCCGTGACGAGGCGACGATGGGCTTCGGGTTCCCCAAGCAGGAGCGGGCCGGGCTGGTCGCCGCCGAGCCGGATCTGTTCTTCCTGCCCGGCGAGTCGGACCTGCGCTTTCACTGGGTGTGCTGCCACACCGCCCGGCTGGAGCACGGGTACATGACCGAGCTGGTCACCGAGGCGTGGCGGATGGTGGTGCCGAAGTTCCTGGCCCGGCAGCGGCTGGGCGGCTGACAGGCGGCGAACTACGACGACGGGGGCCCGGTAGCGGGCCCCCGTCGCGTTTCACCACCGAGTCGGTGGGGGTGGCGGCGATACGGGCGGTCGGTCGTCGCAGGTGATGGTGTTCGGCAACAGCCACGGGGCCAACCAGCCGCCGTCGTTGCCGCCGAGGTCGGTCAGCGCGAACTCCGAGCCGGCCGGGGTGAAGTGGAACGACCCGCAGTTGTTGACGCCGACCGCACCCACGTTGCGGGCGTCCACGTTGGCGAACGAGGCCGACCCGGCGGACCGGGCGCTGACCACGGAGGTGCCGGTGCCGTCGACCCGGACGTTCCGGAAGTGCACGTTGGTGATCGAGTAGAGGTCCTTCACCGGCCAGTCGCTGACCAGCATGATCGCGTTGTAGGTGTTGTCGAGGTATGCGTCGCCGACCACATCGATGGCCGCGTCGATGCTCCGGTCCAGGGCGAAGATCCAGATCGCGCCCAACCCGATGTTCCAGTTCAGCTCGTACGTGCCGGCGCGGGCGGTGGTGTTGTTGGTGATCCGCAGGTGACCGGTGAACGGCTCCGCGCCGAAGCGCGAACCGGCGTGGATGCCGCTGCCCTCGCGCACCGGATCGGCGATGAGGTTGTGCGAGACGGTGTTGTCCCTGCCGCCGTAGATGGCGATGCCGTTGGCCAACGTCGGCGACTGCACGGTGTTGTGGTCGAACGTGTTCCGCGCGTTGGCCGTCGTCTCCGACCACATCGCCAGGCCGTCGTCGCCGGTGTTGCGGACGAAGTTGTGGGCGACGAGCGAGTTCGTGACGCCGGTGTGGAAGTTGAGCGCGTCCGCGATCTGGTCGACGATGATGTTGTTGGTGACGCGGACGTTCGTCATCGGCCCGTCGAACCACAGGCCCACCTTGGTGTGGTGCAGGTAGAGCCCGTCGATGGTCGAGTCACTCATCGCCCCACCGATCGCGTTGACCTGGTCGGTGTCGATGCGTTCCCGCACGTCCCCCTCGATGGCGAAGCCGGAGAGGTGGACGTTGCGGCTGCCGCCGTCAGCGGCGTCGCGGCCGTAGAAGCCGACGCCGGTGTGCACCGAGCCGTCCGGGGCCGGCGTCGGCAGGGCGACCTCGCGGCCCTTGATGATGGTGTACCAGCTGCCGGCGCCCTCGATGGTCACGTCGTCGACGGTGATGTGCCGGTTGACCTGGTAGGTGCCCGGCGGGATGTACACCTTCAGGTGGGCCCGCCGGGCGAAGGCGATGGCCCGGTCCAGGGCGGCGGCGGAGTCCCGCCGGCCGGTGGGGTCGGCGCCGAAGGCCAGCACGTTCGCGGCGAGAAGCCGGATGTGCGGCGGCGCGACCAGTTCGGAGTCGAGCAGGTCGATGACGGTCCAGGCGGCCGCGCTGCCGGGTGGCGCGGTGAGCCGGACCCGGTCGCCGGCCCGGTAGGTGCGCCCGAGCAGGAGCCGCTGCTCGTCGTAGAAGTGGGTGGGCCGGAACGGCGTGCTGATGGTCGGGTACGGCGTGGTGGCCGACGGCACGCACGAGCACTCGGTGATCCACCAGTCCGGGTGCAGCAGCCCGGCCTGGGGGTCGTTGGAGAACGGGTACTGGTTGTAGAGCCATGAGTACTGCGAGGTCAGCGTCATGCTGCGGACGTGCTTGCCGTTGACCGCGACGCCCAGCGGGGCGGTGATCCCGCCGCCGCGCGGCGCGTCCGGGATGCTGTACCGCAC
Source organism: Micromonospora sp. NPDC005161 (assembly GCF_053599855.1). Lineage (NCBI taxonomy): Bacteria > Bacillati > Actinomycetota > Actinomycetes > Micromonosporales > Micromonosporaceae > Micromonospora > Micromonospora sp. NPDC005161. Next base: position 132,390 of record NZ_JBSFYQ010000003.1, read on the forward strand.
GGTGATCGCGTTGGCCGCGCTGGGCAGGGCGAACTCGACGTACTCCCCGGGGGTGAGCCGCACCGCCCGGCGGCCGGAGGCCTCCGCGGGCAGCGTGTAGGCGGACCGGTCGGGGCCGATGATCTCGCCGTTGGTGTGGGCGTTCTCCGCCTCCTGCTCGAGAAAGCCGACGTTCGCGCCGCGCCCGGCGACCAGCGCCGGGTCGAGGGCGGCCCGGGTGACCACCGGCTGCACGCCGGATGGTCGGGTGGCGGCTGCGGCGGGCCCACCGCCCAGCAGTGCGAGGGCGGTCACGGCCACGACCGCGCCCGCGGTCAGTGGCCGGTGGGGGCGTCGCCGCGCCGGGATCGTGCTCCGGGACATGGACTCTCCTCTGTGGTCCGCGGGCGCTCTCACCGGCGCTCAGCATCGACCGCCATGATGCCAGTGGCGTGCGTGACGTTGCAAGAGGAAGATGAAAACATGAAAAGTGACGACCGAGAAGCAGAAAGAAACCGACAACACGCTTCAATGCGCGCCGTCGGCCAGCTCCACCGGAGCGGCTCCCGACGGGCGTAGGCTGAACCGCGTGGATCAAGAAGACCGGATCGCCCTGTTCCTCGACTACGAGAACCTCGCGCTGGGGGCTCGCGACAACCGCGGCGGCATGGCCTTCGACTTCCGGCCCATCGCCGACGCCCTGGCCGAGCGGGGGCGCGTGGTGGTGCGCCGGGCGTACGCCGACTGGTCCTACTTCGACGAGGACCGCCGGATGCTCACCCGGTCCCATGTCGAGCTGATCGAGATCCCGCAGCGGATGGGGGCGTCGCGCAAGAACGCGGCGGACATCAAGATGGCCGTGGACGCCATCGAGCTGGCCTTCGAGCGCGACTACATCTCCACCTTCGTGATCTGTAGCGGCGACAGCGACTTCACCCCGCTGGTGCACAAGCTCCGCGAGCTGAACAAGCGGGTCATCGGCGTCGGAGTCGAGGGGTCGACCTCGGCGCTGCTCCCGCCGGCGTGCGACGAGTTCCTCTACTACGACCGGCTGGAGGGTGTGGACATCCCGCCGACCCACGGCCGGCGTGGCCGTCCGGTGCGGCAGCCGGGCCCGGAGCTGCGTGCACCCGAGCCGGAGCGGGAGCAGGAGCCGGAGGAGGAGCGGCAGCCGACGGGGGAGGAGCCCGGCCGGGACGTGGACGCCCTCGCCGTGCTGGTGGCCCAGACGGTGGCCGGGCTCCAGGGCAGCGCCAGCGGCGAGGTGACCGCCTCCCGGCTCAAGCGCACCCTGCTGCGCAAGGACCCGACGTTCAGCGAGTCCGACTACGGGTTCCGCACCTTCGGCGAGTTGCTGCGTCACCTCGCCGCGCAGAGCGTGATCGAGCTGGCCGAGGGCCCCGCGAAGGGCGACCCGGAGGTCTCGTTGCCGGAGCATGGCGATCGTGAGGTGGCCTTCGGTCTGCTCCGTGGCGTTGTGGCGGACCTGGGCAGCGCGGGCAACCCGGTCGCCCTGTCCGGGCTGAAGAACCAGCTGCGCCGGGCCCGGCCCGACTTCAGCGAGAAGAAGCTCGGCTACCGCAGCTTCCTCCAGTTCTGCAAGGCCGCCGCCACCGGCGGTGTGGTCGACCTGCGCTGGAGTCCCGAAGCGGACGACTACCTGCTCACCGCGCAGGGGTGAGTGCCAGCCGGCTCCCTGGCCGGCATGCCCGAAGGCGCCTCGTCCCGGTTCTGATCCGCTGCTCAGGACGGGAGAAGTGCCGCGGCGGCTCCTCCATGTCTCGAGTTGACCCGAACTGCGCCCGAATCGCGGCTCTTGTCACGCTCTGAGCCCACCTGCGCCGTACCCCTTGCCGGGGAATTGCTATACGGTCGGCGAATGATGGTGGAGGAACACTGGTGGAACGGTGACACGACCCCGCGCGGGCGCCGGGACGTGTACATCCGTACTGACGGGCAGGGTTGGGAGGTCCGCGCCCAGATCGGTGGGGCGTCGGGTCGTGAGCGGGTGCAGCAGTGCCCCAGCCGGGCCTCGGCGGCCATCCTCGCCGACGCCTGGCGCGGCACCCACCCTTCCTGGCGCGAACTGACGCGCTGATCCGGCACCGGGCCGGGCCGGCAACGCTCCAGGGCTCCAGCCCGGCGCGGTTACCGGCCGGCCCGGCGCACGGCTCACCCGGCGGCGGCCGGAGACGGGGTCACGTCAGCCGGTCACTGCGCGTCGCTTCGACGAAGGTGCGCCACTGCTCGGGGCGGAACCGCAGTGCGGGGCCGGTCGCGTCCTTGCTGTCCCGAACGCCGATGACATCGGGCAGGTTGTCCGCCACCTCGACACAGTTGCCTTGAGCGCTGCTCCGGATGCTCTTGCGCCAAGCGGCGCCGGTCAGATCAACCATCGTGTCTCTCCTTGATGTCCTGCACGAGCTTGCGGGATTCCTGCACGCTCAGCGCCTCTGACGTGAGCGTCTTCCAGACCTCGGCGTACGCGCGGACCTCTTCGATCCGGTCGAGGTACAGAGCTCCCGACAGTCCCTCGCTGTAGACCGTCGTGGGCTCTGCGGACCTGGCACCGGTGGTGGGGAAGTCCAGGATGACGAAATTCCCTGCCACCGCCACCTGACTCAGCCTGCTGCCGAGCGGCAGAAGCCTGATGGACACGTTGGACGCGTTGCCGGCCTCGATGAGCCGATCTAGCTGCCCAGCCATGCCGGGAACGGCGCGGTGTAGTAGTGCCTCCTCAAGAATGACGTCCAACGTGGGCGCGGCCGGGCGCTTCCTGACCAGGATTCGCTGACGCTCGGTCCGCAGTTCCACCAGCTTGGCCACCTCGTCGTCCGAGGTTTCTGGTCGAGTCCGTCCTACCTCAGCCGCGTACTCCGGCGTCTGCAACAGGCCGGGTACCAGGGCATGTTCATAGGTTCGTATCCGGCTGGCCGCTGACTCCAGCCCCACGTACAGCTCGAACCACCTCGGGATGATCTCGCCGTAGGCGTGATACCAGCCCTTGCTTTTGGACTCCCTGGCCAGGCTCACGAGGACTTCGGTCATGTCCGCGGCGGCGCCGTAGAGGCGGCACATCTGGTCGACGTCCAGCGCCCGCACGGGGGTCTGCCCGGACTCGATGCGGTACATCTTGGCGCGGGACCACTCAAGGTCGGACGCAGCCGCCTCCAGCCCGATGCCTGCCTGCTCTCTGGTCTGGCGCAGCAGCCGGCCGAGCTGCCGCCGCGGCACCGTCGAACCAGCCTCGGTCATTCGCGCCGTCCTCTCCGTCTCGTCTTGACACGTCATCCGGCGTCGATTGGGACGCCACACGCATCATCACCCGAAACGTGCCGTGCGTAGTGAACATCTCACGGCGAGTGTTGCAGGAGGATTCACCGGCCCGGGATCGTGACAGGTATCAGGGCTGGTGGACGGGCCTCTACTGGCCGATCGAGCCCTCTCAGCCGGACGACCAGGAGGGGATGACGATGATTGAGCAGTACCGGCCCGAGCCGCCGTTCCTCGTGATCATGGCCGGTTACGTGATCGACCTCCATCACCGCAACGTCTGCCGCCTGTGCCGGCCTGACGGGACGTGCCCGAAGCTCGCCGAGGCCGCCGAACGCCTGACAGCCTGGCGGCAACGGACGATCAGATGAGGCTCCATGCGGCCGACCTCGTGCTGGTTGACCGGTCCGCGAGCCCGCAGTTCGTGGTGCCCATCAGATTCCGGCTGATCCGGGTCCTGGACCGCACCACCACCTACGACGGCTGGGCGTGGCTCGACGGGTACCAGGTGAACCGGACCGGCCAGGCGATCGCCCGTCGGGAGATCTACGTGCAGCCGGAGAATCTCCGCAAGCTCACGGACCCGGCCGCGGTCGGCCGTTCGTCCCTGATCGGCGGCTGAGCCCAGATCCTCTCGATCGCCTGATGCTGTGTAGTCGTCGACGGGTCGATGCGACTACTCACCTGATCAAGCGGTTCCGTGCGATTCCGTGTCCCCCGCGTCAGGCGGGGTACACCGGGGCGGCCGGTTCGCGCGTGATGGAGGTCGCCCATGTCGCAGGGTCCCGACGAGGAGAACCTGAGGATCGAGGAGGAGGCGCGGGAGGCCGAGCACCGGCTGGCCGCGCTCGGCGACCGGTCCGAGGACGCGCTGACCGACGAGGAGGCCCGGGTGTCGGATAACGCCCGCACCGAGCAGGACGCCGGCTAGGGCCGGCCCGAGCAGAACGCCGGCAGAGAAGCCGGCCCGAGCCGGGCCGGCCCCTCTCGACGGCAGGGGTCAGGCGGCCTGGTCCTTCGGGACCGGGAGCACCACGCCCTCGGCAGCCGACCGGTGCGCCAGCTCGATCAACTCGACGGTGGCGACCGAGTCCCGCGGATCCACCGGCATCGGGGTGCCGTCCCGCAGCGCCGCGGCCACCTGCTGGTAGAAGCTCTGGTACGAGCCGGGCTCGGTGGGCACCGGCCGCAGGTCACCGTCGACGCCGAGCAGGCCGTACCGCTCCGGCGGAACCTCGCCCCAGCCCGGCTGGTCCGGCCGGCCACCGTCGTGCAGCGCCGCTTCCTGCACGTCCAGCCCGTACGTCGTGTAGCCGGCCCGGTCACCGAGCACCCGCAGCCGGGGCCCGAGCTGAGCGGTGATCGCGCCCATCCAGAGGTGCGAGTGCACCCCGTTGGCGTGGGTCAACGCCACGAACGCGTCGTCGTCGACCGCGGCGCCCTCGCGGCGGCGGTCGACCTCGGCGTAGACGCGGTCGACGGCACCGAAGAGCTGTACGGCCTGGTCGATGAGGTGGGCGCCGAGGTCGAAGAGGGCGCCTCCGGCCTCCTCGGGGCCGGCAAGCTCCCGCCAGCCCGGCTTGATGGTCGGGCGGAACCGCTCGAACCGGGACTCGAAGCGGAGCACCCGCCCCAACTCGCCCTGCTCCACGAGGCGGCGTGCGGTCAGGAAGTCGCCGTCCCACCGGCGGTTCTGGAACACCGTCAGCGGCACTCCCCGGCGGTCGGCGTCCTCGACCAGCGCCCGACTGTCGGCGGCGGTGGGTGCCAGCGGCTTGTCGACGACGACCGGCAGGCCGGCCGCCACCGCCGCCCGGGCCATCGGCACGTGCAGCCGGTTCGGCGTCGCCACCACGACCAGGTCCAGCGCGTCGGGCGTACGCCACAGCTCGTCGGCGTCGTCGACCAGGCGGGCGTCCGGGTGGTGCTGCCGGGCCTGCTCACGCTTCTGCGGATCGCGGGTCATGATGGCGTCCAGCCGCAGCCCGGGCGTCGCGGCGATCAGCGGTGCGTGGAACACCCGGCCCGCCAGCCCGTACCCCAGCAGACCGACCCGCAGCGCCTCCGCCATGCCGTGCTCCCGTCTCCCGGTCCGCGCCCTGGTGGCGGCGGTCCCGGTGATCGAATCTACGCCCCGGTCGGCCCGGTCCGGCCCGCGCCCGGCGCTGCTCAGCTGGCCGGGTCGGCGCGCAGGTAGGTGAGCACCGCGAGCACCCGGCGGTTGGTGTCGTCGCTGGGCGGCAGGTCGAGCTTCAGCAGGATGTTGCCGACGTGCTTGCCGACCGCCGCCTCCGTGACGTGCAGCCGGGCGGCGATCGACGCGTTGGACCGGCCCTCGGCCAGCAGCGCCAGCACCTCACGTTCCCGGGCGGAGAGCGCGGCGAGCGGGTCACGCGGGCGGTGCAGCAGCTGCCGGACGACGTCCGGGTCGATGGCGGTGCCGCCGGCCGTGACCCGGTGCAGCGTGTCGACGAACTCGGCGACCTCGGCCACCCGGTCCTTGAGCAGGTAACCCACCCGCTGGCCGTCGCCGCTGTCCAGCAGCGCCGCGGCGTACCCGGTCTGCACGTACTGGCTCAGGACCACGACCGGGAGCTGGGGTCGCTCGGCGCGCAACGCCACGGCGGCCCGCAACCCGTCGTCTCGCCGGCCGGGCGGCATCCGGATGTCGGTCAGCACCAGGTCCGGCCGGTGCGTGCGGGCCGCGTCCAGCAGCTCCGGAGCCGAGCCGACGGCGGCACACACCGTGAAGTCGAATCGGGTGAGCAGCCCGACCAGCCCCTCGCGCAGCAGCACCTCGTCCTCGCCGAGCACCACCCGGGTCAAGGACGACATGGCAGCTCCACCCGGACCAGGGTAGGCCCGCCGGGTGGGCTGGAGAGCAGCAGCCGGCCGTCGGCGGCGGCGACCCGGTCGGCGAGGCCGGTCAGGCCGGTGCCCCGGGTGGGGTCGGCGCCGCCGCGGCCGTCGTCGGACACCTCGACGACGAGGTCTCCGCCGGTCCGGGCGAGGCGTACCTCGGCGCGGGTCGCCCGGGCGTGCCGCGCCATGTTGCCCAGCGCCTCCGACACCACGAAGTAGGCGGTGGTCTCGACGATCTCCGGTAGCTCGCCGTCGAGATCGGCCCGTACGGTGACCGCGACGGTGGTCGCGTCGGCCAGCTCGCGTGCCGCACCGGCGAGACCGAGGTCGGTGAGGCTCTGCGGCCGGATGCCGTGCACCAACTGCCGGAGCATCACCATCAGGCCCCGGGCCTGGTCGTGCGCGACGGCCAGGGGCCGGGCCGCGGGGGAGTCCTCGGGCACGTCCAGCCGGGCCAGGCCCAGCTGGAGGGTGAGGCTGGTCAACCGGGGTTGGGCGCCGTCGTGCAGGTCGCGCTCGATCCGCCGCCGTTCGGCCTCGTACGCGCCGACCAGCCGGGTCCGGGACCGGGCGACCTCGCGAAGCGCCGCCGCGTCGACCGGCCAAGCCAGCGCCCATCGGGTCACGGCGGCCTGGGCGGCGGCGAGCAGCCCGGCCGCGTACCAGAGCACCGGGATGAGGAGCACACCCACGATCGCGTACGGGACCGCCTCGCCGGGGCTGTCCACCGTGCGCCAGATGACGACGGGCTGGTTGGCGTCACCGGCCAGCCAGGGGCTGGTGACCATCCCGAGGTCGAGCAGCACCACCAGCAGCAGCACCCAGTACGCGATCGGCACGAACCCGCCCAGCCAGAACAGGTACGCCACCTCCCGCCACCCGGCGGCGGTGCGGTAGCGGGCGGCCAGGCCCGGCCACGGCGACGCGGGCAGCGGGCGGCCGTCCACGAGGCCGAGCCGCCATCGCTCGACGGCGGCCACCGGGAAGCTCACAAGCGGCGCCAGCGCCAGCAGGACGAGGCTGCCGACCGTCAGGAACAGCAGGAGCGGGACCTCCGGCGGCCGGCCCTGCAGTCGTACGCCGTTGACGGCTGCCAGCAGGGGCGCGACGACGACGAGCAGCCCGACGGCGAGCACACCGGCGACCGGCACGGTGCTGACCAGGTAGACCAGCGCGCGCCAGGGCCAGGCGGAGACCAGCCAGCCGCGGCGGCGCAGCGCCTCGGCCAGGTGGCGGGGGTGTTCCGGGGTCATGACGCAGACGCTAATCGCCGCGCCCGGGTCGACCCAGCCGTCCAGATCCACTCCTGGGGTATGCCCAGCCCTACCGTCGCCGCCCGGACCGAGGCGGGCTGCGACGGGGTGTGGTGTGGCCGGAAACGGGAAGAACGCGCCGTCGCGCGATCCGCGTGACGTGTGCTGGCGGTGGCTGGAGAGACATGGGTGCCAGAACCTTCGTGGTGGTCGGCGCTACCAGCGGGCTCGGCCTCGCGGTGGCCCGGCTGCTGGTCGACGAGCACCGGGTGGTGGTGCTCGGTGACGTCGCGGCCGAGATCGCCACGGTGACCGACGAGCTGGGCTGCGCCGGGGCGGTGTGTGACGTCTCCTCCCACGAGCAGGTTCGCGACACGTTCGCCGAGGTTGTCGAGCGTTACGGCACGATCGACGGGGTGGCGGCCTGTGCGTCGATGTGGGCGGGTGGCGACCTGGCGGACCTCTCCGTGGAGCACATCCGGCGGGCCGTGGAGATCAACGTTCTGGGCGTCACGTACGTACTCCGGGAGGCGTTGCAGCACCTGCACCGGCAGGGCCACGGGAACATCGTGTACATCGGCGCGATGGCGGTGACGTCCCCCCGGCCCGGCATCCCGGTCTACCGGGCGACCAAGAGCTACGGCAGCAGCCTGGTCGAGTCGCTGGCCGAGGCCCAGCACAGCAACCAGATCAAGGTGATGCAGCTACATCCCGGGCCGATGCCGACCCGGCTGCAGGAACGGGTCGGCGCCGAGTTCCTGGACGAGGTGTACGCCCGTCCCGATCAGGTCGCCACCGAAGTCGTCCGGCTGCTGCTGCTCGAACCCGGCGATCTCTACGTCTCGGGAGAGCGCGTGCTGCGCGCGGACGGGCGGTGGTGACGGCGGCGGCCGGACCCGCCGACCGTCCGACCTCGGTGTGGGCGCCCCTGCGGACCGCCGTCTACCGCAACCTGTGGCTGGCTCTGCTCGCCGCCAACATCGGCACCTGGATGCAGACGGTCGGCGCGCAGTGGCTGCTGATCCACCACTCCAACGCCTCCACCCTGGTCGCCCTGGTCCAGACCGCGAGCCTGCTGCCGGTGCTGCTGCTGGCACTGCCCGCCGGCGTGCTGGCCGACAACTTCGACCGCCGGCACCTGCTGATCGCCGTACAGCTGTTCCTGGTGGTGGTGGCGGTGGCGTTGACCCTGCTCACCGTCACCGACCGGATGCCGCCCGCGCTGCTGCTCACCCTCACGTTCGCGTTCGGGGTCGGGCAGGCGCTCACCCTGCCGGCCTGGGCGGCGGTGATCCCGGAGCTGGTGCCGCAGGACCAGCTCCGGGCGGCCTCCGCGCTCGGTTCGATCAGCGTGAACATGGCGCGGGCGGTCGGGCCGGCGGTGGCCGGCGTGTTGATCGCCCAGACCGGCGTCGCCCCGGTCTTCGCGCTCAACGCCATCGCGTTTCTGATCTTCACGTACGCGTTGGCGCGCTGGAAACCGGGCAACGCCCGCGCGGTCGAGGTGCCCGAGCGGTTCACCGCGGCGCTGCGTGCCGGCAGCCGCTACGTACGGCACTCGCCGACTGTCCGCCGGTTGCTGCGCCGTGCGCTGGTCTTCGTGATCCCGGCCAGCGCACTGTGGGCGCTGCTTCCGCTGGTGGCCAGCCGCCGGCTCGGGCTGGGTTCCGGTGGGTACGGTCTGCTGCTGGCAGCCCTCGGGGTGGGAGCCATCGCGGGTGGCCTGCTGCTGGCCGTGATCCGGACCCGGCTGTCGGCCAACCAGCTGCTGTTCATCGCCGGGGTGCTGTTCACCGCCGCGCTGACGGTGGTCGGCACGGTGCGGGTGGTGCCGCTGGTGCTCATCGCCCTGCTGCCCGCCGGGTTGGCCTGGGTGACGGTGCTGGCCAACGTCAACGCCGAGATGCAGGTCTTCCTGCCGAGCTGGGTGCGAGCCCGAGGGCTGGCCGTCTACCAGGTCTTCTTCGCCGGCGGGCAGGCGGTGGGCGCGTTCGTCTGGGGTCTGGTGGCCGACCTGGCCGGGCTGGTGGTGGCCTTCCTCGCCGCGGCGGTGTTCATGCTGGTCGGCACCGTGACCAGTCGGGTCTGGCCGCTGCCGGACCTGCCGACGGTGGCCCGGGATCCGGCCAGCTACTGGCCCCAGCTGCACCTGGCGCACGACCCGGACCCCCGGGTCGGGCCGGTGCTGGTGATCGTGGAGTACACCGTCCGGCCGGAGCGGACACAGCCGTTCCTGGCGGCGATGGATCTGGTGCGCGGCGCCCGCCAGCGGACCGGCGCGATGCGCTGGGGGCTGTTCCGGCCGGCCGAGACCACGGACCGGTTCGTCGAGGTGTACATGGTGCCGTCCTGGGGCGAGCACCTGCGTCAGCACGGCGGCCGGTTGACGAGCGAGGACCGCCAGGCCGAGGAGCGGGCCCGGGAGCTGACCGACGGCGAACCGGAGGTGCGTCACCTGGTGCCGGCCGCAGCCGGCCCGACGCTGACCGACGACCGGCAGGCGCTCTGACGTTGGCAGCGGTCGGCAGGTGGCGTACGACGTACGGCCGCGTTGCTAGGATGACCGCACCATGGCGAGTGAGCGCAAGGCGACCGCGGACCCGGCCCGCAGCCTGGCCATCCTGTGGCGCACCCGCGAGCCGACCAGCCGCAGCGCGGGGCCGGGGCTCAGTGTCGACCGGATCGTCCGGGCCGCCGTCGCCATCGCGGACGCCGAGGGCCTCGACGCGCTGACCATGCGCCGGGTCGCCGAGGCGCTGGGCGTCGGCACCATGTCCGTCTACACCTACGTGCCGGGCAAGGCCGAACTCGTCGACGTCATGATCGACACCGTGTACGGCGAGATGCCCCGCGCCGCCGTCGCCGGCGACTGGCGGGCCCGGCTGGAGCGGATCGCCCGGGACAATCTCGCCCTCTACCGGCGACACCCCTGGATGCTGCGGGCCGAGACGACCCGACCCGTGCTCGGCCCCCACCTGGTGGGCAAGTACGACCACGAGCTGAGCGCCGTCGCCGACATCGGGCTCACCGACGTGGAGATGGACGCGGTGCTCACCCTCGTCCTCGGGCACGTGAAGAGCGCCGCGCGCGCCGCGTCCGAGGTAGTCGACCTGGAGCGGGAGACCGGCATGACCGACGGCCAGTGGTGGCAGTCGCACGCGCCCTTCCTGGAGAGGGTCATGACGGCCGGCAGCTACCCGACCGCCGCCCGGGTCGGCACCGCGGCGGGCCAGCAGCACGGCGCCGCGTACGGGCCGGAGTACGCCTTCGAGTTCGGCCTGCAACGGGTCCTGGACGGCATCTCGGTGGTGGTCGGCGAGCGGGCGGCCGGCTGACCCAGGCAGCCCGACCCGCCGCGACAGACGGACTGGCGGGCCCGGGAAACCGACCCGGCTCCGGCCCTGCGGGTGGTACGACTGGAGGCGGCGACACCGGGGGCCTGGAAGGATGGCGATGGCGCACGGGCTTCCGGGGCGGCGGCACGACGACGTCGTGGAGTTGCGGGTGCATGGCGTCTCCGGGGCGGGACCGGAGCGGGTGCTCGACCAGGCACACGTGCGGCAGGTCGCCGGTGACCGCAGCGGCGGGTTCCACCGTCCCGACCCGCAGGCCGACGACACCGACCCGGACGGGGTCACGCTGGAGGCGTACCGGTGGGGCGACCTGCCCTCCGGCACCGTGGCCCGGACGCTCTCCCTGGTCTTCCTGCTGCCGTTCATGCTCAGCAACCTGGCGGTCTGGATGAGGCCGACGGGTCGGTGGAGCGGCCCCGGCGTCACCGTCCTGTGCCGGCTCCTCGCGCTCGACCTCACCGTGCTCTACGTGCTGTCGACGGCCGGTGTCGCGCTCGACCTGCTCGGATGGCGCTGTCTCGGCATGGCCCGCTGCCCGGCGGGGCGTGGAGGGCTCGCCGGGCTCGACGGCTGGTCGATCGGGCAGCGACTGGCGGTGCTGGCTCTGCTGCCGATTGCCGCCATCGGACTTCTCCGGCTGCTCGGCGCCCGTCGGCGCCGTCCCGTCGACAACTCGCTGTGGGCCGTCGAACCACTCGTCGGACGGCTGCGGGCGATCCACGTCGCCGCCGCGCTCGCCGTGGTCGACCTGGTGCTGCTCGTCGCCCGGTCGGCCGGCGGCCGGACGACCGCGACGACCGTGCTGCTCGCGCTCACCTGGGCGGTGCTGCTCGCCTGCGTCGTTCTGCTCGGCGTGCCAGGGCTGGTGGACGGGGCGGCGACCGCCCGGCCGGCCGGGCGGATCGCCGGCGCGCTGCGCCTGGTGGCGTACGGCCTGAGCGTGGCCACCGTCGCCACCGTGGCTCTGGACCCGCGGGGCTGGCCGTCGTCGACCGGGCTGCCGGGGTACGGGCGGATCATCGGCTCGGTGTCGATCGTCCAGATGACGCTGCTCGTGGCGCTCGGCGGGCTGGCGCTGTGGGATCCCGGTCGGCGGGTGCCCAGCGGCGCACCACGGTACGGGCTGGGCGCACCGGTCATCGCGGCCATCGCGGTGGGCCTGGCCGGAGCGTTCTCGGCAACCCTGGTCTACTGGAGCGGGACCCTGCTCGGCGGCTCCGCCGGGCAGCCGCTGGCGTACAACTGGACGATCCTGGCCTTCTTCCTGCACGTCGTCACGGGGATGGTGGTGTGCGGCGCGATGACGCTCGTCTCGCGGCGCAGCCGTTGGCGTGCCGCGGTGGCGATCACCGGCCGGGACTTCCCGACGGCGCCGCCGGGGGTCACCGAGTGTCGACGCCGGGTGACGAAGATGATCGCCCGGGCCCGCTTCACCGAGCGGCTGGGACTGCTCGCCGTGACCTACGCGTCGCTGGCGGTCATCGGATTGATCACGAGTCTGCTGGGACAGTTCCGGCTCGAGCCGGACCAGTTGGGGCGGCAGTTCCTCGGGTTGCCAGCCGGGTTCGTCGGCGTCGGCCTCGCCGTGGGCAGCTACTTCGTCGCCGCCCTGCTGCTCGCCCTGCTCCTGGGCGGGCTGTTCGCGTACCGGACGGCGTGGTTCCGCCGGTACGTCGGGGTGCTGTGGGACCTGGGCACGTTCTGGCCCCGGGCCGCCCACCCGTTCGCGCCCGCGAGCTACGCCGACCGCGCGGTGCCCGAGCTGGCCGACCGGATTACCCAGCTCACGCAGCGGCACGCCGGGGTGGTGCTGTGCGGGCACAGCCACGGCTCCGCGCTGCTGGCTCTCGCGGTGCTGCGGCTCCCGACGGGGGTGCGTGAGCGGGTCGCGCTGCTCACCTACGGGTCCCCGTTGGACCGCCTGTACGCCCGGCTGTTCCCGGCGTACCTGAGCGAGGAGGTGCTGCGCCAGGTGGGGGAGCGGGTCGGGTGGCGGTGGCTGAACCTGTGGCGGGACACCGACCCGATCGGTGGCTGGATCTTCGCCGCGCACCGGCCCGGCGATCCGCCGCTCGACGGGACCAACCCCGCCGCGCGGGTCGATCGGCGGCTGCGGGATCCGCGGGACCTGCCGGCGCGGCCAGGGGGGCGCCGGGCGCCGCCGCTGCGGGGGCACCACCCGGGCGAGTCCGACCCCGAGTTCCGGGCAGCGGTCCGCGAACTCGCCGGTCGACTACGCGACCAGGACGGTGCCTGAACGGTCGCCGATGGATCCGGGCCGTTCGGGGCCGGCCCTCACCGGTCTTCCGGCAGCCGTTCGGACTCCGCGACCACGGCACGGACCTTGCGCAGGGTGGCGTCCGGCGAGCGGATCGCGGCACGCCACCGGTCCAGCGTCCGGGTGAGCACCCGGACCACGAACTGCAACTGGTTGACCTGCTCGCGCAGCACCCCCAGCTCCGACCGGGCGCTCAGCGCCTCCTCCTCCAGCTCGGAGATCCGGGTCTGTAGTGGTTGCACCAGGGTGAGGGCGGCCTCGGTGAGGGTGTCGGCGGCGTCGGCCTTGAACTTGCCCCGCTGCACCACGACGGTGGCGATGGCGGCCAGGCCGGTGCTGCCGCCGAGGATGCCGAACACGCTGAGCGCCACCTGCAGCCACGGGGGTGCGTCGGGCGCCGGTGTGGAGATCAGTGACACCGCCTTCTGCGGTTCGACAGCCAGGCACTGGCTGGCCTGGGCCAGCCGGCGCAGGTCGATGGCGATCTGAGCGGCCCGCCACAGCGACCCGACGGCGAGCGCGGTGATGAACGACGCCGCGGCGATGGCCTGCCGGCCCGACACGACCAGCAGCGCCATCGTGTACATGCCGCTGATGGTGCCGAACACCACGACCGAGGCGAGCCCGGTGGCGAGCCGGCCGGGCCACAGGATGCCCAGCAGGCCCCCGACGCCGACCAGGACCAGACCGATCTCCCAACCGATCTGGATCGGCACCGGCATGGCCATCCGGACCGAGGTCGGCCGGCCGCCGAGCAGGAGCAGCAGAGCACCGCAGACGGGAGCCATGGCCAGTGCGGCCACCTCGAAGGGTTGGTGCCGGGACCGGATACGCAGGTACCCCACGGCGACTCCTTGGTCGAGGACCGTCGTCAACCACCAGCGGCCGTTGGGCTGCCGGTGGATCGATGGTGACCGCGGTGCGGTCCGTGCGGCGAAGCCCGACGGTGGTGACGGTGCATGTGGACGGTCGATGGTCGAGGAGGTGAGCGACTCGCCGTCGTTGGCTGGCCGATATCTGCCTGTGTAGCACCGATGAACTGCTAGCGTCCACTTTGTGTAACGTCATATATATCCGCAGGTCAGAGCCCATTTCGGTGGTTGCCGGCCCCGGGCGGCGCGGTATGGGCCCCGGCCGACCGGGCCATGTCGACGAGTGACGGTATGTGTCGGATATCTGACTTTTAGTCACGTGGCCGCGGTCGACCCGTCGCTACCGTGCGAGCAGCGCGCGTAGCGCCCGGACCACCTCCGCGGGCGCCTCCTCGGCCATGAAGTGCCCGCAGGTGACGGTCTGGTGCGACAGGTCCGGCGCCCAGGCCCGCCACAACCCGGCCGCGTCGTAGCCGAGCGCCGCGCCCCAGTCCTGCTGCAGCACCGTCACCGGCATCCGCAGCTGGTTGCCGGCCGCACGGTCGGCGGTGTCATGGGCGACGTCGATCCCGGCGGACGCCCGGTAGTCGGCGACGATCGAGGTGACCGCGGCCCGGGACGCGCCCAGGTACGCGGCCCGCACGTCCGCCGGCAGGGCCCCGGGATCGCGGGTCCAGGCGTCCAGGAAGTGGCCGAAGAAGGCGTCCGGGCTGCCGCCGATCAGCTCCTCCGGCAGGCCGGGCGGCTGCGCCATCAGATACAGGTGGAAGGCGACGGCGGCGGTGGCGCCGTGCAGCACGTCCCACATGTCCAGGGTGGGCAGCACGTCGAGCAGGGCGAGCTGGCTGATCGCCTCCGGATGGTCGAGACCGGCGCGGAACGCGACCAGGGCGCCCCGGTCGTGCCCGGCCAGCGCGAAGCGCTCGTGGCCGAGCACCCGGGCCAGCGCCACGATGTCGGCGGCCATGGTGCGTTTGGCGTACCCGCTGCCGTCGACGTCGACGGGTTTGTCGCTGTCGCCGTAGCCGCGCAGGTCCGGGCAGATGACCGTGTGGTCGGCGGCCAGGTCGGCCGCGACGTGCCGCCACATCAGGTGGGTCTGCGGGAAACCGTGCAGCAGCACGATCGCGGGCCCGGAGCCGCCCACGGCGACGTTGAGCGTGACGCCCTCGGCGACGGTGACCCGCCGGTAGTCGAATCCGTTGATCCTCAGGTCCACGGTGAACCTCTCTGGTGAGCAGGGGGCCGGCGGGGGCGGTGGCCCGACGCCGTCGTACCTGGTCGAGCCTGCCCCCGGGTGATCAGCAGGCGGTCAGCGGCGAATCAGTGCCGACAGGCCGGGGCCGGCCGGGTCGACCCACCTAGATTGGTGCCATGACCAGGCGGCGGCACCCGTGGCGGTGACCTTCGGCGTGCTCGGGCCGGTGACCGCCGCGACCGAAAATGGCCCGGTCCCGCTCAAGGGGCCCCGCCAGCGCACGGTGCTGGGCCGGCTGCTGATCGCCCGGGGCCGGGTCGTGCCGGTGGACCGGCTCGTCGACGACCTGTGGGAGGTACCCCCGGAGGGCGCGGTCGGCGCGATCCGGACCTTCGTCGCCGACCTGCGCCGGGCACTGGAGCCCGACCGGCCGCCGCGGCAACCGCCCCGGCTCCTGGTGACCGAACCACCGGGGTACGTGCTGCGAGCCGCCCCGGACGCGGTGGACGCCGGACGGTTCGAGGCGGCGGTCAGCGAGGCGGGCCTGCTGCTGGCGGCGGGACTGCCCGCACCGGCTCTGACCGCGCTGGACGCGGCGCTCGGGCTCTGGCGGGGGCCCGCGTACGCCGACTGCGCGGGTGAGGTCTGGGCCGTCGCGGAGATCAACCGGCTGGAGGAGCTGCGGATGCTCGCCGTCGAGCGGCGGGCGGAGGCGCTGTTGGCGCTCGGCCGGCCGGACGAAGTCGCCGCCGAACTGCCGGCCCACCTCGCCAGCCATCCGCTGCGCGAGGACGCCTGGCGGCTGCTCGCGGTGGCCCGGTACCGCTCCGGTCGACAGGGCGACGCGCTGGCCGCGCTGCGCCAGGCCCGGGACGTCCTGGTGACCGAACTGGGCGTGGACCCCGGGCCCGAGCTGCGGCGGCTGGAGGCCGACATCCTGGCCCAGGCGCCGCACCTCACCCCGCCCAGCCTGGAGGTGGCCGTCCCCGTTCGACCCGGCGGGCCGGGATCGGTGTGGGAGCGTCCGTTCGTCGGCCGCGACACCGAGCTGGACCGGCTGCGACGGGCCGCTGAGACCGCCGCCCTGCGCGGCCAGCCGACCCTCGTCCTGCTCAGCGGGGACCCGGGCGCCGGCAAGACGGCACTGGCCGAGACGCTGACCCGACGGCTCGCCGCCGAGGGTTGGGCGACGGCGTGGGGCCGCAGCCCGGAGTACGAGGGCGCCCCGGCAGCCTGGCCGTGGACCCAGATCACGGATGCGCTCGCCGGACCGACCGACCCCAGCGGGGGCGCTGGCTCCGGCGGCGCGGTCGATGGCACCGGGGCGGCGAGCGATCCCGCCGTCGCCCGGTTCCGCCGGCACCGCGCGGTGGCGTCGCTGGTCTCGGCGGTCGCCGACCGGCGGCCGGTGCTGCTGGTCCTCGACGACCTGCACCGCGCGGACGGGGACACCCTGGACCTGCTGACCGCGCTGCTCACCGGCCCGCAACCGGCCACCGGACCGGTGCTGATCCTCGGCACCTACCGGGCCACCGAGATCAGCCCGGAGTTGACCGCCGCACTGGCCCGGGCGGCCCGGCTGGAGCCGGTACGGGAATACCTCGCCGGCCTGTCCACGTCGGCGACCGGTGAACTGGCCCGCGTCGTCGCCGGGACCGAGCTGGACCCGCCCACCGTGCGGTTGATCCACCACCGCAGCGGCGGCAACCCCTTCTTCGTGCGGGAGCTGGCCCAGCTGTACGCGGCCGAGGGCGGCGGAGCCCTCGCTGCGGTGCCGCCCGGGGTGCGCGACGTCATCCGGCATCGGCTGGCGCAGCTACCCGCGCCGACCCGCACGGTGCTGCGGCAGGCGGCGGTGCTCGGCCGGGACCTCGACCCGGAGGTGCTCGGCGCGCTGGCCAGCGACCCCGCGACCCTGCTGGACGCCGTGGACCGTGCGTTGCAGGCCGGCTTCCTCAGCGAACAGGAGCCTGACGGGCGGCTGCGGTTCACCCACATTCTCGTCCGCGACACGCTCTACGCCGACCTGTCCGCGCCGCGCCGCGCTGCCCTGCACGCGGCCGTGGCGGAGGCGCTGCGAACGCGCCAACCCACCGATCCCGCCGCGCTGGCGCACCACCTGCTGCACGCTGGTGGACCGGCAGCCGCCCGGCGGGCCGCCGGCTACGCCCGTACCGCCGCGGAACACGCCGAGCGGGCCGGCAACCCGCACGAGGCGGTCCGGCTGTGGACGCAGGTGGTCGACGCGTACGACCGCGCCGGCGGGAGCGAGCGACGCGAGCGGCTGGGCGCCGTGCTCGGCCTGGGTCGCGCGCTGGCCGTGACGGGCCGGCTGGCCGAGGCGCGACGGCGCCGGGCCGAGGCGATCGCCGACGCCGAGTCGGTCGGCGACCCTCGCCTGGTCGCGGAGGTGCTGGCCGGCTTCGACGTGCCCGCCATCTGGACCCGCAACGACGACGACCGGCTCTCCGGGCGGATCGTCCAGGCCGCCGAGCACGCCCTGACCGCCCTCGGCCCGACCGGCTCGACGCAGCGTAGCCGGCTGCTCAGCACCCTCGCGCTGGAGTTGCGCGGCACCACCACCGACCGTGGCCGCCGGGCAGCCCAGGAGGCCGAGGGGATCGCCCGGGCCGCCGCGGACCCGGGGCTGCTGGCCTTCGCGCTCAATGCCCGCTTCATGCACGCCTTCCACCGCGCCGGCCTGGCCGGTGAGCGGGCCCGGATCGGCGCCGAGCTGGTCGACCTGGCCGCGCGGCACCAGCTGGTGACCTTCGAGGTGCTGGGCCACCTCGTCCTCGTGCAGGCCCGCTGCGCGCTGGCCGACCGCGCCGGCGCCGACGCGCACGCCCGCGCCGCCGACCGCCTCGCGGAGCGGTACGAGCTACCGCTGGTCGGTGTCTTCACCCGGTGGTACGCCGCGCTGCGGCTGGCGCTGGCCGGCGAGTATGCCGCGGCGGCGGACGGGTACCGGGCGGCGGTCGACCGGCTGCCCACCGACGCGATGCCGGGCCTGACCCGGGGACTGCTCCCGCTCGCTCTGCTCGGGCTGCGCCTCGCCGCCGCCGTCGACGCCGAGCGGTCGGCAGCCGGGCCGGACGGCGTCGTCGACCGGCCCGTCACCGGGCTCCAGGGCGAGGACTGGGCGAGCCTGGACTGGGGCCCCCACGAGCCGTGGGTCCGACCGCTGCTGCTCGTCGCCGCCGGTGACCGGGACGCCGCCGGAGTGGCCCTGCGGGCCCTCCCGGACGGTCCGCACGACCTGCTGCGGGAGGCACGGCTCTGCGTCACCGCCCGTGCGGCGCTCGCCCTGGGCGACCGGGCCACGATGGAGCGCGTCGCCGCCGAACTCCGGCCGGCCGCCGAGGAACTGGCCGCCGGCAGCGGGGTGCTCACCGTCGGCCCGGTGGCCGGGTACCTCGCCGGCCTGGCCGAAGCGCTGGGCCGCGACGACGAGGCGGCCGGGTACCGCCGTACCGCCCGCGCGGTCACCGCCCGGGCCCGCGCCGCCACCTCCCCGGCCTGACCACAGGCGGCGGAGTCATCGCCGGCCGGGGCGACTTGCCGGTTCCCCGGGAACCGACCGGCAGGGTGCGGTCAGATGGAAACCAGCGGCGCCGCCGCCGTCCGCCGTGGATCAAGGGGGTACGCGTGGAGGTGCTCGTCCTGATCGTGGTGCTGGGCGTCACCGTCCTGGTCGGCACCACGCTCGGCGGCCGGTACAGGGTCGCGCCACCGGTCCTGCTCATCGCGTTCGGGGTGCTGCTCGGGCTGGCGCCGCCGCTGTCCGAGCTGACCCTGGAGCCGGACCTGGTACTGCTGATCTTCCTGCCGGCGATCCTCTACCGGGAGAGTCTCACCATCAGCCTGCGCGAGATCCGGGCCAACTTCCCGGTGATCGGGCTGCTGGCCGTGGTGCTGGTGGTGCTCACCATGGTCACGGTGTCGCTGACCGCGCAGGCGTTCGGGGTGAACCCCGCCGCCGCCTGGGTGCTCGGGGCGGTCCTCGCGCCGACCGACGCCGCCGCGGTCACCGGGCTGGCCAAGCGGCTGCCCCGGAAGCTCCTGACCACGCTGCACGCGGAGAGCCTGATCAACGACGGCACCGCGCTGGTGCTCTTCGCGGTGACCGTGGGCCTGCTCACCAAGGAAGCGGAACCCGGCGCGCTCGGGATCGGCGAGGAGTTCGTCGGGGCCAGCGCCGGGGGAGTGATCGCCGGCCTGCTGGTCGGCGCCGCCGTGGTGCTGATCCGCAAACGGCTCGACGATCCCCTGCGCGAGGGCGCGCTGAGCGTGCTGACGCCGTTCGCCGCGTTCCTGCTCGCCGACGCGGTGCACGCCAGCGGGGTGCTGGCGGTCGTGGTCGCCGGCCTGATGCTGGCCTACGCCGGCCCCCGGGTGATCCGCGCCCGGTCGCGGGTGCTGGCGTACGCGTTCTGGGACCTGTCCACGTTCCTGATCAACGGTGGGCTGTTCGTCCTGCTCGGCACCCAGATCCCCCGGGCGGTGAGGAGCATCACCAGCGCCTCGCCGCAGCGCGCGTTGACGATCGTGCTGCTGGTCACCGTGGTCGTCCTCGTCACCCGGCTGCTCTTCGTCTACCTGACGGCGGAATCGGTGAAGCTCGTAAACCGGCGAGTGGTGATGAACGTGAGCCAGGGTCGGGGCGGCTGGCGGGTCGGCACCGTCGCCGGCTGGTCGGGTTTCCGGGGTGCCGTCTCGCTCGCCGCCGCCCTGGCGGTCCCGGCGACGACGGTCTCCGGTCAACCGGTGGCCGAACGCGACCTGATCATCTTCGTCACCTCGCTGGTGATCGTGCTGATCATGCTCGTTCAGGGCACCACCCTGCCGGTGGTGGTGCGCTGGGCGGGGCTCGCCGGCGATCCCGAGCGGGCCGACGAGTTGCGGCAGGCAGGCCTGCGGGCCACCGAGGTGGGCCTGGCCGCGCTGCCCCAGGCCGCCGCCGAGGTCGGCGCCGACGAGGAGGCGGTCCGCCGGCTGCAGGACGAGTACCAGCGACACCTGGAGGACGCCAACGAGGGCTCTGGGCGTACCGCGGAGGAACTCCGTCTGGAACGCCAACTGCGCCTCGCCGTCCTCGACCACAAACGGCGGGAGATCACCCGGTTGCGCGACCGTCGGGAGATCGACGACCTTGTGCTGCTCGACCTTCAGGCGGCGCTGGACAACGAGGAGATCCGGCTGCTGGGCCGCGAGTCCACAGAATGATCGCGGCCGCCCGGATCCGCGATGGGCGGCGGAGCGACGGATTGGCGACACTTCCCGGGCCGCGCATGGGGCGGGTGGCCACCCCGCCGCCGGGTACGGTGGAACCGATTCGGCGTTCGTCGATGCGTTCGGCCCCGCGAGGGGATGCTCATGACCAGCGGGGGGACGGAGGCCGACCTGCGGGTGGTCACCGAACGGGAGTTCCTCGACGAGCTGACCTCGGTCACCCGGGAGCGCGGCGGCACAGAATTCCTCTACCTGATGGCGCAGGGTGACGGCGTCATCGGGGTGCAGTGGGAGCAGCCCGGCGTCGACCATCTGCGCCGCTACCGGGTGCGCGACCCCGGCGGCCCGGCCTGCCCGCACTGCGCCATCTTCGAAGCGGTGCTGGCGCTGTCGCCCGTGCTGCCACTGGACCTGATGCGGACCGCCCGCACCCGACCGCACTACGAGACGGTGCTACGCACCGGCCGGCTGCCCCACCTGGCGTTCGCCCGGCCGGTTGGCCAGCCCGGGGGGAGCTGGCTCGCCGACTGCCACGCGGTCACCGGCGACCCGCACACCGACGCCGACTGCTCGCGGCACGCCGTGCCCGCACCGAGCGGCGACCCGCTGGATCTGCGCCTCGAGTCGCTGCCCCGGGCGATCCGGCAGCTGTACCCGCACGACGCCGCCGCGACGGCGGACCTCCAGCAGCGGCTGCGGATCGCCCAGGACTGGCGGGCCGACGCGCAGGCCGTCGCGAGCGGATTCCGTGCGGCGGCGGCGACCTGGGCGTTCCTGCGCAACTCCTGCGTCCTGGGCGTGCCGGTGCCCGGTGCCAACGGTCTCGTCCTCACCCTCCCGCCGGGCCGGACCCCCGACGACCGACCGCTGGCCGAGCTGCACGCCGCGGCGGTACGCGCGCTGCCAACCGGCGGACGGGTGGCGTATCAGGAGCGGGCCTGCCTGGTGCCGGAGTCGGCACCGGGGGCGCAGCGGATGCCGTCGTACTCCGGCGCGCTGGACCTGACCGGTGCGGCGCCGGTGCGCACGCTGCGGCTGCCGGCGCCACGCCGGCCGCTGAGCACCACCGGCCGGGGCGTGCTGCTGCTCTACGAGGCCCGGCACGCGATGGGCCGGCACGTCGCCAGCGCGCCGGAGCGGGACGACGCCTACTGGGAATCCGAGGCGGCGTTGAACGTCTTCGAGTTCACCCTGTTGGAGCGGGTGGCCGGCCGGCACTACCAGGAGGCGGTGGCCGCCTACCTGCAGGCCCTGCGCCGGGAGGGTGACCTGCTCGCCCGCCCGCACAAGGTGCTCGACCGGCGTCACCGCAAGGCGTTGTCGCTGGCTTTCGGCGGGCTGGACGACGAGGAGCTGCACCTGTGGGCGTCGGTCGCCTACCGCAACGCCATCCTGGTGCTGCTCGGCGACCTGAAGGCGTTCGCCGCACACCTGCGCCGCCAGGCCGCCTGACGCGAAGGAAGGGCACCTTGTTAACGCCTCGTGTATAGGAAGGGCCCCTTCCTAACGGTTCAGAGCACCTGGGCGAGGAACCGGCGCAGCCGGGGATGCTCGGCCCGCTCGAAGATCGCCTCCGGCGGCCCCGACTCCAGCACCACGCCCCGGTCCATGAAGGCCACGGTGTCGGCGACCTGCCGGGCGAAGCCCATCTCGTGGGTGACCACCACCATGGTCATGCCCCCGGCGGACAGGTCGGCCATCACCCCGAGCACCCCCTTGACCAGCTCCGGGTCGAGCGCCGAGGTGGCCTCGTCGAAGAGCATCACCTCCGGCCGCAGGGCCAGCGCCCGGGCGATCGCCACCCGCTGCTGCTGGCCGCCGGAGAGTTGCGCCGGCCGGGCGTCGGCCTTGCCGGCCAGCCCCACCAGCTCCAGCTGGGCCCGCGCGACGGCCTCCGCCTCGTCCTCCCCGAGCTTGCGCAGCCGGCGCAACGCCAGGGTGACGTTGCGCACCACGCTCATGTGCGGGAAGAGGTTGAACTGCTGGAAGACCATGCCCACCCGCTGCCGCAGCGCGTCCGGGTCGTCGCGCAGCACGCTGCGCCCGTCCAGCAGCACGTCGCCGCGGTCCGGCTCGATCAGCCGGTTGATGGTGCGCAGCAGAGTGGACTTGCCCGACCCGGACGGCCCGATCACGCAGGCCGTCGCGCCCCGTGGCACGGCCAGGTCGACGCCGCGCAGCACCCGGTTCGGTCCGAACGCGAGGTGCACGTCGCGTACGTCGAGGCTGACCGAGGTGGTCGTGCTGGCGGTCATCGCCGGTCCCCTTCCGTCGCGCCGGTCAGCGCCGACTCGGTGTCGTCCTCGTCGGCCGGCGCGGTGGCCGGCCGGCCGTGGCGCAGCCGCCGGTCGATCCAGTTGACCGCGTGCGTCAGCGGAACGGTCAGCGCCAGGTAGCAGAGCCCGGCCAGCAGCAGCGCGGACTCGTTGCCGGTGGTGGCCGCGTAGTCCTGCCCGATCCGGAACAGCTCCCGCTGGCTGGCCACCAGGCCGAGGAAGTAGACGAGGCTGGAGTCCTTGATCAGCGCGATGAGCTGGTTCACCCAGGCCGGGAGCACCCGCCGGATGCCCTGCGGAATGATCACCATCCGCATCGCCTCGCCCCAGGAGAAACCGAGCGCCCGGGCTCCCTCCAACTGCGCGGCCTCCACCGACTGGATGCCGGAGCGGAAGATCTCCCCGATGTACGCCGCCGCGATCAGCGACAGCGCCAGAATGCCCAGCGGGTAGGGGTCAGGTCCCCAGACCTGCATGCCCAGCGGCGCGAGCCCGACGCCGATCAGCAGGATCGTCGCCGCGGCCGGCAGCCCCCGGAACACGTCGGTGTAGACCCGCGCCGGCCAGCGCAGCCATGGGCTGCGGGAGATGCCGGCGACGGCCAGCAGCAGGCCCAGCACCGAGCCGAGCAGGGCGGCGGAGACCGCCAGGATCAGCGTGTTGGGCAACCCGACGGTCAGCATCTCGGGCAGCGCCTCGCGCATCGCGTCCCAGTCGAAGAAGGTCTCCCACAGGGTGCTCAACGGATCCATTGGTCGCCTCTCCTACCGCCCCGCTCGCTCGTCACCGGGTGTCTCAGGACGCGGCCGACGCCGACGCCGACGGTGCGGCCGGCACGGTCACCGTTCCGTTGCCCGGGCGGAAGTCCGCCGGTACGGGCCGACCCGGGTAGTACTGCGCCTGCAACCGGCTCCAGGTGCCGTCCGCGATCACCTCGTCGAGGCCCTTGTTCAGCGCCTCCCGCAGTTTGTCGCCGCCCTTGGCGACGGCGTACGCGGTCGGTGCCGGGCTGAGCTGCTTGGCCGCCACAGTGATCTTGCCGTTGCTGTCGGCCGCCGACGTCTCGCCGATCTCGGCCGGGGCGATCCACGCGTCGGCGGTGCCCGCCTTGAGCTGGTTGATCGCGCCGTTGTAGTCCGGCACCCGGACCGGGTTGAGCTGCTCGCCGGTGGCGTAGTCGTCCTGGACGGTGCCCTGCACCACCACGACCCGCTTGCCGGCGAGCTGGTCGAAGCCGGTGATCGGCGAGCCGGCCGGCACGTCCAGGCCGAAGTAGCCGAAGTCGTAGCCGTTGCCGAAGTCGACCGTCTTCTTGCGCGCCTCGGTGATGGTGATCGAGGAGCTGCCGACGTCGAACTTGTGGTTGTTGACCTGGGAGAGCAGCGCGGAGAAGTCGGTGCCGACGAACTCCACCTTCAGGCCGAGCTTGCTGGCCACCGCGGTCAGCAGGTCGTTGTCGAAGCCGGTGAACTTGCCGTCCTTGAGGTACACGTTCGGTGGCGCGTCGGTCAGCGTGCCGGCGCGCAGCACGCCCGGCTGCGCCAGACCGTACGGGTTGGCGGCGGCGTCGGACGAGGTGTCGTCGCCGCACGCGGTGAGCGCGGTGGCGGCCAGGATCGTGGCCGCGCCGAGGGCCGCGGCGCGGGTCAGGGCAGGAAGGAATCGCACAGGTGTCTCCGAAGTTTGCGCAGCGGCGGACGCAGATGTGCGCCGCCGACGGTGCGCCCGGTGGGCGTACCGCTGGGATGGGTTCGGGAAGGGGTGCGCTAGTACGCGCGGCCGCGACAGGCGGCGCTGCACACCCGCATCAGGTCCACGTGCCGCCTGCGGGTCAGTGCCGGTGTCGGCCAGCCGGTGCGGGAATCCGCGGCGTCGGCTGATGGTGTGGTGCTGAGGATGCGCATGGCTCTCCCGGGTCTGTGCTGACCTGGGTGCCAGGCCACGCTTGCACCGACGTCGTGCCGGTGCCTGGTCTTCACCCGGGGCACCCCACCGCGGAGGAGGGTTGCCGGCCAGCGAGCCGGGGCTTCGCGCTGGCGCTCATGACCTGCGCCGAGGCTAGCAGCCCGGGGAGGCGGATCGTCCAGTCGTTATGACCACGCTCACCGTCCGCGACTGGCGTCCGGTCGGCAGGTCAGCTGGCGTGCACGTGCGGACGGCGGCGCGGGTCGGGTTCCTGGCGGCGCAGGATCTCCCGGGTGACCGGGGCGATCTCGCCGTGGCCGAACGCCAGGTAGCGCAGCAAGTTGCCGCCCGGGTTGCCCTCGGTCCACTCGAAGTAGATGTGCGGGCACCGCCCCGCCCGGTCGCGGATATCCAGCAGCAGGGCGGCCACCGCGCTGGGCACCGCGGAACTGGCGAGGCTCAGCACCGGGTACCGGTCGTGCTCCACGCTGCCACGGATCAGCAGCTCGGTCTCGAAGTCCGACGGGTCGGTCACCGTCACCTCGACGAAGATCACCGCGCTGTCGGCCGGGAAGTCGTTGTCCGCC
Source organism: Micromonospora sp. NPDC005161 (assembly GCF_053599855.1). Lineage (NCBI taxonomy): Bacteria > Bacillati > Actinomycetota > Actinomycetes > Micromonosporales > Micromonosporaceae > Micromonospora > Micromonospora sp. NPDC005161. The sequence goes on from NZ_JBSFYQ010000003.1 coordinate 157,458, forward strand.
ACGATCTGGGCGAGCTTGTCGCGGTACTCCGCACGGTCCCGGGTGGCCGGCTCGTGCGCGATGAGGCGGACGCGGCGCCCGCTGCACTCGTCGATCAACCGGGTGGCCTCGGCGTCCAGCTCCACCCGGTCGACCCGCAACTCGAAGGCGCGGAACAACCGGGACAGCAGCGACACCACGATCATCCCGCCGATGAAGCAGGACGCGATCTTCACGCCGTCGGGACGTTCCACCACGTTCGCCGCGGTGGTGTAGACGAAGGCGATCGCGATGATCCCGAACGCGACCGTCCGGCCACGCTGGCGCCGCCGCCGCGCCGCGAGGGTCACCGCCGTCGCCGCCGAGGTGATCAACACCAAGACCCCGGTGGCGTACGCGCCGCCCTGCGCGTCCACGCTCGCCCCGAAGGCGACCGTGATCAGAAACGCCACCGCGGTGAAGACCAGCACCAGTGGCCGTACGGCCCGGGCCCAGGTCGGCGCCATGCCGTAGCGGGGCAGGTAGCGGGGTACGAGGTTGAGCAGCCCGGCCATCGCCGAGGCCCCCGCGAACCAGAGGATGCCGATGGTGGACAGGTCGTAGACCGTGCCGAACACCTCACCGAGGTTCTCGTGCGCCAGGTAGGACAGCGCCCGGCCGTTCGCCGGCCCGCCCGGCTGGAACGCCTCGGGCGGGATCAGGACGGCGGTGGTCACGCTGCTGGTGATCAGGAAGACACTCATGATCGCGGCCGCGGTGGTGAGCAGCCGGCGGGCGCCGCGGATGCGGCCCAGCGGGCGGTCCTCCGAGTCCCGCCGGTCCCCGCGGATGTGCGGCATGACCGCCACCCCGGTCTCGAAGCCGGACAGGCCCAGCGCCAACTTCGGGAACACCAGCAGCGAGAACCCGATCACCAGCAGGGGATCCCCGTGGCTGGTGGTCAGCGCGCTGGTCCAGTCCGCGACCGCGCTCGGGTGCGTCACCACCCGCCACAGACCGTCGGCGATCACCACCGCGTTCAGTGCCAGGTAGACCGCGACCAGGACGACGGCGATCCCGATGGCCTCACCGAACCCCTTGAGGAACACCGCGCCGAGCAGCGCCACCAGCAGCAGCGTGACCAGGACCTCGTGTCCCCTGAGCGCGCTGGGCCAGAACGGGTTCTCGTCGATGTGCGCGGTCGCGTCGGCCGCCGAGAGGGTGATGGTGATGATGAAGTCGGTGGCCGCGAAACCGAGCAGCACCAGCACGAACAGCTTGCCCGGCCAGTAGCTCAGCAGGCGTACCAGCATCGCGATGGAGCCCTCGCCGTGCGGGCTCTCCACCGCCACCCGCCGGTAGACCGGCAGCGCACCCAGCAGGGTCACCAGCACCAGCACCAGGGTCGCCACCGGGGAGAGCGCGCCGGCGGCCAGCGCGGCGATGCCCGGTTGGTAGCCGAGCGTCGAGAAGTAGTCGACGCCGGTCAGGCACATCACCTTCCACCACGAGTGGTGGCGATGTTCCGGCGGGCGCCCGTGCGGGCCGTGCCGCTGCGCCGCCTGCTCCGAACCGCCGTCGATCAGCCAGGCCCGCAGTCGACCGGCCCGGCGGCCGGCGCGCCTGTCGACCTCCATCGGCGCTTCCCCCGTCGTCCGCCCACGGTCACCGCGAGTATCCGCCAGCGGACCCGGGCCAGTCCGCCAGTGCGGGGAACCCGCCCGCCCGGGCACCCGCGCGGACGGCGCGTCGCGGGGTTTCGGGTCGTGGTCACGGGGGAAGCAGCGCCTCCCGGCGTCCCGCCCCGAACATGCCCCGGGCGGTTCGGGCAGTCGCCGGTTGGTGCGTCCGGGGAGGGAGCGGGTCATGGTCGGCGGCCGTCGGTTCCGCCCGGGCGGTGGCTTCGGCCGCCGGCTCGACGAGCACGAGGTCCGCGTCGGCCAGCCGCCGCGGGTAGAGCCGCCCACGCCGCCCACCGGCGGCCTGGTGGACAGTGCCGTCTACATCCGCGGGCACCGGTTCGCGTCGCCGGGCGGCCTCGCCGAGACGTACCGCTGCCTGCAGGAGCAGAGCGACGCGATGGCCTGGATCGGGTTGTACCGGCCCGACATCGACCAGATCACCTCGCTGGCCCGGGAGTTCCGGCTGCACGACCTGGCGGTGGAGGACGCGATCAACGCCCACCAACGGCCCAAGCTGGAACGGTACGGGCACACGCTCTTCGTGGTGCTGCGCGCCGCCCGTTACGACGACCTGCGGGAAGAGGTCGAGTTCTCCGAGCTGCACCTGTTCATCGGGCCCGGGTTCGCGGTCACCGTCCGGCACGGTGAGGCACCGGACCTGGCCGCGGTGCGGCGGCGGCTGGAGGCGGACGCGCAGATGCTCGCCCAGGGCCCGGAGGTGATCCTGTACGCGATCCTCGACCAGGTGGTCGACGGGTACGCGCCGGTGGTGGCCGGGTTGGAGAACGACATCGACGAGATCGAGACCGAGGTCTTCGGCGGCGACCCGAACGCCAGCCGGCGCATCTACGGGCTCAGCCGCGAGGTCATCCAGTTTCAGCGGGCCGCCCGTCCGCTGCTCGCCGTGCTCGACGCGCTGGCGGCCGGCGCCGGCAGTTACGGCACCGACGAGGAACTGCGCCGCTACCTGCGGGACGTGACGGACCACCTCACGCAGGTGGTGGAGCGGGTGGACGGCTTCCGGCATCTGCTGCAGAACATCCTCACCGTCAACGCCACCCTCGTCTCGCAGCAGCAGAACGAGGAGATGCGCAGTCTCACCGCGGCCAGCTACGCGCAGAACGAGGAGCTGAAGAAGGTCTCCTCGTGGGCGGCGATCCTGTTCGCCCCCACGCTCATCGGCACGGTGTACGGGATGAACTTCGCGCACATGCCGGAGCTGAACTGGCGCTACGGCTACCTGTTCGCGCTCCTGCTGATGGCCCTGGTCTGCGGCAGCCTCTACCTGATCTTCAAGCGGCGCGGCTGGCTGTGACCGGACCGGCGAGGGTCACTCGATGCCGCGCAGGATGTGCCGTTCGTCCTCGCTGTCGTCGTCGCCGGCGCTGATCCGGCCGAGCAGCACGGCGGCGGCCCAGATGGTCAGGGGCGTGGCCGCTCCGGTCATGCCGCCGCCGGTCTGGTCGTCCCGGGTCTGGTTCCGCTCCGTACGCGGTGGCCTGCGCTGAGCCTGCATGGGCACTGCCTCTCCTCGTCGAAGCCGCCCCGGGCGGCGCGACGTGCGCCCGCGCCTCCGGCCGGGCCACCCACGTGCGGGCGGATCTCCACCGGTACAGCAGCCATCTCGCACCATCCCACGCCCGGGCTCGTCCGTACCCCTGGTTTTCAATTTCCCGACTCTCGCCGCCCCGGGGCGACGCTCACCAGTGGTGCGGCTGCGCCCGCCCCGACGCCCGGCTGAACCACGGTCAGCCCAGGAGATCCCTCTTGACGAGTGCGGCCAGTTCCTCGAGTGGGGTGTCGCCGTCGCAGTCAAAGAGATGCACTTCGCCCTTCGGCCCCTTGATGTGAACTTCGATCCGCTTGTCCGGCCGCTTCAGCGCGACAGCGCGGAACGCGCGGGCGATCCGCAGCACAGTTTCTGGTCCCTGCAGGAGCGAGACGAATGTCGCCGCGCCGGTGGCGCCCGTCACGATGAGTTCGACGATGCTGCCCCTCGGCTTGGGCCTCTGGCGGGCAGCCCCGGACGTGACCAGCTCGCTCGCCAACTCCGACGGCACGCAAAGGTAGATCATGTTTCGCTCCCTAGATCGCCTGATACATCGCCCAGACCATGGGGTGTGGATGAGTGATGTCCTCGTCCGAGGTGACACCGCCACGGACGGAGAAGATCCGCCACTCGTCGTACATCCGCAGCTGAAGTCGTCGCAGCGCAAGGTCATGGGGGAGCGGACAGGTCATCGCCTCCGCGAGAAGGTCGTCAAAGGCTGTCGCAAAGGAGCTGTCCGGAATGTCGTATCCGGTCGCGACGACCTCGCGTGCCCTGCCTCCGAGAATGCAGGCCGCGGCCAGGCCCACCGCTTCGCCGCCGAACAGTGACCGCCCCGCGCTCGAACAGCAGGACAGCACGACACGGGATGGCAGAGGCAGGTACGCGCCGCCATCCTCGAAGCGGCCGAAGAACTCACCGGCGTAGATCGCGAGAGAGTCTTCCCCTGGTTCGAGCGATTTTGGTAGGTCGAGGCATGCGCGCGCGGGGTCGCTCCAGGAATGGGCGTGCCCACGGTAGTAGAAAATTCCAGGCGGATGCCCGGCGCACTCCTCATGTAGTGCTTCCCGCAGCGCCGCCTTGGCGTCGCTGCGAGGGACGGACGTGGCTCCGAAGTATTGACGTGCGTTGGAGGCGAGGAAAGCGCTTGATCCGCTGAGATCGCCCTGCGGGTCATCGACAGCCACGAGGAGGTCGAGTGGCGCGCTCGGCGATTGGGTCGCGCGTCGCTCGTCGACCTGCTGCGAGATCGAGTGTCGGATGCGTGCCCGTTCCACGAGCCGGAACCCGTCGCGATCCGTTCCGCCGACCTGCGCGATCGGCCACGGAACGCCGCTCAGCCCCGACCCGGCCGCGATGACGAGCTCAACGGGTTGCTCGACGGACGCCGCCGTCATTGCCGTGACGAGGGACGGTGGAAGCAGGCGGCCGAGCGACAACGACGCGATCCGTTCGTCGGCGGTCCCCCATTCGGAGAGGTGGTGTATCGGGTCGAAGGTTGGTGGAGCACCGTCCGACGTGACGCCGAAGGCGAACCCTCCCACATCTGCGTCGATGCCGAGGAGCACATCGTTGAGACTGTGGTCGCTGGTCAGGTCGATCACGCCACATTCGAGGGGAACGCCGTGCTGCAGTACGGACCAGTAGACGGATGATCCGTATCGGGAGATGCCGAACCACCACGGCACGCTGTCCTGGAGGTGGTGCCCGCCCGCGGAGGCTGGGGGTGGGACCAGCGTCGTGGCGTTCATGGCGTCCTCGAGCGCCGAGAAGAACGCAGCCGGTGCCGTGTTCTCCGATGGACCGGCGGCGGACGCCTCACCCGACCCTGCCGGGCTCGTCGCCTTGACCTCGGTCACCGGACCGGGCGAGCTGACCGTCTCAAGTGTCGCGGCGAGCGAGGCGCGGAGACGGTCCTTCTCGATGAACGCGGCGACCAATTCCGGATTGCCTTTCCGCACCGCGCAGTCCAGCGCGATCTGGCGGGCCGGCAGGTAGCGCGTCCACATCGACTCGCGCAGAGGATGATCACAGGCTCCATAACGGAGGTCCTCCGAGAGGTCCCACGCTGCCAGGGCCTCGCTCAGCGACTCCTCAACAGCGCCTGTCCCGTAGAGCGCCCGCGCGCGCTGCTGCCGAATCGCTGCGTGTATCCAGTGCTCGGAGGGAGTGTCCGCCAGGATTTCCTGGGTGATGTCGCAGTGGACCAGCGCCTCTTCATGGCGGCCCGCGTCGTTGAGAGCCATGATGGCCCGTTCGGTGATCAGCGACCCGGCCAGCCTGCCAAAGTTCCACAACGGCATGAACCAGTCAAGGTCGCTCGGCAGTTGATCGCCCATCTGAATGATGTCCATGGCGGCGATGACGCGGCGCAGGGCCTCGTTGATTTCCGCCGCCTCGTCCATCTGAGATCGCAGCTCGCGGTAGGTCCCCGGATCGTCGGAATTGTAGAGGCAGATCAACGCCAATGTCGCATTGCGGCTCGCGAGCTCGGGTTTGTCGGTCGCGGTGGTCGCATGGTAGAAGAACTCCCCCGAGAGTGACCACTGGGCGTAACGAAGGTATTCGCGCCCGAATAGGAAGAGCGCGTTGGCGAGCAATGGATCAGGCCGCCCGTTGCCACTGCCGAAACCGCGCTCCACGTATCGCGCCGCCGCAGTGGGAAACAACCCCAACACGGCCTTGTGGTGGTCTCCGCGGTCCAGAGCGGTGAGCGCCTCGAGATAGCTCAGAAGTTGGAACGCGGGGGCGTTGTCGACTCGCGCATTTCCGTCTTTGTCGTTGAGGTGAGCGTCCAACTTCTCGGCGACCGCGCGGCTGGCCTCGTTGGACGATGAGCCGATTTCGGGCACAGTGACACAGGCAATACGCTCCGCGCGCCTGACGGTGCGGGCGAGTGTGGTCGGGACCCAGGACATCTGCCCTCCGGGCTGCGTTGTCCGCGCGGGATATTGAGGAATGTGGGCGTACAGGAAGCCCGATATTGCCACCCAGGGGAAACAGCGATGCCAGACTGTCCGGCTTCGGTCAGTTGGGCCCCGATGACTCCAGGGCGCTCGTGTCTCCGACACCGGTGCGCCGGTGGCTTGTGGCAGCGGGGTCAGGGCAGCGGGTGGGCGATGCCGCGGGCGTGGTCGGTGAGCGCCGCGCCGACCACGGTCGCGGCAACCGGCAGCACCTCCAGGCAGCGGCGCACCGCGGCGGCCATCAGCACGTTCGGTACGCGCATGGAGAGCGTGCAGTGCGGCACCCAGCGTCCCGGCTGGTAGTGCTCGACCAGGGTGATGCCGGCAGCGGCCAGCCGGTCGTGCACCAGCCGGTGGTGCGCCAGCAGCTCCGGGGTGACCGTCGGGCCGAGCCACAGCACCCGGCCGACGAACTGGCCGGCGTGCTGGAAGTCGAGCCGCAGCGGTGCGGCCACGACCGTGCCGCTCAACGCCGCGGCGACCTGCTCGGGGTCGAAGCGGGGCGCCACCGCGAGCGAGACGTGCGGGCGGTGGCGCTGCTCCAGCAGCGAACGCATGCTCTGCACGCCCTCGGCCTCCAGCGCGTCCCAGAGCACCCGGATCCGCCGGGTGGCGTCCGGATCCAGATACAGCTCCAAGGCGGCGACCACGTGATCACCGTAACGGCAGAGGTTTGCCCGACGACTCAGGCGGTACCTGATCGGAGACAGACCAGGAGGCGTGACCCGTGGACGTGAGTGATCTGCTGACCGAGGCGTACGACCGCCTGCCCGACCTCGTCCGCGCGGCGGTCGACGGCCTCACCCCCGAGCAGCTGCATCGGGCGCCCGGTCCCGGCGCCAACACGATCGGCTGGCTGGTCTGGCACCTGACCCGCGTCCAGGACGATCACGTCGCCGACCTGCTCGACACCGACCAGATCTGGGTCAGTGGCGACTGGGCGGGCCGGTTCGGGCTCACCGCCGACCCGGACGACACCGGCTACGGCCACTCGCCCGCGCAGGTCGCCGCGGTGCGGCCGGAGAGCGCGCAGGCGCTGATCGACTACTACGAGGCGGTCTCGGGGCGGACCCGCCCGTTCCTGGCCGGTCTGCGTCCGGCGGACCTGGACCGCGTGGTCGACGAGGCGTGGGATCCACCGGTCACCCTCGGCGTCCGGCTGGTCAGTGTCGCCCACGACGACCTGCAACACGTCGGCCAGGCCAGCTATGTCCGCGGCCTGATCGGAGCCGACTGACCGGCGGCGACCGCCGGGCTCAGGGCACGATCACGGCCCGGCCGTCCAGCGTGCCATCGCGCATCTGCCGGTACGGGGTGAGCCCGGCGTCGGTCAGTGGCGCGGCGTCCACCGGATCCATCCCGGCCGGCAGCGGCACGATGTGCCGTGCGGCCGCTGCCCGGAGTCGAGCCGGTGTGATCGTCACCCGGTCCGGGTGAGCCGGCCTCACCCCGTTGCGGGGGATCCTGCGGGGAAGCGAAGGAGGGGACGTGATGGGTGCGACGGTGGCGGAATACCTGCGACAGCTGGACTCCGGCCGGCGTACCGACCTGCCGGAGACGACCTCCGGGACACTCCGGCTGGACGCGCGCGAGGACGGCCGCACCGAGCACTGGTACCTGACCGTCGCCGACCAGCACGTGCGGGTGACCCAGTCGAGCGACGACGCGGACCTGGTCATCCGCGCCGACCCGGCGGTCTTCGACCGGTTGGCGAGCGGGGAGACCCACGTGGCGACGGCGCTGCTGCGCAACGAGCTGTCCGTGCAGGGAAACCTGCAGCTGCTGCTGCTGCTGCGGCGCATCTTCCCCGGGCCGGCCGGTGCCCGCCATCCGCGCGAGCTGGGTCGGGCCGCGATGGCCGGGCGGAAGGGGCGACAGTGAGCCGCGAACGGGTGCACGTGATCGCGGGCAACGCCTTCGCGATCAGCGACGGGCAGGGCGACGTGGCGGAGGACCCGGGAAGTCCGGTCGGGCTCTTCTCGTTCGACACCCGCTTCCTGTCGCGCTGGGTGCTCAAGGTCGGCGGGGAAGAGCTGAACGTGCTCTCCCGCGACGACATGACGTACTTCGAGACCCGGTTCTTCCTGGTCCCGGGCGCGGCGAGTCACTACGTCGACGCCGACGTGTCGGTCATCCGGCACCGCTCGATCAACGACAGCTTCAACGAGCGCATCACGTTGCTGAACCACTCGGCGGAGCCGGCCGAGTTCACCGTGCGGATGGACATGGGCAACGACTTCGCCGACCTGGCCGACCTGGCCGACGTCGCTCAGGGCCTGGAACTGCGGCGACGGGACGTCGGCGTCGCCGCCGACTCCGCGCGCGGGCAGCTCGTGCTGCGGTACGAGCGGGAGCGGTTCGTCCGCGCAACCACCATCAGCAGCACGGCTCCCGCCGACGTCGACGAGAGGGGAATGACGTTCCGGATCCGGATCGAGCCCGAGGGGAAGTGGGAGACCGACCTGCACGTCACGATGAACATCCAGGGCGAGGGCGGCCGGGACCTGCGCAAGGACCTGGAGTCACACCGGGAGCACGTACACGGAGGGATGCGCGAGGAGCTGGCGGCCTGGATGGACCGTGCCCCACAGTTGGTGGCCGAACGGGACGGCCTGGAGAAGACCTACCGGGGCAGCCTGGCCGACCTGGCGGCGCTGCGCTACCTGCCGCTGGCGCACGACACCCGGGTGCCGGTCGGCGGCCTGCCCTGGGCGATGGGGCTCTGCGGGCGGGACAGCATCTTCACCTGCCTGCAGACCATGGCGTTCACCCCCGAGCTGACCCCCGCGACGCTGCGGTTGCTGGCGCTGTTGCAGGGCGGCCAGCTCGACGACGAGCACGAGGAGGAGCCGGGCAAGATTGTCGCCCAGCTCCGCTACGGCGAGTCGGCCGCGTTCGCCGACCGGCCGGACGCGCTGTACTACGGCGCGGCGGACACCACCCCGCTGTTCGTCGTCCTGCTCGACGAGTACGAGCGCTGGTCCGGCGACGCGGACCTGGTCCGCGAGCTGCGCCACCCGACCCGGATGGCCCTGGACTGGATCGACGAGTACGGCGACCTGACCGGCGACGGGTACGTGCGCTACCAGCGTCGCAACGAGCGGCACGGCCTGATCAACCAGTGTTGGAAGAACTCCCCGGACGCGATCACCGACGCGGGTGGCCGGCAACCGGCGCTTCCCCGGGCCACCTGCGAGTTGCAGGGTTACGCGTACGACGCGAAACGGCGCGGCGCGCGGCTGGCCCGAGAATTCTGGGGTGACCCCGGGTACGCCGACCGGCTGGAGCGGGAGGCGGCCGAGCTGAAGGACCGGTTCAACCGGGACTTCTGGTTGCCGGAACGGGAGTACTACGCGTTGGCGCTGGACCCGTACGGCGAGCCGACCGACGCGCTGTCATCCAACATCGGGCACCTGCTGTGGAGCGGGATCGTCGCGGACGACCGCGCCGAGGCGGTCGCCGAGCACCTGCTCGGCCCGCGACTGTTCAGCGGCTGGGGGGTGCGCACCTTCGCCACCGGGCAGCAGCCGTACAACCCGGTGGGCTCACACCTGGGGGCGGTGTGGCCGTCGGACAACGCCCTGATCGCGGCGGGGTTGCGGCATTACCGCTTCGACACGCACGCGGGCCGGATCGCGGCCGGCATCTTCGACATGGCGCAGACGCTCGGCGGGGCGGTGCCGGAGCTGATCGCCGGCTACGAGCGCAGCACCACGAAGTACCCCGTCCAGCTGCCGGCGGCCGGTCGTCCGCAGTCGTGGTCCTCGGGTGCGCTGCTGATGCTGCTGGGCACCCTGCTGGGGCTGCGGCCCACCGGCGACAACCTTCTGGTCAATCCGGCCCTGCCAGCGGGCTTCGGCAGGGTCGAGCTGCTGGACATCCCGGGCCGTTGGGGTCTCACCGACGCGTACGCCGGAGACCGTTCCCCCATGACCATCGCCCGTCGTCGACTTCGGTGATCGCGGAAGGTGCGTCAGGGCACGCCGTCGGCGGTGACGCCTACTTCCTGCGTACCGTGCACGGTCGGTGTGGGTCGGGTGGCGGTGCGCCGGGCGAACGTGCGGTCGATGCCGACGAAGAGCAGGCCGAGCAGCCAGAACGCGACGGCGAAGGAGAGCGCGCTGATCGCCACCCCGGCGTAGCCCAGCTCGCCCGCGTCCAGGAACGGGTACGGGTAGCGGTGCACGACCAGCCCCCGCAGGAGGGCGAAACCGAGGTAGCCCAGTGGAAACGCCAGCCACCAGGCCGCGTACCGCAGGCGCAGCCTGGCGCGCTGGTCGAAGAGCACCCAGTCGGCGACCGCCAGCAGCGGCACCACCGTGTGCAGCAACTGGTTGCCGAGTGCCTCGCCGGCGGCCCGGTCCGGCTGGGCCATCGCGAACGGACTGGCCGGGTTGGCAAGCACCAGGTGGTAGACCACGCCGGTGATGGTGATGTAGAGGGTGACCGCGCCGCGTAGCGCCGACGGTGGATCGGGTCGGTCCCGCCACGCGCTGAGGCCTGCGTACGCCGCGAGAGCGCCGACCGCGACGTTGCTCTGGATGGTGAAGTACGGCAGGAGCCCGCTGAGGGTGGCCGGGCCGAGCGCGGTGAGTGCGATCCCGGCCAGCACGCTGAGCACCACCACCAGGCGCAGGACCGCCGCCGCGCGTCGCCGCCGCAGACTCATCGGGGCAAGTTATCAGTCCACGGGCGACCCGTGCTCAGCTGGACGAGCCGCACGAGGCGGGGGAGTCGCCAGCGGGCGTCCCGGCCGGTCAGGTCGGTGGGCCGCCCGGCGGGGAGTGCCGGCCGTTGCCCGGTGGGGTGCGGTCCGGTCCGGCAGCGGTGGGTCGGTTGTCCCGGGGCCGGGCGGCTGTGGGCGCCGACTCGGCGTGGTCCCTGGTCGCTTGTCGGTCGCCCGGCCCTGCGCCGGCTCGGCGGCCAGGACCCGCACGCAGTAGTCGGCCACCCGCTGCCGGTCACCGGCGGCGGCGATCAGGCCGGAGAAGGCCGGGTTGTCGAGGGCCCGGCCGTGGTCGTCCCCGGCGCCCGCCTGGTACACCCGGCACAGGCCCGCCACCTCAGCGGCGACCGAGGTGGGCGGCACCGGCCCGCTCGTGTCCGGTGCGCCCGATATGAGCTGCCCACCACCCGTGGCTGGGGCGGGCACGGCGGGTGGACCGGTGGGCGCCGGCACGGTGACCATGGGCGGGCGCGGTGGACGGGGCGCAGGGCCGTTGGTGGCCGCCAACGCCACCCCGCCGCCAACGGCCAGGGCGAGGGCCGCCACGGCGGCCCTGCCGCCGAACCGGGCGAGGCGGCGTGAACGGCCGGCGGTCGGTCGGGAACCGGCCGGTGCGACGCCCTCCCCGGCCTGCTGGGCGGACTCGCCACGGAGGCGGCCGTGGCGCTCCCGACGGAAGGCCAGCACGGCGACGTCCTCACCGGCCAGCTCCGCGGGGCGCGGCGCGGCGCGTGCCGCGATCAGCAGCAGCACGACCGGTCGTGGCCCGGCCGATGGCTCGACGGACCCGCCGAGCAGCCGCTCGGCGGTCTTGTGGTCCATCCGGTCTGCGTTCATCTCGTGTCCCTCAGCGCCGCCCACCTGCGCGGTGTCACATCCGCCCGCGCGGGGCGGAACCGGGGTGACACGCGAGGTGGACGACGGGGACCGCTGGCGAACGCCGGTGGCCGGTCGGCCCGCTCAGCCCATGGTCTTGGTGCCGTCGATCGCCTCGCGCAGGATGTCGGCGTGCCCGGCGTGCTGAGACGTCTCGGCGATCAGGTGCAGCAGCACCCGACGGACCGTCCAGCTCGCCCCCGGCTCGAACCAGGGCGCCTGCGGCAGCGGGTGCGCCGCGTCCAGGTCGAGGGTGGCCATCAGCTCGTCGGTCTGGTCGGCAACCTGCCGGAACCGCTCGACGAGCCCGGCAAGGGTCTCGCCCTGCGTCATCCGGAACTGGCCCGCCCAGTCGATCTCCTCGCGTTGCATCGCCTCCGCGCCGCCGACGGCGAAGAGCATCCACCGTTGCTCGGTGCCGGCCACGTGCTTGATGAGGCCGCCGAGGCAGAGCTCGCTGACCGTGCTGCAGGTGGACGCCTGTTCGTCGGTCAGCCCGTCGACGGTGTGCAGGAGGAAACCCCGGTGTCGGCGCAGTGTCTGCAGCAGGTCGGCCCGCTCCCCGGTCAGCTGCTCGGTGCTGGTCATGGTGCCACCTCTCCGTCGATGTCCGCTCGGTGCCAGCGTAGGAGTCGGCACCGACAATCCCGGATCCGAAACGACGGCGGCGCGGGCCGCCAGCGGTTGCCGATCCCGGCGCGGAGCGGTCCACTGAATGACATGGGTGTGATTAAGGTGGGCACGTCGTCCTGGGCCGACCAGTCGCTGCTGCGCTCCGGGTGGTACCCGCGCTCGGCCAACACCCCCGCCGGCCGACTCGCCTACTACGCCGGCCGGTTCCCACTGGTCGAGGTGGACACCTCCTACTACGCGATCCCCGCGCCGGAGGTCACGCAGGGCTGGGTCGACGCCACACCGGGCGAGTTCACCTTCGACGTCAAGGCGTTCAGCCTCTTCACCGGTCACCCGACGCCGGTCACCGCGCTGCCTCGCGACCTGCGCCCGGCCGCCGGCCCGAGCCGGATCCGTCGCCGCGACCTGCCGGAGCGGGCGTACGACGAGTTGTGGTCCCGGTTCCGGGCGGCGCTGGACCCGATCGCGGCGGCCGGCAAGCTGGGTGTCGTGCTGCTGCAGTTCCCGCCGTGGCTGGTACGCGGCGCCGCCGCCGAACGCCGGATCGCCGAGCTGGCGCGGCGATGCCGGCCGTGGCGGGTCGCCGTGGAGCTGCGGCACGGGTCCTGGTTCGACGAAGCGGCGGCACCGGCCACGATGGATCTGCTGCGCGCGCACGACCTCTCGCTGGTCTGCGTCGACATGCCGCAGGGCCACCCGTCATCGGTGCCGCCGATCCTGACCACCACGGCGGAGCCGGCGATCGTCCGGTTCCACGGCCACAGCGATGCCTGGCGCGACGGCGACAAGCAGGACAAGTTCCGCTACGCGTACGCCGAGCAGGAGCTGCGGCACTGGGCCGGGCTGCTGGCCGAGCTGGCCGGCCCGGCCGACGAGCTGCACGTGCTGTTCAACAACTGCTGCGCCGGTCAGGCACAGCGCGACGCCACCCGGCTGGCGCAACTGCTCGCCGAGAACATTCACGGAGCCGGGCCGGAACGCCAGACTGTCCCGGCCCGCGCCACGTCGACCGGCTGAGGGTCGGGTGCCGGCGCCCGGGGGTCCCGGTCCGGGCGACGGCAGGTGGTGCCGTCAGGAGCGCCGGCCTCGGGTCCGCAGCGCGTCCTGGGCCCGCTCGTCGATGTCCGCATCGTCCGGGAAGGAGCGGCGGCTGGGTGCCGGGTCCGGGGGCGCGCCGGGTCCGGCCGCGGTGGTACGGGTCGGTTCCACCGAGCCGAAGTCGTGCCGGCCGGCCGGGCCGGACCGGCCCGCCGGGGCGCCGGCGCGGCGATCACCCCGCTGCCCCTCGGGCACCGCCGTCTCCTCGCTGCCCTCGTCCATCGGCGAGTGCTCATCCACGCCCCAGGGCGGCTCGGCGTCGAAGCCGTCCTCGGCCTTCCACGGCTCGACCGCCTCCGGCTCCAGCCGGTCGCCGCTGCCACTGGGTCCCTCGTGCGCCGTCATGGCCACCCCGCTCGTCGGGTCCGCCGCTACCGGCGGACGATTGCCCTCCCCGGGCCGTCCGGCTCGCCCGGTCGCGGCCGCCCGGCGTGCCCGGTCGTAACGGCGGCGCCGAGCCGGCCGGCGCCCCGCCGTCGAGGTGCCGGCGGGACGCCGGCCAGCCCGGCGCTCAGCGCCCGGCCATCGCCATCTGCCGCTTGCCGGCGTTCATGCCCGCCATCTTCGCCATCCCCTTCGGGGCGCTCATCAGCATGCCGGCCCGGCCGAGCATCCCCCGGAACACCTGGCTGGGTTTCTGCTGCTCACCCATGTAGGAGGTGACCACCACCAGGGTCCCGGTCAGCGCCGGGATGGCCCACTGGAGCAGCCTCATCTGCCGCTGCGAGGCGGCAACTCTGGCCGGTGTCTGGTGGTTCGGCTCGGTGGCGCCGTTCACCGGTGGGGCGCCCGCCTTTTCCAACCGCATGCCGATCAACCGGCTGTAGCCGGTCACCGCGAGCGCGCCGATCGTCAGCGCGGTCTTGATGGTGCTGGCGCGGGCGACACCGGACTGACCGGCCACCCGTGGACTCTCCGTCACCAGTTCGCCGACCGCTCCGGCCAGGTGGGCGCCGATCGCGGCCGCGTTGACCGGGGTCCACTTGGACCATCCGGCCGAGGCGACCGGGAGCCGCTGGGTGGAATCACTGATCTTCGCCGCCGCGCCGTTGACGCCGAGCGCTCCCATGAGGGAGCCGCCGAACCAGGCCGCCAGACCCAGATCGTGCATCGAGCGCAGTGCGGTATGCCGTTCGGACATCTGATCCCCTTCCGCCGTGTCGGGCGCTGCGGCTTACCCGCCGCCCGGGCGGCTAACCCCGCCCCGTGCGTGCCGATCCGGCGTCGGGTCGGCACGTCGGGGACGTCGGGGTCGCGGCGGTGCCGGACCGCCGCCGGCAGGAGTCGTCCGGTCGGTGGCGGGTAGATGCTGGGGGGACGCTGACGGAGAGGGGAACGGGATGTCGCAGCCGGACGAGAGCCGGGAGAAGACCCCGAAGACCGACGCGGTGCTCATGCACCCGGACAACGACCCACACAAGAACACCGCGGAGGCCGCGCCGCGTAAGGACCACGGTGAGGTCCGGGTGGAGCGCGACGGCAAGCTCGTGCCGCTGCACGAGGAGGAGTGAGCGGGTCGGTCGGGCGGCCATCGACGGCCCGGCCGGTGCGGCTCAGCGGGGCGGCAGGTCGCTGGCGAAACCGGCGATCCGCCGCGCCAGCGGGGTGGCCGCACGGACCCAGGTGAAGTGGTCGAGCGCGGCGCCGGCCTGTGCCACTGTGTACCGCTCCCGGGTCACCGGGGCCGCGGTGAGCTTCGCGCAGAGGTGGTCCATGGACTCGTGCGGTGTGTACTGGTCGTCGTCCACGCTGACCGCCAGCACCGGTGTTCGTACCGCGCGCACCGCCGTCTCGGTGTCCGTGGCGTCCAGTTGGGGGAACCGGCCGGTCCGCGCGGTGTACGCCCAGTCTCTGATCACCCCGCGGGCCTGCCGGCCCCCGAAACCCCAGCCCGGCCAGACCC
Organism: Micromonospora sp. NPDC005161; assembly: GCF_053599855.1. NCBI lineage: Bacteria > Bacillati > Actinomycetota > Actinomycetes > Micromonosporales > Micromonosporaceae > Micromonospora > Micromonospora sp. NPDC005161. Next base: position 172,849 of record NZ_JBSFYQ010000003.1, read on the forward strand.
CGAGCAGCGCCGCGGTCGCGGCGATCCCCTGGGTGTACGGCAGCACGCCGAGGCCGCGCCGGCCCGGATAGCTTCGCCAGTAGGGGACGCCGACCGCGACCAGCGCCAGCCCGTCCACCGAGTCACCACCGTGCAGGGCGAGGTGCAGCAGTGCGGCCTGCCCGCCGAGCGAGTGCCCCAGCAGCAGCCGGGTACGCCCGTCCAGCCGCGGCTTGAGCGCGGCCAGTACGGTGCCGACGTCGCTGGCCAGCTCGCTGTAGCCGTGCCGGTCGGCGCGGCTCGGCGCGGGGGTGCTCGTCCCGGTGCCGCGAAGGTCGACGACGACCACCGCCAGCCCGGCGGCGCGCAGCGCGGCCGCGAACGGCCGGTAGTAGCGGGCCCGGACCCCCATCGCCGGCCAGATCACCACCACCGGCGCACCCGCCGGACCGGCCGGCTCCGGATACACCTGCACGCCGAGCCGACCGCCGTCGACGTCGACGAATTCCTGCGCGTACTCCGTGTCCCCGTTCACGGGCCCAGCTTACGGGCCGACATTACCGGCGGGTAGCCGCCGCTGCCCGCTCTCATTCCGTCCGGACGCGACGGAAGCCCCGCCGGATGGCGGGGCCTCCGGGGACGATTCCGGTCAGGACACCGAGATCGTCCCGTTGCTCGCCCGCACGCAGGCCACCGCCCGGGCGCTGGTGGTGGCAGCGCCGCTGAGGCACTGGCCGAGCACCTGGTGCCCGGTGGCGTTCGGGTGCCACGACTCCTGGCAGGTCTGGAAGTAGCTGACGCAGGTGTTGGCGATTCGCTGGATCGCGATCTTGTCCTTGCCGGAGAGGCTGGTGACGAAGGTGCCGTTCGGGCTGTCCTGCAGCCGGATCGGGGTGGCCAGCGCGCCGGTCGGGCTGGTCGACGACTCACAGAGCCGCGCGCCGTCGAAGGCCCGCTGCACGTTGAGGTAGACCAGGTCGGCGGCGGGGAACTCGGCGGCCAGGGTGTCCCGGGTGGACTTCACCAGGGTGCCGAGGCCCTGCGAGAAGCGGTGTCCGGGCATCAGGCTGGCCCGGTGGATCGGGCAACCTGCCGCGTACCGCTCGGCTCCCAGGTCACGGAACTTGTCCCGAGTGTCGTCCCGGCCGTCCTCGGTGTGGAACGTCGAGTTCAGGTCCATCGGCAGCGGGTTGGTGTAGTCCTGGAACACAATCCGGTGCTGCCCGTCCGCGTCCACCTGGTCGAGGGTGGTCAGCAGCTGTCGTACCGCGGCGGTGGTCTCCGCGGTCGCGGCGCTGAGCTGCGCGGCGGTGGCCAGGTCGGCGTCGGTGCACGGCTTCTGCTCCACCGGGCCGCCCAGGTACGCCCAGAACTCCCACCAGCCCGTCCAGGCGTCGGCGATGAAGCGGTTGGCGCACTTCTCCGCCACGCTGCCGAACGTGAACGAGCTGTTGTTGGAACCCAGGCCGATCAGCACCAGGTCGATGTCCTGGGTCTGCGCGACGGCACGGAGCTGGTTGAGCTGCGAGGCCACCGTACGGCCGTTGGCCCGCGCCTGGGAGGCGTTGGCGATGTCGTGTGGCTGCCCGCCGGAGCAGGCCAGGTTGAACCGGTTCTGGATGCCCGGCAGGTTGGCCTGGTTCAACGAGGCGTTCGCCGAACGGTGGCAGAAGAACGCGTTGTTGTTCGGCGCCGTCCAGCCGGGGAAGCCCTGGGCGACACCGTTGACGTCGACGACCGGGGTGTACGCCCCGGCGCCCTCGCCGCTGATGAAGCTGTCACCGAGCGCCACGGCGGCGGTGGGGAGCGCGGCGGACGCGGGGGCGGGCAGCGCGACGGCGGTCGACAGCGCCGCCGTGACAATCGTGAGTGCCGCGGCGAGCGCGGTACGCCGGAACCTGGCCATGGGGCTCCCATCCATCGAAAGATGAAAGATTCTCTGAGAGCGCGATCAGATCACCCCCGCGCGACGGGCGTCAATGGCCCGTAGCGGAATCGTTCGATGAAAGACACGCCCGCCCCGGTGCACCGTTCGGTCTCCACCTGCCGGCGATCCGAGCCCTGCTGCTGGAACCCGCCGGGCCGGCCGGATCCGGAGCCCGCGTGCTCTGCCTGCGCGACCCACTCACGCAACGCACGCACACCGACGTGGTCACCGAGGCGCCCCCCGACGCCGTGCTCATCGTGGACGGTGTGTTCGCGTTCCGCCCGAGCTGAACGACCTCCGCTACCTTGCCGCCGCAAGCGTCTACCTCGAAGCCGACCCGCTCTCACAGGTCGACGCGATCGCGGACAACACCAACTTCACCCGTCCCCGTCTGCTGCCGCACTGAGCGCACGGTCGGGCTGCTCGCGACGCCTCAGCGCCACCGCACCGACGGCGTTCAGACCGACACCCCACACCAGCAGTCCGCAGAACCACTGCGTCCACCGCAGCACGCTCATGTCCCCGGAGAGCAGGTTGCGCACGCTGCCGAACGGGGTGAGCCACACCTGCGCCGGACGGAGAGCGTCCACCGCGCCCAACAGCCCGAACAGACCCAACGGCAGGACGATCGTGGCGAGGAACGCGACCACCGTCGACCGCAGCAGCAGGCCCAGCCCGGTGCCCACCAGCCCGGCGACGACCTGTACCAGCACGCTGCCCACCGCGATCGTTCCGACGTGCCGCCACGGATCGTCGGCCACGTCGGCCGGGGTGAGAGCGAGCGTCGCCGCGCAGATCAGCACCCCGACGACGCCGATGACGACGGCCGGCAGCCCCACCGCGAGCACCGTGGGGATGACCCGGACAGCGTCGGGCGCCCGTCGCAGGTCGCGCACCAGGAGGATGCCGAAGAGCGGCGTCATGACCGACATCAGGCTCTGGACCGTGTCCGAGAGACCGGCGAACGTGCGGTCGGCGGGGTCCATCGCGGGGGTCACGGCCACGGCGGCGAGCAGCCCCGCCAGCAGGGTGCCCGCGAGCAGCCACCGTCGGGCCCGCGTGCCGATGGCGCGCCGGTAAGTGTCGCGAGTCGTCCTGTCCTCGTCCATGCGGCTCCCGCCCCGCGCCGGCGCGTGCCGGGCGCGATCGCCGGTCAGCGTACCGACCGAACGGCCCCTCCGTGGCCCCGCGACCGCCGCCGGCCGACCGGTCGGAACCGGCTGCGGCCTGTTCGTTGGCTCACGTCCGGCGGCCCGAGGCACGGCGGGTCGCGTAGGTCCTCCGGGAGTTGTCCTAGCCTCGGGCTAGGCTCGCTGCGGCGCGCCACGCCGGCTGATGTCGCCGGTGACCGGCAGCACACCGCCGAGACCGGGGAGTACGACCAGTTGACCGCAGAGCCTGACACCCTGTACGGGGCCGATGACCTCACCCACCTTGAGGGGCTGGACGCCGTCCGCAAGCGGCCCGGCATGTACATCGGTTCCACCGACAGCCGTGGCGTGGGTCACCTCGTCAACGAGATCCTCGACAACTCCACCGACGAGGGTGTCGCCGGTCACGCCACCAACGTCGAGGTGACGCTGCACGCCGACGGCTCGGTGCAGGTCGACGACGACGGCCGGGGCATCCCCACCGACGTGCACGCCAAGTCCGGCATCTCCGGCGTCGAGCTGGTGCTCACCCGGCTGCACGCCGGGGGCAAGTTCGGCGGCTCCGGCTACAAGACCTCCGGCGGCCTGCACGGCGTCGGCGCGTCCGCGGTCAACGCGCTGTCCCGCCGGTTCGACGTGACCGTCCGCCGCGCAGGCAAGATCCACTCGATGTCCTTCCGGCACGGCGTGCCGGGGATCTTCGACGGCGACGGGCCGGACGCGCCGTTCACCGCCGGCCCCGGGCTCCAGGTGGTCGGCGCCATGAAGCGCAGGCAGTCCACCGGCACCTCGATCCGCTGGTGGCACGACGCCCGCTACTTCGAGACCGGCGCGGCACTCGACGTCGACGCGGTCCGGATGAAGCTGCGCAACACCGCCTTCCTGGTCCCCGGCGTGCGATACCTGCTGCGCGACCTCACCGGCGAGGCGCCCGCCGAGGAGACCTTCCACTACCCCAACGGGCTCAGCGACATGGTGGAATTCCTCGCCCCGGCCGGCGACCGCCCGGTCTCCGGCACCCTGCTGGTCACCGGCGAGGGGACGTACCGGGAGAACGCCGCCGACGCCAACGGCGTCATGCAGTCCAACGTGCAGCGCCGCGCCGAGGTCGAGGTGGCGTTCCGTTGGGGCACCGGCTACGAGCGCACCGTCGAGTGCTTCACCAACACCATCCGCAACGCGCACGGCGGCACGCACCGCAAGGGCTTCGAGCGGGCCCTGGCGCGCACCCTCGCCGACGCCGTCCGCAACACCCGCGGGCTGCTCAAGGCCAAGGAGGAGCCGCCCACCCTGGACGACGTCCTGGAGGGGATGACCGCGGTGGTGCACGTGCGGCTCCCCGAGCCGCAGTTCACCTCGCAGACCAAGGACGAGCTGTCCACCACCGGCATCACCAAGGTGATCCAGACCCTGATCGACGCACACATCAAGGCGTGGCTGGAAGACAAGCGCACCAAGGCCGAGGCGCGCACCGTGCTGCAGAAGATCGTCGACGCGGCGCGGGTGCGGCTCACCCAGAAGCAGCAGAAGGACGCCGCGCGGCGCAAGACCGCCCTGGAGGGCGCGTCGATGCCGCCGAAGCTGGTCGACTGCCGGGCCATCGGCATCGACCGCAGCGAGCTCTTCATCGTCGAGGGCGACAGCGCCCTCGGGACGAGCCGGATGGCCCGCTCCTCGGAATACCAGGCGCTGCTGCCGATCCGGGGCAAGATCCTCAACGTACAGAAGGCCAACCTCCAGCAGGTGTTGGACAATGCCGAGTGCGCGGCGATCGTCCAGGTGCTCGGCGCCGGATCGGGGCGCACCTTCGACCTGTCCGCACTGCGCTACGGCCGGGTGCTGATCATGGCCGACGCGGACGTGGACGGCGCGCACATCCGTACGCTCCTGATCACCCTCTTCGCCCGGTACATGCGGCCGTTGATCGAGGCCGGTCGGCTCTACGCCGCGATGCCACCCCTGCACAAGATCACCACCAAGGGGCGCAACCCGCAGACCACCTACACCTACACCCAGGCCGAGATGGAGGCGACGGTCCGCAAGCTGGAGAAGTCCGGCAAGCAGATCGTCACCCCGATCCCGCGGTTCAAGGGCCTCGGTGAGATGGACGCCGACGAACTGTGGGACACCACGATGAACCCGGCCACCCGCGCCGTCCGCCGGATCACCCTCGACGACGTGGACGCCGCCGAGCGGATCCTCGAACTGCTGATGGGGGAGAAGGTCGAGCCGCGCCGCAACTGGCTGATCGACTCCGCCGACCGGGTCGACCGTGAGGCGATCGACGCATGAGCACGCGTACCGTCCGAGGGGAAAGCTGAGTCATGGCACGCCGCAAGGAAAACAAGGTCGATCTCTCCTCGTTCGACCAGGCCGGCGCGCGGGTCTTCGACAATCCGCTGGTCACCGAGGTCTCCGACTCCTACCTGGAGTACGCGTTCTCGGTCATCCACTCCCGTGCCCTGCCCGACGCCCGCGACGGCCTCAAGCCCGTGCACCGGCGCATTCTCTGGTCGATGTACGAGCAGGGCTACCGCCCCGACCGCGCGCATGTGAAGTCTGCCCGAATTGTCGGTGATGCGATGGGCAAGTACCATCCACACGGCGACACGGCGATTTACGACGCCATGGTGCGTCTCGCGCAGGACTTCTCGCTCAACGTGCCGCTCATCGACGGGCATGGAAATTTTGGATCTCCAGACGATGGCCCGGCCGCCTCGAGATACTGCATTACCGGAGATACCCGCATCCGACTTGCGGACGGCACCAGCCCTCGGATCGCTGACCTGGTGAACCTCCCGTCAGACAGCGAAGCCGAAGCCGACTTCGAGGTGCTCGACAAGGACGGTAAAGCCGTCCATGTTGACAAGGTGTTCAACTCAGGCGTCCATCCGACGATCCGGATCGCCACGGAAGCCGGATTCTCGCTCCGAGGCAGCGAGAATCACCTGGTGCTCTGTCTTGAGTCACCCCTGGGTGTTCCCCTCTTCCAGTGGCGACGGCTCGACGAACTCGCAGTTGACTCGATCGTCTGTGTGGCACGAAATGCCTGGTCCCAGGTCATTCCCACAGCTCGTGAGTATTCGCTGGGCGTTCTCGGCGGGGCGTGGGCGTCCGAGGGCTTCGCGAATGAGTCCAGAGCCGGATTCAACAACACCGACGAGCACTTCTTCGGTGAGGTCCTGCACGCGTACGACCAAGTGGTTGGTGGGCGGCGTTACGTCAGCGAGAGAGAGACCCGTCGCGACCGAAAGCGCATTCAGGAAATTGATGTTCAGCCTTATGTCGGCGGTATGGACGCGTTCCGCGCAAGTCCGTTGGCCGAGTTCATCGGGCATCAGGCCCGGGACAAGTTCGTCCCGCAGTTCGTCTGGAACGGTGGCTGGGGCGTCAAGCGTGCCTTCCTCATGGCCCTCTTCGAGGGGGACGGCGGGGTGCGCGTCGCCAAGGACAGCTTCACCGTCCAGTACACCAGCTACAGTGAGCGACTCACCAGGGAGGCCCAAGAGCTGCTCGCGGAATTCGGTGTCGTTGCCTGCTGGCGCCGCTACACACGTCCCAGCGGCTCGGTCGAGCACCGTTTGGTGATTTCCGGTCTGCGAAACATCAAAGCATTCGCCAACCGCGTGGGATTCCTCCGCACTAAGCAGGCAAAGCTGGACAAGGTTCTGCGACACGCACCGCTGCGTCCGCATCGGCTCAGCAAAGACCACGTCCCGTTCGTTGCCACGTACGTGCGAGACACCTTGGACTTCGACCGCCGCGGTAGCGGACGCAAGTGGCTTACGACGCACAACTTCGATCGCGTCGAGCGATGGGAGACCGAGCGCCTCCGCATCATCGATCGCATCAAGAATCCAGAGCTCCTGGCGACCATCCTTCCGATCATGGACTCTGGGTACCGGTTCGAGCGCGTCACCGAGGTGACGCCTAGCGAGCCGGCCGAGGTCTACTCGGTGCGTGTCAATTCCGAGGACCATTCCTTCATCGCCGGCGGTTTCGTAAACCACAACACGGAAGCGCGGATGTCGCGCGAGGCGATGCTGCTCGTCGGTGAGCTGGGCGAGGACACCGTCGACGTCGAGCCCAACTACGACGGCTCGCTGACCCAGCCGACCGTGCTGCCGGCCGCCTTCCCCAACCTGCTGGTCAACGGCGCGTCCGGGATCGCGGTCGGGATGGCCACCAACATGATCCCGCACAACCTGGCCGAGGTGGTCACCGCCGCCCGCTGGCTGATCAACCACCCGGACGCCACTCTGGACAAGCTCATGGAGTTCGTTCCCGGCCCCGACCTGCCCACCGGCGGCGTGCTGCTCGGCCTGGACGAGGTGCGCCGGGCGTACGAGACCGGGCGCGGTGTGGTGCGGATGCGCGGCAAGGTGGAGATCGGCCCCCTCGAGGGCAGCCGGGGACGCCAAGCGATCACCGTGGTCGAGCTGCCGTACGGCGTCGGCGCGGAGAAGGTCATCGCGGCGATCACCAACGAGGTCACCAAGACCAAGCGGCTGACCGGCATCGCCGACGTCAAGGACCTCACCGACCGGGAGAGCGGCACCCGGCTCGTCGTCGAGTGCAAGGTCGGGGTCAACCCGCAGGCCCTGCTCGCCGACCTCTACCGGCTCACCCCGCTGGAGCAGTCGTTCGGCGTCAACAACCTGGTGCTGGTGGACGGGCAGCCCCGCACCCTCGGGTTGAAGGCGCTGCTGGAGGTGTTCCTGGCCCACCGGTACGAGGTGGTCACCCGGCGCAGCTCGTACCGCCGCCGCAAGCGTCAGGAGCGGCTGCACCTGGTCGACGGCCTGCTGATCGCACTGCTGGACATCGACCGGGTGGTCCGGCTGATCCGGGGCAGTGACGACGCGCAGGCCGCCAAGGACGGTCTGATGAGCCAGTTCGGCCTCTCCGATATCCAGGCCACCTACATCCTGGACACTCCGCTGCGCCGGCTGACCAAGTTCGACCGGATCGAGCTGGAGACCGAGCAGGAGCGGCTGCGTACGGAGATCGCGGAGCTGTCCACGATCCTCGACGACGACCGGGTGCTCAAGAAGCTGGTCTCCGATGAGCTGGCGGCCGTGGTCAAGCAGTTCAGCACCGAGCGGCGGACCACGCTGGTCGACGGCGACCTCAAGGAGGTGCTGGCGGCGTCCGCGCCGGCCGGGCCGCTGGAGGTCGCCGACGACCCGTGTCAGGTGATCCTCTCCGCGACGGGGCTGGTCGCCCGTACCGCGGCCGAGTCGGAGGAGAGCGCCGAGGGGCGTCGCCGCAACGGCCGGGTCAAGCACGACACGGTCCGCGCGATCGTGCACTCCACCGCCCGTGGTCGGGTGTTGCTGGTGACCAGCGCCGGCCGGGCGTTCAAGATCGACGTACTGCCGTTGCCGGTGCTGCCCGAGCAGGCGGGCACGGTGTCGCTGCGGGGTGGGATGTCCGCCGCCGAGCTGGTGCCGCTGGAGGCGGGGGAGACGGTGGTCGGCCTGGCCCCGCTCGGCGGGCCGGCGGACGGTTCGCCGGGGTTGGCGCTCGGCACCCGGCAGGGCGCGGCGAAGATCTGCGCGCCGGAGTGGCCGGTGCGCTCCGACGAGTTCGAGGTGATCGGCCTGCGGGACGGCGACGAGGTGGTCGGGGCGACCTGGCTGACCGACGGCGCCGAGACGCTGACCTTCGTCACCTCGGAGGCGTCGCTGCTGCGTTTCGCCGCCGGGCTGGTCCGCCCGCAGGGCCTCAAGGGTGGCGGCATGGCCGGCATCAACCTGCCCGCCGGAGCCCGGGTGGTCTTCTTCAGCGCGGTGCGCACCGACGACCCGGGGCACGGTGAGCCGATGGTGGTCACCTCCACCGGGGCGACGGTCAAGGTGACGCCGTTCAAGGCGTACCCGGCGAAGGGTCGGGCGACCGGCGGCGTGCGCGCGCACCGTTTCCTCAAGGACGAGACGGACGTGGTCGTCGCCTGGGTGGGGCCGCGGCCCGTGGGCGCGACCGGCACCGGTGAACCGGTCGAGCTGCCCGCCGCCGACCCGCGCCGCGACGGCTCCGGCTTCGCCGTGATGCTCGGCCCGACGGTGGTCGGCCACCTGGTCGAACGCGACTGACCCGCCTCCTGCCTGACCCGACCCCCCACCCGAGGGGGGTCGGGGCGGGGTCGATCAGGTGCCGCTGGGGACCCGCTCCCGCTCCCGCTCCCGCTCAGCCCCGGGCTGCCGGACGATTGTCGGTGCCGGGTAGGCCGGGCGGAGCGTGAGGAGACTGCCGACCAGCCCGGAGAAGAGCACCACCACGCCGAGCGCGATCGCGGTGGCCGACGGGTGCACCACCCGCAGGGTGTCGCCCGGGTTGAGGTCGCCGAAGCCGTCCAGCCCCCAGTACGAGACGGCGCCGACGGTGCCCGCCACGCCGGCGGCGAGCAGCAGACCGGTGGTGACGCTGGTCTCCAGCCGCAGGAGGCGGATCCACCGGTCCGACGCGCGCCGGGGGACCAGCCGCTCCTGCCGGCCGTAGATCTCGGCCAGTCCGCCGAAGAGCATGAGCTGCACCCCGACGATCACCATGAGGCACGCGTACACCAGGGTGCTGACGTCGAGCTGGACCGAGCCCAGCGACAGCGGGCCCGGTGTGAGCGCGCCGACGCCGACCAGCCCGAGCAGGGCGAGCGCCGCGCCCGGCCGGACCAGGGTCTTGCGCGGGGCGAACACCAGCAGGAACCGCAGGTGCCGCCAGCCGTCCCGCCAGGTGCGCAGGTGCGGCGGCCGGGACCGCCCGTCCGGCGCGAGGATGGTCGGCACCTCGACGACGTCGTAGCCGGCCAGCGCGGCGCGCACCACCAGCTCGGAGGCGAACTCCATGCCCGGCATGCAGAGCCCGAGCGCCCGGTCCGCTCGGTGTCGAAGCCGCGCATGCCGCAGTGGAAGTCCCGGACCTCGCGCAGGCCGAAGAGTGCCCGACCGAGCCAGCTGAGCACCGGGTTGCCCAGGTACCGGTGCAGCGGCGGCATGGCGCCGGCCGCGATCCCGCCGCGGAACCGGTTGCCCATGACCACGTCGTGCCCGGCGCGCAGCGCCTCGATGAACGGCCCGAGGTCCGACAACGCGTACGAGTCGTCCGCGTCGGCCATGATGACGTACCGGCCGCGGGCCTGCTCGATTCCGTTGAGCAGGGCGCCGCCGTAGCCGCGGATCGGTGCGGACACCACGCGGGCACCGGCCCGCTCGGCGATCTCCTGTGACCCGTCGGTGGAACCGTTGTCGGAGACCAGCACCTCCCCGACGACGCCGCACTCCTCGAGCGAGCGCAGTGCCTTGCGGACGCAGGTCTCCAGCGTCTCAGCCTCGTTGAGGCACGGCAGCAGCACCGTGACCTCGATCTCCCGTTCTCTGCTCGAAAGGACCAAACCGGCCCCGGCCCTGGGCACCCCGGGCCGAACGGCTGGGCCGGGCGGCCGAGCGGACGATCTCGTCGATCCGCTCGGCCTGCCTCTCGCGCGCCGCCGCTGCGCGCCTCAGGCGACGCCGACGGGCCGGAACTGGACGCTGACCCGGAGGCCGACGGGCCGGGCGGTCTTCGGGATCGCGTGCTCCCAGGTGCGCTGGCAGGAGCCGCCCATCACCACCAGGTCGCCGTGCCCGAGCGGGAACCGCAGGCTCGCGCCCCCGCCGCGCGGGCGCAACAGCAGCGGCCGCGGCGCGCCGAAGGAGACGATGGCGACCATCGTGTCGGTGTGCGCGGAGCGGCCATGGGTGTCGCCGTGCCAGGCGACGCTGTCCCGACCCGAGCGGTAGAGGCACATGCCGGCGGTGACGAACGGCTCGCCCAACTCGGGGGCGTAGTGGCGGGTGAGCGCGGTGCGCGCCTCGGTCAGCAGCGGGTGCGGCAGCGGCCGGTCCGGCCCGTACCAGGAGAGCAGGCGGGGCACCGCCACCTCGGTGTCGTACATCGTCCGTCGTTCGCCCCGCCAGGGCACGTCCCGCAGCAGGGTGTCGAAGATGGCGTCCGAGCCGGAGACCCAGCCGGGCAGGTGGTCCACCCAGGCGCCCCGGGAGAGCTGTCGCCGACGCAGTTGCCCGGCCAGCGGGCCGAGCGACGGCTCCGCGGCGGCGAGATCCAGCATCGACGGCTGGTAGGCGGGCCCGGACACACGCTCACCCTACCCGCCGTGTTGGTACAGGTGTACGACCGGGGAGTCTTTTCGCCCGCTGGTCACCTCGCGCACATGTCGGTGTCGTCGGACATCGTCGGAGCGGCCCTAGCGTGAGGCGGCTCCGTCCGGTCCGGGCGGGCGGTGTCGCGAGGAGACGACCAGTGCAGAGCAGTTCCACCAGCCTGTCGGTGGCGGACCGATCGACGGCTTCGCCGGTGGAGCCGCCACCGGTCCCGGCCCGCCGGCGGGCGCTCCTGATCGCGGCGGGGCTCGCCGCCGCCTGGGTCGTCCCGGTGCTGGCGTACGCCCTCGGGCTCGCCGGGCTGCTGCCGCCGCTCGTGCTGCTGCTGACGGCCGGGTTGCTGCGCGTCGGGCGCACCCTGCTCGACCGGCTGGTGCTGGCCGTGGCGCTGCTGGTCGGCGCGGTCTGCGCCGCGGCGCTGCTCTTCTCGTTCTGGCCGTGGGGTCTGCACCCGGTGCCCGTCGCCGGCACGGCCCTGACCGCGCTGCTCGGGCTCGGCCTGCTCACCGGCCGCCGGCCGCGCCTTCCCCGGCCGGTCCCGGCCGACCTGGCGCCGGTGGCCGCCGCGGTGCTGTCCGGCCTGGCGCTGGCGTGGCCCTATCTGCGCGCCGACGGTCTGGCCGGCCGGCTGGCGTACGCCATGGTCGGCGAGGACAACAGCCGGCACCTGGCGGCCGTCGAGGGAATCCGGGCGGTGGGCGGCTACCTCTTCGCCGACCCCGACGCCGCGGCCCGGATCGCACCGGAGGCGATGGTCTACTACCCGCAGGGCTTCCACGTCACGGCCGCGTTGCTGGACACCTTCCTGCGCTCGTCGACCGCCGCCGGGGGACCGGCGAGCACCCTCGACCACTACCTGGGTTGGGCGATCTCCGCGTACGCGCTGCTGGTGCTGGCCGTGGTCTGGGCCGCCGGCCGGATCGCCGGCCGGCTGCTGAACCCGGTCCGCGCGTTCGGCCTGGCCGGCGTGGTCACCGCGCTCGCCCTCGGCTCCGAGCTCACCCGGTTCGTGGTCTACGGCTACCCGGGCGAGAGCCTCGGCCTGGCGCTCACCGCGATCCTCATCGCGCTGGTCTGCCGGCCGGTGGCCCGGACCGGCACCCAGCTCTGCCTGCTCGGGGCGCTCTGCGTCGGCGTGGGCTTCGCGTACCTGATGTTCCTGCCGGTGGTCGGCGTGCTGGTGCTGGCCTGGCTGGTCCGGCACCGGCGGGCGGTGCGCCGGCGATCGTGGCTGCTCGTCACGGTCGCGGTGGTGACCGCCGTGCTCACCCCGCTGCCCAGTGTGGCCGGCCTCCTCTTCACCGACCAGGTCGACAACGTCGCCACCGGTGGCGGGGTGTTTCCGCGCTACGACGCCTACCTGGCGCTGACCGCGGTGATCGGCGCCGGGTTGTTCGCCGGCGGCCTGCGGTTGCCGGTGTGGCGCCGGTACGCGGGTGCGTTGGCCGCGGCGCTGGCCTTCGCCGTCGGTTTCCTCGTCTACTTCCGGGGGCTCGGCACCGATCCGCGCTACTACTACGGCAAGACCCTGCACCTGTTGCTGGTCGTCCTGCTCATCGGCGCGGGGGCGGGGCTGCTGCTGCGGCCACCGCCGGCGCGCGTCGCGGCGGCCCGCCGCCCCGGCGCCCTCCCGGCGGTCCTCGCCCGGGTGCTCGTCGCGCTCTCGCTGGTGGTCGGGACGGCGGGGATCGCCGGTCTGGCGCGCGGCGGCGGGATCTTCGCCCAGCCGTTCGGCAACCGCAGCACCACCTGGTCGGCCGCCTGGTGGTCGGGGCTGCTGGCGCGGCCCCGGCAGGCCGACGTGACGGCCCGCGCGCTGGCCCAGGCGCCGGTACGTGACGGCGAGGTGACCGTGGTGGTCAGCGACCACCGGCGGGAGGGCTACCTGGAGACACTCTTCCTCGCCACCCTGCAGGGCACCCACGGCGCGTCCGCGCCGGCGTTCTACAACCTGCCGCTCGCTGAACCGGCCCGCGCCGCGGCGGTGGTCGAGCGGGAGCGGCGGCCGATCCGCTTCCTGACCACGGGGCCGGAGGCCGCGGCGGTGGTCGAGCGGCTGCTCGCCGAACGTCCGGAGCTGCGTTCGCGGGTGACACTCGAACCGCTGCGCTGACCCGGGTCGCCGCAGCGAGAGCGGGTACGGCGACCCGGCGAGGTCGCGCGGTGCCGGTCAGGCCGGTGTGGCGGCGCGGGCCTGCAGCACGGCGTCGGCCACCCGGCGTCGGCCCAGCCCATCCACCGTGGACCAGGCCCGGGCGGAGAGGGTCGCACGGCGGGCCGGGGAGGTGAGCAGCGCGGTCAGGGTCCGCGCGGCGGCCGCCCGCGCCGCCCGCCCGGCCATCCCGCCGGCGGCCAGTTCCGGCAGCTCACCGAGGCCGGCGACCAGGCCGTGCTCCACCACCCGGCGGTACGACTCGCGCTGGTTGTCCACCACGCAGACCAGCGCGGCGGCCGCACCGAGGCAGCACAGCTCCCAGGTGGAGGTGCCGGCGGCGCTGACCACCAGGTCCGCCGCGCCGATCAGGGCCGGCAGCTCGTCGGTGGGCGGCACCGGGCGCAGCGACTGCCCCCGGCCCGTCGTCACGGTCGCCAGCTCGGCCTCCACCTCGGGCCGACCCACCACGACGGTCAGGTCCATCGGGTGTCCGGTGGACAGCAGCACCCTGGCGAGCACGGGTGCGGCGCCGACCGCGTCGGTGCCGCCGAAGAAGGCCAGCACCCGGGGACGGCTCACCGATGCCGCGGGCGGTGGCGCCGGCGGCCGGGCCGCCACCACCGAGTCCCGCAGCAGCGTGTACCGGGCGCCGGCGAGCAGCCGCCGCGCAGGCACGGCGATGTCCGTGCCGAAGTTCTGGTCGAGGTACAGGTCGGCGTCCTGACCCCGGGTGTCGCCGTCGACCACGGCGAGGGTCAGGACACCCGCCGCGCGCAGCGCGCCCGCCGCGGCCGGTTCGAGGTCGTAGGAGTCGACGACCATGACGTCGAGCTGGTGCCGGCGGGCCGTCTCGACCAGGTCGGCGACGGTCCGCGGACCCGGGTGCAGTGGGATGCCCCGCGCCGCGAGCTGTGCGGCGGCCCAGCCGACCCCCTCGACGGCGCCGAACATGTCGACGCGGCTGCCGCGGGCCAGGAACTCCTCGCCCAACGCCAGCGAGCGGACCAGGTGGCCGACGCCGCGCCGCGGCCCGGCGTCGCAGCGCAACCCGACGCGTAACGTGCTCAGGACTCCTCCAGTCGCTTCTGTCGTACGCCCGCGTTGAGCGCGCGCAGCGCCGGCTGCTCGTCGAGCCAGTCGGCGAGCTTGGCCAGCGGCACGCTGACGTCGCCGAAATGGTCGGTCACCGCGCGTACCAGCGTCCAGTCCTGCTCGGTGTCGAGGGTGAGCCGGAGTCCGGACCGGTCCGGTGCGAGCGTCACCCCGAGCACCCGGAACAGCTCCGGGTGGGTGTACGCGTACGAGGTGACGTGCACCCGGTGGTGCTCGGTGGCGAGCCGGTCCAGCGTCCGCAGCGCGTCGGCGCGGATGATCTCGACGTCCAGTCCGCGTGGCAGTGTGCGCGCGATCGACGTGCTCGCGTAGTCCAGCCCGGGTACCGCCCGGTAGACCGAGGCCACCAGCGTGATGATCTCCGGGTCGAGCAGCGGGCAGTCGGCGGTGAACCGCATGACCGCGTCCCCGGGGTGCGCGTCCAGCGCGCCGATGAACCGGCTCAGCACGTCGTCGACCGGGCCGCGGTGGCACGGCACGCCGAGCCGGTCGCACTCGGCGGCCACCGCGTCGTCGACCGTGTCCGTGCTGGTCGCCACCACCAGGTCGGCGAGCACCCCGCTGTCCCGGGCGGCCCGGACCACCCGGCCCAGCACGCTGCGGCCGGCGAGCGGTCGCAGCACCTTGCCCGGCAACCGGGACGAGCCCATCCGGGCCTGCACGATCCCAACGATCCGCATCACCGGCACCCCCGTCCGGTGCCGCCACGGCCGCTCACTGCTGCTCCTGCCGCTTCGGCGCCAGCGCCTGGCGGGCCCGCCGCTTGGCCACGCGGGCCCCGCGCCGGGCCAGCCGTGCCGGGGTGAGAGCCAGCCGTCCGACCCGGTAGCTCAGCGATCCGCTGAGCAGGTTGATGGTCGCGTCGGCCCGGCGTAGCGCCCGCTCCCGCGAGGTGAGCAGGTCCTCGGTCCACCTCAGCGACGCGGACATCCGGGTCAGCTCGTCGCGCTGGCGCAGCCACGCCTCGTGCAGTTGCTGGTAGCCGCCCGGCCCGGCCGGCGGGTCGGTCGGCTCGACCGACCGCAGCTCGGCGACGAGGGTGACCCGCCCGTCGGCGTCCAGCCCCCGGAGCGCGGCGGTGATCGCCGCCTCCGCCTCCACCGCGGCCGACACCGTCGCCCGGTCGAGGTCGTGGCCGGCGAGGCCGCCCAGCACCACGGTCAGTCCCGCGACGTCCAGCGTGGACGCCCAGGGATGGGCGTACCCGCCGGTGAGCAGCGCGACGGCGAACCGCCACAGACCCCGGGCGAGCACCACGTCGCGGGGGAGCGCCTCGGTGGCCCGCCAGCTGAGGTCGAGCACGGCGTACCGGCCGGCGGAGACCACCACGTTGTCGGTGCCGGCCAGCGCGGCGGCGCCGGCGATCCGGCCGTCGTCACCGGCCTGCCCGGCGAGCCAGTCCGCGTACCCGTGCAGCAGCGCCCGCAGCGTTTCCAGGTCCCGCCGCAGGGCGGCGTCGAGCAGCAGGGTGCGCAGCAGCCGCCCGTCGGGCACCGGTTGCCCGATGAGCGCGGACGGGTCCCGATACGCCGCCTTGCGGCTGGCGAACGGCGCGGCGGCCGTGCCGGTGCGGTCGGCGCCGGCGGTGGCCTGCCACCGCCAGCCGTCCGGCCCGTCGACCACCTCCACCACGTCGGAGCCGGGCGGGCCGGTCTGCAGCAGCGCCACCGGAAGGTCGCCCGGCGACCCGAGGGCCGGGGCGGCGTCGGATGCCGGGGCCTTGCGGGCCAGCACCAGCCAGCCCGGGGCCAGCGCGGCGCCGTGCCCGGCGTGCAGCGCGTCCACGGCCAGCCGGGCGGGGTCCTGGAGCACCGTCGCGGCGGTGAAGCCTCCCGTGCAGGCGTGGTGCAGGACCGCGTCGAAGAACCCGGAGGTGGTACGCCGGTCGAGTTGGTCGGCGTCGAGCAGCGCGGTCGGGTAGGCGGCGAAGCAGGCGCCCGGGCGCAGCCCGACGTCGGTCAGGCGGGCGCGCACCTGCTCCCGGTTCGCGGGACGGTCGGTGTCGAGGACGCCGCCGATGGTCCAGGCGGCGTCGTCGCGTCGGGCGTACCAGGGGGCGGTGTCGACCAGCCGGTGCAGCCCGAGCGGGTTGTCCACCCGCAGCAGCAGAGTGCCGCCGGGGGACAGCGCGTCGGCCAGTCGGCCCAGCACGCCATCCCAGCCTTGCCGGGCGCCCTCCACCGACTCCACCGGATCCAGGCCCGCGCCGGCGATGACCACGTCGAACCGCTCGTCCTGCGGCAGGCCGGCCGGCCCGCCCACCACTACCCGGGCGGTACGCGCGGCCATCGCCACCGCGTCCGGGTAGCTGCGCAGCAGGCAGGTGACCTCGGCGTGCGCGAGCCGGTCGAGCATCCCCGGATCGTGCGGGCCGGCCAGCAGCACCCGGGCGCCGGGCGGCACGATCCGCGCCGCCAGCGCGGCCAGGGCTCCACCGTCGGCGGGGCGCTGCTCCGGCAGGTCGGACCAGGCCAGCATCTCCCCGCCCGGCAGCGCGATCCGGTCGACGGGTGCCGTCTCAATGGTCAACTGGTTCCTCCTGGAGGTTCGCCCACCCGAGCAGCTCGCGCAGCTCGGCCGGCGTGCAGCGGTGGTCGGTGCCCAGCTCGGCGCGCGCGATCGCGACGGCGGTCGGCAGGTCCACCGACTCGCCGTGCAGCTCCGGCCACTGGCGGCGGATCCGGGCGGTCCCGCCGAAGGTCGGGTCCTCGTCGGCGAGCACCATCGGGTCGCCGTACACCGCCGGTTCGCAGCCGGCGGCGATGCCGTAGAAGATCGCGCTGGTCAGCCGGTTCGACGCCACCCGGCGGTGCCGACGCAGCTCGGTGAGCTGCTTGTCGAGAAAGAGCGGGTCGGTGTCCTTCCACCAGTGCCCGCGGTAGCCGTGGCAGATCACACGGAAGCCGGCGTTCTCGTAGAGCCGGCGGACCCGCCGCATGCCGTACTCGTGCCAGTAGAGGCAGACGGTCACCGGGCCCGGCTCGGTGTCGCGGATCCGGGCGATGAGCTCCCTGTGGTCGCCGCGGACGTGCTGACCCTCCCAGCCGTGGAACGGATACCAGATGGTGCCCTGCCGCTGCGACTCCGGCGGGTCCTCGGGCCGCAGGGCCAGCAGGTACTCGAAGGGCGCGCCGATGACGACGACGTTGCGCCGCCCGACCGACCAGGCCCGCCGCCGGGTCTGCTCCGACCAGAGCAGGCTCGGCGTGCCCTCGGCGTACGGGTGGCCGGGGGCGAGCCCGTCGCCGATGTTCCAGCCGTGCTGGACGTACCCGTTGATCCGCGGCGGGTGGTCGTCGCCCAGCCCGGCGTAGCGGGCCAGCACGTGGGCGTGGCCGTAGAAGTGGTTGGCGTGGTGCATCAGCGTCCCATCAGGCGGCGACGGGCCGCGCCGGGCGGCCCCGCAGCGCCGCACCGAGCGCGTCGATGACGCGGTCCTGGTCGGCGTCGCTCAACGTCGGGTAGAGCGGCAGCGAGAGTTGCTGACGGTAGAACGACTCGGCGACCGGGCAGGATCCGCGCCGGTAGCCCAGGTCGGCGAAGACCGGGTGCCAGTGCACGGGGATGTAGTTGACCTGCACGCCGACGCCGGCGGCGCGCATCGCGTCGTACACCTCGCGGCGGCGGCCGTCGAGCACCCGGATCGGGTAGAGGTGCCAGGCCGGTTCGGCCCACGACTTCTGGACCGGTAGCCGCACCCCGTCCAGATCGGCCAGCGCCTCGTTGTAGCGGGCGACCAGCTCGGCCCGCCGGGCGAGGAAGGCGTCGAGCTGGCGCAGCTGGCTGCGGCCCAGGGCGCAGAGCACGTCCGGCAGCCGGTAGTTCAGCCCGAACTCGTGCACCTCCTGGTGCCAGCCGCCCTCGTCCGGCCAGCGCTGCTCGTCGCGCTCGCGGACCAGCCCGATGTTGCGGAACCGGCGGGCCCGCTTGAGCAGCTCGGCGTCGGTGCTGGCGACCGCGCCACCCTCTCCGGTGGTGAGGTGCTTCGTCGGGAAGAACGAGAAGGTGGTCAGGTCGGCGAGCGAGCCGACCGGCCGGCCCTGGTAGGTGGCGCCGATGGAGTGCGCGGCGTCGGCCAGCAGCAGCGCGTCCGAGCCGCTCAGAGCGGTTCGCAGCGCGTCGTAGTCGGCCGGGTGGCCGGCGTAGTCCACGGCCGAGACGACCCTGGTGCGCGACGTCGTCGCGGCGGCCGCCGCGGCCGGGTCGAGGGTGAAGGTCTCCTCCTCGACGTCCGCGAAGACGATCTTCGCGCCGAGCAGCGCGGCGCTGCTCGCGGTGGCCACGAAGGTCATCGGCGGGACGACCACCTCGTCGCCAGGGCCGACACCGGCCGCCGCGTACGCCACGTGCAGCGCGGCGGTGCCGTTGGAGACCGCCGCGCAGCCGGCTCCACCGGTCACCTTGGCCAGGTCCGCCTCGAACCCGTCGACCTGGGGGCCGGTGGTGAGCCAGTCGCCGCGCAGCACGTCGGCGACGGCCGCGACGTCGTCCTCGCTGACCGAGTGCCGGCCGTAGGGGAGCATCGCCATCACGCGGTGAGGCCGAGCATGTCGCGCAACCGCTCGACGCTGAGCCACTCGTCGTTGGTGTCCGACTGGTAGGCGAAGCCGTCCGGCACCGGCTCGCAGTCGACCGGCGGCTGGTAGCCCCAGCCGGCGATGGTCGGCTGGACGATGTACCGGTCCGCGGCGCGCACCGTCCGGCGGCTGTCGTCCGGCGCGATCATCTCCTCGTGCAGCTTCTCGCCGGGGCGGATGCCGATCTCGTGCGTGGTGGCGTCCGGGGCGACCGCCTCGACCAGGTCGAGGATCCGCATGCTGGGGATCCGGGGCACGTACAGCTCGCCGCCCTGCATCTGGTCGAACGAGTCCATGACGAACTGGACGGCCTGGTCCAGGGTGATCCAGAAGCGGGTCATCCGCTTGTCGGTGACCGGCAGGCTCTTGCCCTCGGCGGCCAGCCGGCGGAACAGCGGGACCACCGAGCCGCGGCTGCCCACGACGTTGCCGTAGCGCACCACGGCGAACCGGGTCGGGTGATGGGCGGCGTAGTGGTTGGCCGAGACGAAGAGCTTGTCGCCGACCAGCTTCGTCGCGCCGTACAGGTTGATCGGGCTGGACGCCTTGTCGGTCGAGAGCGCGATGACCTTCTTGACGCCAGCCTCGATCGCCGCGTCGACGACGTGCTGGGAGCCGGTGATGTTGGTGGCGATGTACTCCGAGGGGTTGTACTCGGCGGTGTCCACCTGCTTGAGAGCCGCGGCGTGCACGACGTGGTCCACCCCGTGCATCGCCCGGGTCAGCCGGTGCCGGTCCCGGATGTCGCCGATGAACCAGCGCAGCCGGGGGTCGTCACCGAGCTGCTGGCGTAGCTCGTACTGCTTGAGCTCGTCGCGGGAGAACACCACGACCCTCGCCGGGTCGGCCTCGGCGAGGACGTGCCGGAGGAAGGTCCTGCCGAAGGAACCCGTTCCCCCGGTGACAAGAATGGAGGACCCATTCAGCTCGCTCAATTGGTGCTCCCATGGTCGTGGTTGTTTCCGCGGTGGCATTCGGCTGGCCAACCGGATCGAGACGCTAGACCCGGCGGGTTAACAACCCGACGCACCCTGGTGAACTGATGCCGCGTGGGAAGTGAATGCGGAATGCCTTGCAGGCAAACACTTTTCGCTCGTTCGGGGCCTCGCTGAGCAGCTCAGAACCTCGGCTACACTCGGCCGGCACGCCGGTCGTGCATACCAGTTACGGAGGAAAGACCAGTGGAACTGCAGCGACTGAGAGTCGTCTTCCGCACGGCGTTGGAACTGCCCGACAACACCGCGGTGGACAGTCTCGAATATCGCGGGATCGAGAAGTGGGACTCACTCGCGCACATGTCCCTGGTGGCCGCGATCGAGGACGAGTTCGGTGTCATGTTGGACACCGACGAGGTCATTGATCTCAGTTCCTTCGACCGCGCTCGCCAGATCCTGGAGAAGCACGGTGTCGTCCTCACCGACTGATCCGCCGGCCCGCCGGGTGCTGGTCACCGGATCCACCCGGGGCATCGGTCTGGCCGTCGCCCGGCGGCTCGCCGAGCAGGGCTGCGTGGTCGCCGTGCACGGCCGGTCGCCCGGCTCCGCCGCCGAGGCGGTCGCCGTCCTGCCCGGTGGGCCGCACCTGGCGGTGCACGGCGACGTGGCCGACCCCGACCAGATCCGCGCCCTGACCCGCGTCCTGTTCGAGCGGTGGCGCGGCCTGGACGCCCTGGTCGTCAACGCCGGCGTGCACGCGGCGGGGCTGCTGGGCGGGGTGTCGGACGAGACCGTGACCAGGCTCTTCGCGGTGAACGCCGCCGGTGCGGCGCACACCCTGCAGCAGGGAGTCCGCCTGCTGCGCCGGGGCGAGCGCCCCGCGGTGGTGCTCACCGCCTCCCTGGTCGGCTCGGCCGGGGCCGCCGGCCAGACGGTCTACGCGGCCAGCAAGGCCGCGATCGAGGGGCTGACCCGGGCCGCCGCGAAGGAACTCGGTCCCGCCGGCATCCGGGTCAACGCGGTCGCGCCCGGCTTCATCCGCACCGATCTGCTCGCCGACCTGGACGACGCCGGCCGACAGGCCCGCGCCGCCGCCACCCCACTGCGCCGGCTCGGCGAGCCGGCCGAGGTGGCCGAGGTGGTCGCGTTCCTGCTCTCGCCGGCCGCGGCCTTCGTCACCGGCCAGGTGGTCGGGGTGGACGGCGGGTTGACGCTGTGAGCGACCTGCTGCACGCCGACGCCCGGCTGGTGGACGCAGGCACCGGACGGCAACTGGGTGGCCCGGACCTCGCCGCCCGGGTCGCCGACCTCGCGACGTCGCTCGACCGGGAACCTCCGGGCGTGGTCTTCGCCACCGTGCCCGCCGACATCGACGCCGTGGTGCGCGTCCTCGCCGCCTGGCAGGCGGGCCGCCCGGTGGCGCTGCTCGATCCACAGATCCCCGCGGCCACGCTGCGGGACCTGGTCGACCGGTTCCGCCCGGCCCTGCTGCTGACGCACCCGACATCGCCGGACGGCTACCGGGCGGCAGAGGTCGGGCCGGGCCCGGCCTGGCGGCGCACCGGGCCCTCCGGTCCCACCCCGCACCCCGACCTGGCGCTGCTGCTCACCACGTCGGGCTCGACGGGCAACCCCAAGCTGGTCCGGCTGTCCCGCTCGGCCGTGCGGGCCAACGCGGCGGCGATCGCCGCCGCGCTGGACCTCGACGGCGACGAGGTGGCGCCCACCACGCTGCCGCTGCACTACACCTACGGGCTCTCGGTGCTCACCAGCCACCTGCACGCCGGCGCCACCGTGCTGCTGGAACGCTCCGGCCTCACCTCCCGCGACTTCTGGTCCGCGGTCGACCGGCACCGGGTCACCTCGCTCGCCGCCGTGCCCTACCAGTACGAGATGCTGCGCCGGCTGCGCTTCGCGCCCGGCCGGTACGAGCGGCTGCGGACGCTCACCCAGGCCGGCGGCCGGCTGCACCCCGACCTGGTGACCGACTTCCACGGCCGGATGACCGAGGTCGAGGGCCGGTTCTTCGTGATGTACGGGCAGACCGAGGCGACCGCCCGGATGACCGTCCTGCCGTCCGACCGGCTGCCGGCGAAGCTCGGGTCGGTCGGCCTGGCCGTGCCCGGGGGCACAGTGTCGATCCGTACCGACGAGGGCGTGGAGACCACCGAGGCGGCCCGGGTGGGCGAGATCGTCTACCGCGGGCCGAACGTGATGATGGGCTACGCCGAGAGCGCCGCCGACCTGGCCCGCCCCGACGAGCTGGGCGGCACGCTGGCCACCGGCGACCTGGGGCGGCTGGACCCGGAGGGCTTCCTGTTCGTCACCGGCCGGATCAAGCGGATCGCCAAGGTGTTCGGCGTCCGGGTCAACCTCGACGACGTGGAACGGTCGCTCGGCCACCACGGTCCGCTCGCCGCGATCGCCGGGGCGGACCGGCTGGTGGTGGTGGCCGAGGGGGCCGACGCCGACCAGCTCGCCCGGATCCGCACCGAGGTCGCGGCGGCGCTGGGCACCCACTCGTCCGGCGTCCAGGTGCGCAGCGTCGACGCGCTGCCGCTGACGCCCGCCGGCAAGCCCGACTACCGCGCGCTGGAGGCACAGTGCTGACCGACGTGTTCACCCTCACCCAGCCGGAAAAGGAGGAACGGCTATGCGGCGAGCTGGTCGAGCTGCTCGGACACCACCGGCGCCACTGCCCGCCGTACGCCCGGATCCTGGACGCCCTCGACCAGGACGGTGAGCCGGCGACGCTGGCCGACCTGCCCTGGCTGCCGGTGCGGTTGTTCAAGACCCGCAAGCTGTCCAGCGTGCCCGACGACGAGGTGATCCGGGTGCTCACCTCCAGTGGCACCACCGGCGAGGTCAGCCGGATCCACCTGGACCGGGCGGCCGCGGCCACCCAGTCCCGGATGCTGGCCCGCACGCTCGGCACGGTGCTCGGACCGCGACGGCTGCCCATGGTCGTGGTGGACCGCTCCGGGGTGGTCGGCGACCGGCGCTCCTACTCCGCCCGCGGCGCGGGGGCGCTCGGCATGGTGAACTTCGGCCGTGACCACCTCTGGCTGCTCGACGCCGACGACCGGCCGGACGTGGCCGCCCTCAAGGAGTTCCTCGGCCGGCACGGGGACTCGCCGTTCCTCGTCTTCGGCTTCACGTTCATGGTCTGGCGATACCTCTACGAGGTGGCCCGCGACCATGGCCTCGACCTGTCCCAGGGGATCCTGGTGCACTCCGGCGGCTGGAAGAAGCTCGCCGACCAGGCCGTGGACAACGCGGAGTTCCGGCGCCGCCTCGGTGCGGACACCGGCCTGACCCGGATCCACAACTTCTACGGGATGGTCGAGCAGATCGGCACCGTCTTCCTGGAGGGGCCGGAGGGCGGCTCGCTCTACTGCCCGGACTTCGCCGACGTCATCGTCCGCGACCCGGTGACCTGGCGGGAGGCGCCGATCGGCACACCGGGCGTGATCGAGGTGCTGAGCACCCTGCCCACCTCGTACCCGGGCAACGTGCTGCTCACCGAGGACCTCGGGGTGGTGCACGGCGTCGACGACGGCCACTGGCCGGGCAAGCGGTTCAGCGTCCTGGGCCGGCTGCCCCGCGCCGAGGCCCGCGGTTGCAGCGACACCTACGTCGGAGGACGGTCATGACCGTACGGATGCGCTTCCCGGCGGGGCCGGAGCTGTCGGTGGACGAGTTGGTGCCGCCGCCCCCGGAGACGCCGCTGACGGTCGGTGACGAGCGGATCATGGACTTCCTGACCGCCGTGTCGCGCCGCCTGCTGACCCCGGCCCTGGCCCGGCGGCACCCGGAGCTCGGCTCGCTCGGCTTCTTCCTGCGCCGTCGGGAGCTGCTGCACGGGGTGGAGCGGCTGCGCGCCGGCCTCGACGAGCGGGTGCTGGCCTTTCCCCGGGGCGTGGTGTTCCACGTCCCACCGGCCAACGTGGACACCATCTTCGTCTACTCCTGGGCGCTGGCCGCGCTGGCCGGCAACATCAACGTCGTCCGGGTGTCGCCCCGGTCGGCGGCGGCCGCCGACGCGATACTCGAGGTGTTGAACGACAGCCTCGCCGAGGCGGACCCGGTCGTCGCCCGGACCCAGCGCATGGTCACCTACGGCCACGACGACGCGGTGACCGCCCGGCTCAGCGCCGACTGCGACGTCCGGGTCATCTGGGGCGGCGACCGGGCGGTGACGGCCGTCCGGCGGCACCCGTTGGCTCCGGCGGCCCGCGACCTCACCTTCCCGGACCGGTCGTCCTTCGCGGTGCTGGCGGTGGCCGGCTGGGAGGCCGCCCCGGTCGCCGCCCGGCGGGACGCCGTCGCGAAGTTCGCCAACGACGCCTACTGGTTCGACCAGGCGGCGTGCTCGTCGCCCCGGGCGGTGTTCCTGGTCGGCGACGCCGCGCGCGCGGACGCCGTCCGGGCCGAGTTCGTCGCGCTGCTCAGCGTCGCGGCCCGGGATCGGGGCTCGGACGTGGACGCGGCGATGGCGGTCGAGAAGCGGGTCGGGTCGTACGGCCTGGCCGCCGACGGGGGAGTGTCCCGCATGGCCTTCCCCGACAACCTGGTGGCGACGCTGGAACTGGACACGCCGGCCGCGGCGCCTCGGGAGTGGCTCGGCACCGGCACGTTCGGCTTCGTCACGATCGCGGAGCTGGCCGAGCTGGTGCCGTTCCTGCGCCGGCGGGACCAGACGCTGACCCACTTCGGGTTCGACCCGACCGAGCTGGTCGGATTCGCCCGGGAGCTGGGGGGCCGGGGCATCGACCGGATCGTGCCGTTCGGCGCGGCGCTCAATTTCGCCCCGGTCTGGGACGGCTACGACCTGCTGCGCGAGTTCGTCCGGCTGGTCAGCGTCGACGGCTGAGCGTTCGCCACGACACAACGGGCCCGGTCCCTCAGGACCGGGCCCGCCGTCGCGGATCAGGGCTCAGATCAGATCCCAGGCCAGCGGCGTACCGCGCGGCACGTCACTGCTGAAGGTGCGACCGAGAACCCGGTCGAGGTCGGCCGGGGGGAGCCCGCCCGCCGGCCGGATGGAGCGGACGTTGGCGGCGGTGACCGTGTCGCCGGCGCGCACGTCGGCGACCACGAACAGGGACCGGCGGAACCGCAGCCCCTCCCGCTCGGTCGGGGTCGGCCCGATCGTCGTGCCGCCCAGCGCCGCGAAGGCCCGCTCCGACTCGACGGTGAGCGCGGCCAGCTCGTCCGGCTCCAGCGAGAAGTCGGAGTCGACGCCGCCATCGGCCCGGCGCAGCGTCACGTGCTTCTCGATCAGGCAGGCGCCGAGCGCCACCGAGGCGACCGGCACGCCGATGCCCGGAGTGTGGTCGGAGAGCCCCACCGGAAGACCGAAGGCATCGGCCAGCACGGGCAGCCGGCGCAGGTTGCTGTCCTGCGGCGGCGCCGGGTAGGACGCGGTGCAGGCCAGCAGCACGATGCCGCCGGCGCCACCCTCTCGGGCCGCTCGCACGGCGGCGTCGATCTCACCCACGGTGGCCATGCCGGTCGAGATGACCATCGGCTTGCCGGTGCTGGCCACGAGCCGGATCAGCGGCAGGTCCACCAGCTCCGAAGAGGCGATCTTGTACGCCGGCGCGCCCAGCTCCTCCAGCAGCTCCACGGCGGTGTGGTCGAAGGGGGAGGAGAAGACGGTCAGGCCGTGCTGGCGGGCCCGCTCGAAGATCGGCGCGTGCCACTCGTACGGCGTGTGGGCCCGCTCGAAGAGCTGCCAGAGGCGCTCACCGCCCCACAGGTCGTGCCCGTCGGAGATCCGGAACGCCGGCGCGTCGACGTCGATGGTGATGGTGTCCGGCCGGTACGTCTGGAGTTTCAACGCGTGCGCACCGCTCGCGGCCACCGCGTCCACGATGGCCAGCGCCCGGTCCAGGCTGCCGTTGTGGTTGCCGGACATCTCCGCGACCACGAGCGGCCGCTCCCCGACGCCGACCACGTGCGGTCCGATCTTGATTGTCATGTTCCTCTGCTCATTTCCGTCCACACCACCTGGTGCGGTCTGCCGTCGACGTCCTGCTCGTACTGCCGGACGACGCGAAATCCGAAGCGCCGGTGCAGGGCCAGCACCGGCCGGTTGGTGGTCAGCGTCTCGCCGCCGAGCGTCCGTGCCCCGAGGACGTCGAAGGCGTACGCGATCCCGGCCCGCTCCAACGACAGCCACGCCGGCAACAGCCCGTCCCGCGGGTCCAGCCCGGCGATGTCCAGGTAGAACCCCCAGGTGAGGGCCCGCTCGGGCGAGGTGACGCCGGAGAAGGTGACCACCCCGGACGGGACACCCTCGTGCAGGTGCACCAGCACCCGCCGGTCGGGGTCCGCGCGGACCCGCGCCCACCAGGCGGTGTGCTCCGCCAGGCTGATCTCGTGCCGGGTGAGGCTCACCGCGCGCACCTGCGGGTGGTTGCGCCAGCGCAGCATCAGGTGCAGGTCGCCGTCGTCGGCCGGGCGCAGCAATGCCATCATCCGCGTCCCGCCAGCGCACGCGGCCGCTTCGGCGCCGCCACCGGATCGCCCGCCGGCGCGCCCTCGGCGGGCGCGTCGGACGACGTTCCGACCCGGGCGCCCCGCACCCGGCCGGCCACCCGGTGGGCCTGGCGCAGCGCCGCGTACGCGAGGTAGTCGTTCCGTCCGACCAGGCGGTGCTTGAGGCCGGCCACCCCGTCCGGCATGGGGTAGCCGCCGGCCGGCAGGTAGCGGCGGTAGTGCTGGGCGACCCGGCGGAAGAAGGCGCGCCGCAGGTGCGGATGCAGCCGGTCGTCGTTGCCCGCCACCACCAGGTAGTGGTTCACCATCAGCTGGAACAGCTCGGCCCGGAGCCGCTCGTCGGGGTGCCGGCGCCCCACCCACTCCATCAGTCGCTCGTACTGGTCGAAGGCGTCGAAGTGCCGGCCGCTGCGGGTGGAGGTGATGGCGCCGAGCCGGCCTCGGCGGTACAGGTAGCAGACCCGGTCCAGCACCGAGATCCGCTCGGCGCCGATCAGCAGCGGGTGGCTGAACGGGATGTCCTCGTACCAGCCGGGGTGAAAGCGCAGCTCCAGCTCGTCGAGGAAGGCGCGACGGACGACCTTGTTCCACGCGGTGTGCTGCACCCGCAGCAGCTGCGGCTGCTCGGCGAGGCGGACCGCGCCGGTCACGCCGCGCATCAGGTGGCTGCTCGCGTCGACCTCGCGCCGGCCGTCCTCGTGCACCCGGAGGTGGTCGAGCATCAGCACGTCGGGCTCGTGCTGGCGCAGCCGGTCGAGCACCGCGGAAATCGTCCCGGGCGGCAGCCAGTCGTCGCTGTCGACGAACCAGACGTACCGCCCGGTGGCCACGTCGAGACCGGCGTTGCGGGCCAGCCCCAGGCCCACGTTGTCGGTCAGGTGCACGACGCGTACGTCGGCGCGACCCGCGGCGTACGCGCGCAGCATCGCGGGGCAGCCGTCGGGGGAGGCGTCGTCGACGGCGATCAGCTCGACCGCCCCCGCCTCGTCCGCCGGGATGTCGGCCCGGATCGACTCCAGGCACTGGTACAGGTACGCCTCGACGCCGTAGACCGGCACGACGATACTCAGCAGCGGGGCGTGCGTCGGCTCGAAGACCACCCCGCCACCATTGACGACGCGGATGGACGGCCTCGGAACCTCACGTGGCGCGGGAGCGTGGGCCGCCTGAACAGCCGTCCAGCACGGGGTTAACGGTTGAGGATCCGGCGCACCGGCCCGGGCAGGGCCCGCCCGACCCGGGCCCGCAGCCGCTTCTCCCCCAACGTGGCGAGGTCGCGCCGCAGCTCACCGTTGCGGTCGTGCAGCCACTGCACCCGGGCCAGCAGCTCCTCCGTCGCGGTGGCGGCGGCCGGGCGTACGGCGGGCGGGAAGGCGGTGGCCCGGACCTGCGCGTCGAAGCGACCGGCGCTGTCGCCGTCGGCGAACGAGTTGCCGAGATCGTGCTTGGCCAGGAAGGAGAGCATGGTGTTGTACCGGGCCTTGTGACCGTTGTTCATCGCCGTGTAGTCGGCCTCCTCGTACAGGTCGGCGGCGTCGACGTCGGCCGGCACGTCCTTCATCACCCGGTGCGGGATGTCGAAGTAGCGGGCCAGTTCCAGGGTGCGCGAATCGTGTGCGAACAGGTACCCGGGCGTCCCGGCGACCAGCGCCGTGATGGTGCCGTGGATGCGGGTGCCGAAGGCGAAGTCGAAGCCGGCGAGGTAGTCCATCCAGGTCCACGGGTCGAGGAACATCCGCACCTTGTCCTCGGTGAACAGCGGGTGCGAGGCGTGGATCGGGATGGTGCTGGTCTTCCCCCGGTCCTCCGGGGCGTCGCCGTAGAGCAGGGTGCCCAGGGTCTTCAGGTCCTGCGGGAGGTAGCGCAGGTTGGGGTAGCGCCGCTGGTGCGAAGCGATGATCTTTCCCATGGACTTCACGTACGGCGAGACGGTCAGGGCGACCCGGTCGTTCGGCTCCAGCGCCGCCTTGCCCTTCTCCACCCCGAGGGTGTCGCCGTGGAGGAACATCGACGGGCAGCCGATCACGTCGACCGCCGAGAAGCCCAACGTCCGCAGGTAGCCCTCGGTGATCTCGCCCCGGACGCCGATGCTATGCGAGCGGTTGAGCACCGCCCGGACGAACCGGCTGACCACACCGTCGATCGGGCGCAGGTACTCCCGGTCGCCCGCGACATTGGTCTGTACGCCCACCCCCAGCACCACCACCGGGATCTTCAACCGCTCGACCAGCTTGGTCATCGCCTCGATGCGGTGCGCGTAACTGCGGCGGAACGCGTTGGCCAGCGGGATGACGTAGACGTCGTACTGCTCGTTGATGCGGTCGACGTCGCGTAGGTCGACCTTGAAGCCGGTCGAGGTGATCTCGGCCGTGCTGGTACGCAGGATCTTGTGCGCGGCGTGGCTGAAGACCAGGTTGCCGTTGTTCTCGCCGATCCAGTTGCCCTGAAACGTCTCCTCCGGGGAGTAGACGTCGAAGGGGCCCTTCTTCGCCCGCATCAGAATCCGCTGGTGCATGGGGCTCCACCTCTCGTCTGCTGGCGCCCGGGCACAGCACCGCCCAGGCCTGGACAGGCGGGCGAGCCGTCACCTCCGGTCCCGGAATATTAGGACACGCGTCAGCCGGAACATACGCAGGCGTCACCATCGGCGAGGTGACGGGTGCCGACCGCCGCCGGTAAGGTGCCCGGTCGGGGCGGTACCGGGACCGCCGACGCCGGGTCGGCTCCCGTCCTGCCGCGCCAGCGGAGCGCGACAGCCGACACCGAGCGCCGATCGGCGTACGCCGACCGCTGAGCGGCCCGCCGCTCGACGTCCACGACGAGCGTCCGCGCTGGTCAGATCCGGCGGCGCGGCGGTATCCGACACGCCCGGCGTCGATGCGCCCGGACGGCACCGGCGGTAGCGTGGGGGCGTGCCTCCCGTCGCGCTCACCTGTCCGCTGTGGTGGGTGGCGCGCTGGGCGACGCGGATACTGACCAGCCTCGCCGTGGTCGCCGCCCTGGCCCTCGGCTCGGGCGCGTCACCCGCGTCGGCCGCCCCGCCCGCCTCGGCCGTCCCGCTGCCCACCTCGGTGGTGTCCTCGGGCTCTCCGTCGTCCGGATGGGTCGCCCCCACGGGCGCCGCCGATCTCGCGGCTCCGGTCGCTGTCGACCACGCCGCCCCGCCGATCTCGCCGGACGCGCCCCCGGCGGCGCCCGCCGTCGAGGCCGCCGTGCCGGCGGAGGCCGGCGCCTCCGCGGTCGGGACCGGTCCGCGGCGATCGCCGCGCACCGCCGATCCGGCCACCCGGGCGTCCCGGGCCCCGCCGAGGCTCTGAGCCACCGGGACGACGTCCCGTCACCACGCCTGTCGATCACGTACCTCCGCACACCCCGCCCGTCGGCCCGTGGCCCGCCACGGTGATCCCGGCCCGGGTCGGCCGTGCGGCTCCCCACCGCAGCGATCTTCCCCCCGAGGTGCCGTTCATGGAGACCGTCCTCTACCGGTTCCTGACCGAGGTTCCGCAGGCCGCCGCCATCTGGTCGGCACTGTTCCTGTTGGCCCTGACCGTGCTCACCGTGCTGATCGCCCGCCCCGAGCGGGACCGGCCGACCGTCGAGGAGTCCCCGGCGCCCACGGCCCGGGAACTGGCCGCCGTCGAGGCGGCGGACCTGCACCGGTACGCCGAGGAGGTGGCCGTCGCCGCCGCCGGCGCGGCGCAGACCGCCCGCCGACGTCGCGCCGACTGGCTGGCCGCGCAGGAGGCGGCCGAGCGGGCCTGGGCCGGGTACGAGGAGGCGGACCGCGCCGCCCGCCGCTTCGCCGGCGCCGGTTCGCTGCCCACCCCGCGCACGCCGCGCTCCCCGACGGAGTACGCCGCCCGGGAGCGTTACCTGCACCGCGCGGCGATGGCGGCGCACTGGCGCGGCGACCTGTCGATGCGTCAGCTCACTGACGTTTTCGCACACCGCAACGGCTGGGATCCCCGACGGCACCCGGTCGAGCAGGAGGTGCTGCTGAGCCGCGCTGTCCGGGACGGCAGGTGGGTCGAGCACCGGGCCGCCGCCGAGCGCGAACGATCCACCTGGCGGGATGCGGAACTGGCCGCCGAGGCGGCCCGCACGCTCGCCGAGGAGGCGTACGCGGCGGCGGCCCGGTTGCGGCCGATCCGGGTGCCGGTCCGACCGGCGGTGACCGCGGCGGCCCGTCCGGCGACCGCGGCGCGCTGGCGCCCGGCGCGGGTGGGCTGACCGGAAATGCCCGACCGGGCGCGTGAGCCCGGTCACACCGGCGCCGGATCGGGCAGCTGGAACGGTCGGGCACAATGTTCGCGCAAATGCGGCGGCATTCTCGACGGCCTGTCCGGTTGTCGACCGGAGGCGACACCGTAACCGGTTGTCCCATCGAGTCACGTCAGTGGCAATACGCGCAGAAATTGGCGCATGATTTCAGGTTTACGCAGGTGAACCTGGCTTGGCAGGGCCTGAGCCGGCCAGTAGTGTCGTCCCGTCCGGTGCGGTAACCGTTCGCAAGAGGCGACGCCGCGCCGACCCGCTCAATCGTGATCAACGAACCGGGGACCCATCAGTAAGTCCGGGGTGAATCCGCGAGCCACGGCCCGCGGTAGGGCGATCTTCCCGCCCGAATCCGTCAGCTAACCCGGTAGGCGGTGTCGGAAGGAGTTCCATCCTCGTGCAGCACCTCTCCACCCCTCGGTTGTTTCCCCGCCTCCACGGCGCCGCGGTGCCCCCGCTCATCCGTCCGGTGAGCTGACCCCCCGGGTCACCGCCTCTTCCGCCCGGCCACGCCGGGCACACCCCTGAGCGGTTCACCACCCGCGGACCACGGTCCGCGCGCTGGCGCCTGTCCGGATACCGGTCCGGCCCGGTGTGCCGCTCTCCCCTCGATCCGTGGAGGACCCCGTGAAGCACACCCTGAAGCGTCAGCTCCGTCGTCTCGCCACCGAGCGCCCCTACCAGATCGTCGCCGCCTCCGCCGCGGCCCTGGCGCTCGCGACCACCACCGGCGCCCTGATCGCCGGCACCGACGACGCCCCGGCCAGCCAGCACACCGCGACCACGGTCGCCGAGATGCGCAGCGACACCGTCGCCTCCCGCGGCGAGGCTCGCGTCGCGGCCCCCTCGGCCAGCACCTCGCCGAGCACCGCCACCCCGACGGCCAGCGCCGCGTCGCCCGCCGCCAAGGCCACCGGCAACCCGGACCTGACCCGTAAGCCGGCGCCGAAGCCGCCCGCGACCAAGGTGCTCGACTACGACTACCAGGCGCAGAACACGTACTACAACTGTGGCCCGGCGGCCACCCGCAACGCGCTCAGCGCCACCGGGATCGACCGCACCCAGGACGAGCTCGGCGTCGAGCTGGGCACCACCGAGATGGGCACCAACTCGGCCCTGGACACCACCCGGGTGCTCAACGCCGAGGTGAAGGGCTCCCCGTACCGGACCCGGATGTTCACCGGCGCGCCCAGCCCGGCCCAGATGGACCGGCTCCAGGCCGACGTGGTCACGGCGATCACCGCCGGCCGAGGCGTGGTGGCCAACGTCGTCGGCGACGCCACCGACACCGATGGTGGCTGGCACTCCTACGGCGGCGGGCACTACATCGCCGTGGTGGGTTACAAGGACAACGGCCGGACCGTGCGGATCGCCGACTCGGCGAACGCCGCCGACCCGTCGTACTGGATCACCACGATCGACCTGGCGAACTGGATCGCCACTCGGGGTTACTCCGCCTGACCCGGGCGCAGCCGCCGCGGGCGCCGTCCCCCACAAGGGGCCGGCGCCCGCGGCGTTTTCTCACGTGGTCGGCGGCCGGTGAAGCCGTACCGCGCGAGGTGGTTCGCCGTCGTCCCGCCGACGAGGCCTCTCGTACCCGCCGGCGAACCGTGGGAGACTGCGGCCGTGGTGGATGAATCGGGTGGTCACACCGGCCGCGGGCCGGTCCTGCTGCTGCTGCACGGAATGGGGGCGACCGGCGACGTCTGGCTGCCCTGGGCGCCGCTGCTGGAGCAGCACTGGCCGGGGCGGTGGCTGGCACCGGACCTCGCCGGTCACGGCTGGTCGGCGCCGCTGCCGTCGTACTCCTTCGCCGGGTTCGCCGAGCGGATCGCCCACGGCCTCGCCCCCGACGACCGGATCGTCGTGCTCGGGCACTCGCTGGGCGGGGTGGTCGGCCTGGCGCTGGCCGCCCGCGCCGCCGGATCGCCGGTGGACGCGGTGGTCGGGCTGGGCATCAAGGCCGTCTGGTCACCCGACGAGCTGACCCGCGCCGCCGAACTCGCGACCCGCCCGATCAGCTGGTTCGCCAGCCGCAGCGAGGCGGCCCGTCGCTACCTGCGCGTCTCCGGGCTCGCCGGTCTGCTCCCGCCGGACCACCCGGTGGTGGACGCCGGGCTGCGCCAGGTCGACGGCCGGTGGCGGCTCGCGATGGATCCGGCCGCGTTCGACGTCGGCGATCCCGACCTCGCCGCGCTGGTGGCGGCGACCGACGTGCCGGTGGTGCTGGCCCGCGGCGAGCAGGACCCGATGGTCACCGACGCGCAGCTCAAGGAGTTCGGCGTACCGGTCGTCACCCTGCCCGGGCTCGGGCACAACGCGCACGTGGAGAACCCGGGGGCGGTGCTGGCGCTGCTGGACGCATACCGCTGAGCCGTCCGGCGGCGGCCCTAGACCGGTGCGGAGGCGGCGAGGGTCTTCGCCGGCGCCAACTCCCGGCGGGCGGCGGTCAGGAACGCCTCGGCGTACGACTCGACGGGGAAGTCACCCAGGTAGCGACGGCGGGTGACCCAGCGCTTCTCGGCCGCCGGATCGGTGTCCAGCAGTGCGGTCAGCACCTCGTCCACATTCGACATGTCCCGGCGCAGCACGTAGCCCGCCCCGGACAGCGGGAAGTTCTCCACGAAGTGCCCGCCCTCGTCGCCCATGTCGGTGACGGCGTACGGCTTGCCGGAGTAGAGGTAGTCCGAGATCACCCCGGAGACGTCGGAGACCAGCGCGTCGGACCGGTTGACGCACTCGGTCAGGCTCAGCTTCCGGGCCGCCGCGCCGACCACGTGCTGCCGCCCGGTGCGGGCCCGGTGGGCGAGCAGAAGCTCGGTCAACCGGCCGAGCTGCCGGGCCGAGGCCGGGTTCTGCGCGGTGTACGGGTGAGCCCGCAGGATCACCGTCGCGCCGCGCTCCAGCAGCCGGCGCAACAGGTCCTCGGCGACCGGCAGCGAACAGTAGTCGGCGTCGGCGTGGTGACCGGTCCAGGTCGGGGTGTAGAGCACGGTGGGGTGCGCCAGGCCGCGGACGGGCTCCGGGCGTACCTCGATCGACTCGACCTGCGGGCGACCCACCACCACGAACTTCTCCGCCGGGATCTGCACCCCGGCGCGGGCGTACCGGTCGATCGCCGCAGGGCCGGCCACGAAGATCCGGTCGAAGATCCCCGACACCGGGTTGGCGCTGGGCGCCTTGTCGCTGTCGCCGTGGTGCAGCTGCACGTGGCTGAGCTGGGTGAACCGGATGCAGTGGCTGTTCTTCGCGCCGTGGTTGACGTAGAACGCCGCTCGCAGGCTCGGAACCAGCGCCTCGTCCAACGCCCGCAGGGTGGGGCAGTAGACCACCGGTGCGCTGGTGGCGGCGGAGATCGGCGCCAGGAAATCGGGCTCGCGCAGCACGACCATGAACGGCCGGCCGATCCGCTCCAGGTACGGCAGCCACATGGTGACCTGGTACTCCGAGCCGGGCGGTGCGGAGAAGTAGAGCAGGAACTCCGGCTGGTGCCGGCGCAGCGCGCGGGCCACCGCCCCACCGCCGGCGGCTGGCCGGAAGCGACGCCGGGCCAGGTCCAGTGCGACCGCTCCGGCGCAGGCGCCCACCAGCAGGCTGGCGACCAGCGCCACGGCGGCGGGCAGTGCCACCGCGGCGGCGAGAGTCACCGCGCCGAGCAGCCCGAGCAGGGCGGTGCCGAGCTGGTCGGCGATCAGCGGCGTCCAGGCCCGCACGGGCAGGTTGGCCACCCGGATCTCCAGGTTGCCGGCGGTCCGCAGCGGCCCCACCAGCAGCACCAGCCCCAGCAGGACCAGCGCGGTGGCGACGAGCGCCGGGTCGAGCCCGTCGTCCAGCCGCCGGGAGTATCCGACCAGGACGGCGGCGCCGATCAGCGCCGTCTCGGCGACGAGGTCAGCGCCGGGTCGGATCCGCTGCTCGGCGGCCGCCGCGACCAGTGCGGCGACGGCCAGCGCCAACCCCCATCCGGTGGCGCCGGTCAGCGCCACCACGACGAAGGCCAGCACGGCCAGGCCGGTGCTCAGGCACCGGGCGGCCAGCTTTCGGACCAGATCACCACGCATGTCGCTCCGTTCGCTGCCGTCCCGGGTCCGTCGCCGTCAGTCAGCTCACGGAGGCCGCACCGGCCGGCGAACCGACCTGACCCGACCCGGACTGGGCCGGCACGGTCGGGGAGGGACCGTCGCCGGGCGCCCGGCGTACGTCGATCACCTGGCCGGTCAGGTCGGAGATCAGCACGTCGAGCGAGGACTGGGCGACGGCCTCCGCGGCGAGCAGGGTGTGCTCCGGCTCCTCGCCGAAGGCCCGCGTCCGCATCGGGGTGGCGGTCCGCTCCGGGTTGATGCAGTTGACCCGTACGCCGACGTCGGCCCACTCGTCGGCCAGTGCCTGGGTGAGGTTGACCAGGGCGGCCTTGGTGGCGGAGTAGAGCGCGTAGCGGGCCCGCCCCCGGGTGTACGAGCTGGAGGTGTAGAGCAGCAGCTGGCCCTTGGTCTGCTGGAGGTACGGCAGGGACTGCCGGGCGATGGTCACCGGGCCGACGAAGTTGACCTGGAGCAGCCGGTCCATCGTCTCCTCGTCCATCTCGGCGAGGGCGCCCTTCTCCAGGATCCCGGCGGTGACCACCACGTGGTCGATCCGGCCGGTGGCCTCGAACGCGGTCTTCAGCGCGGCCTCGACGTCCTCGGCCCGCTCCACGTGCGTGCCGGTGGTGGAGCGGCTGAACGGGAAGACCTGGGCGCCGAGGCGACGCGCCAGCTCGGTCAGCTCGTGGCCGATGCCGTAGCTGCCGCCGAACACGACGATGGTGCGGCCGGTCAGCTCCTCGGTGTAGCTGCGGTGGTCGGTCAGCCGGGGCGCCTGCGCGGCGGCGAGCTGGAAGAGCTTGTCCGCCAGGTGCACGTCGACCGGGTGGGTGACCTTGATGTTCTCGTCCGAGCCGTCGATCACCTTGATCGGCGTGCCCGGCAGGTAACGCAGCACCACGCCGCAGTCGTCGGTGGCGGCGAAGTCCGGGTCACCCTCGGCGATCCGGTACGCCTCGCGGATGGTGGGGGAGCGGAACGCCTGCGGGGTCTGCCCGCGGCGCAGCCGGGCGCGCACCGGGATGTCGGTGATGCAGTCGTTCTCGTCCACCTGGATGATCGTGTCGGCGGACGGGATGGCCACGTCCACGGCGTCGTAGGTCCAGAGCGCGTTGACGCACTCGCGCACGATCCGGCCGCTGAGCAGCGGGCGCACCGCGTCGTGGAAGAGGATGTTGCAGTCCGCCGGGCCGACCGCGTCCAGCGCGATCCGGGTGGTCGCGTTACGGGTCTCGCCGCCCTCGATCACCTTGGTGACCTTGCGCAGGCCGGCCTTCTCGACGATCTGCCGGGCGTCCTCGACGTGCCCGGTGGCCATCAGCACGATGATCTCGTCGATCTCCGGCGCGGCCTCGAAGACCGCCAGGGTGTGCTCGATGATCGGCTTACCGGCGATCTTCAGCAGCTGCTTCGGGATGCCGAGGCCCAGTCGGGTCCCGGTGCCGCCGGCCAGCACCACGGCCACCGTCCGTGAGGGCCGCCAGGGTGCCGGGGTCTCCGGTGTGGCGTCCGGGCCAGTGGTCTGGTCCTGCGTCATTGCCGGATCCTCACTCTCTGGGATGCGTTAACGGAAGGTTCCGCCCGGGCGGCGACGGAATGAACCTTAACGCGCGAACCGCGTCGCCCCAACGCGGGCGACGCGGGTTCATGGCGCCATGTCGATGCCGAGGTTCGCCGGCACTCTACTTGCTGTTGGCGTACGCCTCGTATGCCCGGATCACCTCGTTGGTGGGCCCGTCCATCCGCAGGACGCCGGATTCCAGCCAGATGGTCCGTTCGCAGGTGTCCCGTACCGAGGAGAGCTGGTGGCTGACCAGGAACACCGTTCCGGCACCCTCGCGCAGCTCCCGCACCCGCTGCTCGCTGCGCTTGCGGAAACCCTTGTCGCCGGTGGCGAGCGCCTCGTCGATGAGCAGCACGTCGTGCTTCTTGGCGGCGGCGATGGAGAACCGCAGCCGGGCCGCCATGCCGGACGAGTACGTGCGCATCGGCAGGCTGGCGAAGTCGCCCCGCTCGTTGATCCCGGAGAAGTCGATGATCCCCGCGGCCTGCTCGGCCACCTCGTCGGGGTGCATCCCCATCGCCAGGCAACCGAGGGTGACGTTGCGCTCACCCGAAAGGTCGTTGAGCAGGGCCGCGTTCACGCCCAGCAGCGAGGGCTGCCCCTGGGTGTGGATCGCGCCCCGGTTGACCGGCAGCAGGCCGGCGATGGCCCGCAGCAGGGTGGACTTGCCGGAGCCGTTGCTGCCGATCAGCCCGATCGCCTCGCCCCGGTACGCGGTGAACGAGACCCCCTTCACCGCGTGCACCTCCCGTACGTTCGGCGCGGACGTGCGCTTGACCAGCCGGCGCAGCGCGGCCACCGGCGTGGTGCCGCCGGCGGCACCCTTGTGCACCCGGTAGATGATGTGCGCGTCGTCGACCACCACGGTGGGGATCCGTTCCTGCGCCAGCACGGGCAGGGAGACGGTCGCCTCGTCGGTGGCATGCATTTGATCAACCACGGCCGTACTCCTGTTCGCCGCGCCAGAAGTAGATGTAGCCGCCGATCCCGCCCACCAGCGCCCAACCCGCCGCGACCAGCCAGAGCTGGGTCAGCGACTCGTTGAGCAGTGGCGGCTGATCGAGCAGCGCGTAGCGGGCCAGCTCGATGTAGACCAGCAGCGGGTTGTACTGGACCAGCGTGGTCGCCCAGCCGGGCAGCCGCTCGAAGAGGCTGACGCTGTAGAGGACGCCGGAGCCGTACATCCAGGTGCGCATGATGAACGGCATGACCTGCTTCAGGTCGCTCGCCTTGGCGCCCATCCGGGCCACGAACAGCACCACGCCGGCGTTGAACACCGCCTGCAGCAGCAGGGCCGGCACCAGCATCAGCCACTTCAGGGTGAGCGGCTCGCCGGTGACCAGCACGATGCCGATCAGGACCAGCATCGAGGCGAGCAGTTGCTGGAACTGGGTCACCGTGGTGGACAGCGGCAGGCTGGCCCGGGGGAAGTGCAGGGCCCGGATCAGCCCCAGGTTGCCGCTGATCGACTGGGTGCCGGCCAGCACCGCGCTCTGGGTGAAGTTGAAGATGAACAGGCCGGTGGTCAGGTAGCCGATGAAGTTCGGGATCTTGTCCTGCTCCAGCACCACCCCGAAGATCAGGTAGTAGACCGCGGCGTTGGTCAGCGGGGTGAGCACCTGCCAGAGCTGGCCCAGCCTGGCGTTGCTGTACGAGGCGACCAGCTTGGCGTTGGCGTACGCGGCGATGAAGTGCCGGTAGGCCCACAGTCGGCGGCTGTACTCGACGAGGGTGGGTCGCTCACCAGCGACCCGGAGCCCGTGCCGAGCGGCCAGCTGCGCCTGGGTCAGGCCCGTGTCAGGGTCGACCAGCGCGGTGGTGGCCATGAAAGGGGCACTCCGATCTTTCGTGCCGACGGGTTGCTCGCGACGATGGAATCCTAGTGGGAGCTGTGCGCGGAGCGCCGCCTCGTCGCTGCGTGGACAGTAGTCCGAAACACGTCGGGACGCAACCGTACCGTCGTTGCGCTACTCTGGTCGTCGTGACCTGCGAGAAGAGTCCCTGGTGACGACCGAGAAGAGGCGGGCCCCGGCCGGTGCGGCGGTGCTTCGTGGTGAGATCACCACGGCCATCCGGCGCGCGCTGATGCAGGAGCTCGCCGCGGTCGGCTACGGCCGGCTCTCCATCGAGGCGGTGGCCCGACGGGCCGGCGTCAGCAAGACGGCGATCTACCGGCGGTGGAACTCCAAGCTCGACCTGGTGCTGGACATCGTGGCCGCGGCCGCGCACGGCAAGCTGCCCGTGCTGGACACCGGCACCCTGCGCGGCGACCTCGCGTTGCTCTTCCAGGCGGTGGCGCACGCGCTGCGGCATCCGCTGGCCTCGCAGATCGTTCCCGACCTGCTCGCTGAGGCCGCCCGCAACCCGACCATCGACCAGACCCTGCGTCAGGTGCTGCACGCCCGCCAGCAGGAAATCGGGGGCCGTCTGGTCGCCCGCGCCGTGCAGCGCGGCGAGCTGCCTGCCGACACCGACCCGGACGCCGCCGTGGACCTCATCATCGGCCCGCTCTACTGGCGGCTCGCCATCGCCCGCGGTCCGGTCACCGACACCTACCTCGACACCCTGGTCGAGTCGGTGGCCACCGGGCTCGGCGCCGAACCTGCCGTACCCCGGCAGCGGGGCAGTGTGGCTCCGTCGACGGGCGCCTGACCGCTCTGCCGTCCGCGACCCGGCGCTCTCAGCGCGGCGCGTCGACCGGAAGTCGGGAGACGATGTGCCGGGCGATCTCCAGCGAGCTGGTCGCGGCCGGGGAGGGTGCGTTGAGCACGTGCACCTGCCGGTCGGCCTCGACGATCAGGAAGTCGTCCACCAGGCCGCCGTCGGGGAGGATCGCCTGCGCCCGCACGCCGGCGCCGGCCCGGACGATGTCAGCCGGGGTCAGCTCCGGCACCAGCCGGGCCAGGCTGTCCGCAAAGCGCTTCTTCGACAGTGACCGGGTCACCTCGGTCAGGCCGTAGCGGTAGTGCCGCCGACCCAGGGCCCAGAGGCCGCGGTAGGAGAGCTCGTCCCAGATGTCACGAGGGTTGATCCGGCCCCAGGAGTAACCCTCGCGGGCGGTGGCCAGCACCGCGTTCGGGCCGGCGTGCACGCTGCCGTCGATCATCTTGGTCAGGTGCACCCCGAGGAAGGGGAACTGCGGGTCCGGCACCGGGTAGATCAATCCCCGCACCAACCCCTGCCGCTGCGGGACCAGCTCGTAGTACTCGCCGCGGAACGGCACGATCCGCACCGGCGTCGGCACGCCCGCCAGCCGGGAGATCCGGTCGGCGTGCAGGCCGGCGCAGTTGATCAGGACGTCCGCGGTCACCTCACCGCGGCTGGTGGTGACGACCACGCCCTCCGGACGGGTGGCCACTCCGTTGACCTCGGTGCCGGTGCGCAGGTCCGCCCCGCCCGCGGCGAGCAGCTCGGCCAGCTTGCGGCAGACCGCGCCGAAGTCGACGATGCCGGTCGAGGCGACGTGCAGGGCGCCGACGGCCGCGACGTGCGGCTCGTACTCGGCCGCCTCCGCACCATCGATCACCCGCGCCGGCAGGCCGTTGGCCAGGGCGCGCTGGTGCAGGTCGTGCAACCGGGGCAGCTCCGCGGCGTCGGTGGCGACGATCAGCTTGCCGCAGATGTCGTGCGCCAGCCCGTGCTCGCGGCAGAACTCGACCATCGAGGCGCTGCC
The DNA here is from genome assembly GCF_053599855.1 of Micromonospora sp. NPDC005161. Taxonomy (NCBI): domain Bacteria; kingdom Bacillati; phylum Actinomycetota; class Actinomycetes; order Micromonosporales; family Micromonosporaceae; genus Micromonospora; species Micromonospora sp. NPDC005161. The sequence continues at coordinate 212,943 of NZ_JBSFYQ010000003.1, forward strand.
GGCCTTGCAGAGGGTCGCCTTCAGGCTGCCGGGCTTGTAGTAGACGCCGGCATGGATGACGCCCGAGTTGTGACCGGTCTGGTGAGCCGCCCAGCCGGCCTCCTTCTCCAGCACGGTGACCGAGTCGCCGGGCCGGTCGATCATCAGCCGGTGTGCCACCGCCAGCCCGACGATGCCGCCACCCACCACCACGAACCTGGTCATGTCATCTCTCCCGCCCGACGCCGGGACCGATGGTAACCAAGCCCACCCGCGCGCCCGACTGGCCCACCCCCCATGGGCTTGGCCTAGACTGCTCCGGGTCCATCCTCTCTGGGAGTCACATGTCTGAGGTCATCGCGCTCGGTCAACCCACGGTCGGCGAAGCCGAACTCGCCGCCATCGCCGAGGTCTTCGCCTCCGGCTGGCTCGCTGGTTCCGGGCCCACCTGCCGTCGTTTCGAGGAGCGCTTCGCCGTCGTCGCCGGCACCCGGCACGCCCTCGCCACCAGCAACTGCGGTTCCGCCCTGCATCTCGCGCTGCTCACCCTCGGGGTCAAGCCCGGCGACGAGGTGATCGTCGGCGATTACACCTTCCCGGCCACCGGCCACTCCGTGATGTGGACCGGCGCCACGCCGGTCTTCGCCGACGTGCGGCCGGACACCTGGACGGTCGACCCGGCCGCCGTCGAGGCCGCGATCACGCCACGCACCGTCGGCATCATCGCCGTCGACGCGTTCGGGCAGCCGGCGGACTACGACGAGCTGCGCGCCATCGCCGACAAGCACGGGCTGTTCCTGGTCGAGGACGCCGCCTGCTCGGCGGGCGCCACCTACAAGGGCCGCCCGGCCGGCAGCCTCGCCGACATCGCCACCTTCAGCTTCCACGGCCGCAAGGGCATCACCGCTGGCGAGGGCGGGGCGTACGTCACCGACCGCGAGGACCTCGCGGCGCACGCCCGCAAGCTGCACACGTACGGCGTGGAGGGGGCGCTCACCCGCGCCGAGCTGTCGCACCTGCCGATCCCGACCTTCACCGAGCTGGGCTACAACTACCGGCTCTCCGACATCTCCGCGGCGATCATGCTCGCCCAGCTCGACCGGCTGCCGGACCTGCTGGCCGCCAAGCGTCGCACCGCCGCCCGCTACGGTGAGCTGCTCAAGGACCACGAGCTGATCACGACGCCGTACGAGGCGCCGGACCGCGAGCACCCCTGGCAGTCGTACGTGGTCACCCTGGCCCCCTCGGTCGACCGGGGCGCGGTCGCGCTGGCACTGCGTCAGCGCGGAGTGCAGTGCACCTTCGGCACGTACGCCTCGCACGCCCAGCCGCTCTACGGCCAGACCACGCCCTGCCCGGTCTCGGCCGACCTGTTCGTCCGGCACCTGGCCATCCCGATGCACGCCAACCTCACCGACGACCAGGTCGAGACCGTCGCGGCCACCCTCATCGACGTCGTCAACTCCGCGGCCACCAGCCGCTGATCCCCCCAGGAAGGACACGCTCCGCCATGTCGAAGCAGACCGTCTTCATCACCGGAGGCGCTGGTTTCATCGGCCTGCACGTGGTACCGATGCTGTTGGAGAAGGGCTACCGGGTCCGCATCTTCGACAACATGACCCGCGGCGACCGGGACCGTATCGCGGAGCTGGTGGCGACCGGCGACGTCGAGCTGATCGAGCAGGACGTCCGCTACGGCGGTGCCGTGCACGCGGCCATGAAGGGCTGCGACTACGCGATCCACCTCGCCGCGGTCTCGATCAACAAGAGCCAGGCCGACCCGCACGAGTCGATCGACATCAACATGGTCGGCAACCACAACGTCTTCGCCGCCGCCGCCGACAACGGCGTCAAGCGGCTGGTCTTCGCGTCGTCGGCCTCGGTCTACGGCGACCCGAAGAAGCTGCCGATGCACGAGGACGACCGGCTCGACCCGCTCACCCCGTACTGCATCTCGAAGCGTGCCGGTGAGGACCTGCTCGGCTTCTACCAGCGCAGCAAGGGCCTGAACTGGGTCGCCCTGCGGTTCTTCAACGTCTACGGCCCGGGCCAGAAGCCGACCGCGTACTACACCTCGGTGATCAACCACTTCGTGAAGCGGTTGAAGACCGGTCAGCCGCCGGTCATCGACGGCAAGGGCGAGCAGTCGATGGACTTCATCCACGTCCACGACATCGCCCGCTCGGTGGTCGCCGCGCTGGAGGCCGAGCAGGGCAACGTGGCGGTCAACATCGGCACCGGCATCGACACCTCGGTGGCCACCCTCGCCGACATCCTGATCAAGGCGGTCGGTGTCGACGTCGAGCCGCAGTTCAGCCCGCGTGAGGTGCTGGTCAGCCGCCGGGCCGCGGACATCACCCGGGCCCGCGAGGTGCTCGGTTGGGAGCCGACCATCGCCGTCGAGGACGGGATGACCGACCTGATCAAGACCGAGGTGGCGTGACCCAGTCGTCGTCCGCCGGGAGTCCGTCATCGCACGGGCTCCCGGCGAACCCGTATAACCCGCTCGCCTGGGTGATCGGCGAGCCGGTGGTCGGCGCCGGGACCTGGATCGGTGCCTTCACGGTCATCGACGGTTCCGGCGGGCTGACCATCGGTGCCGGGTGCGACATCAGCTGCGGCGCGCAGATCTACACCCACTCCACCGCCCGACGTTGCGTATCGGGTCGTGCCTATGCTTCGGTGGACCGTGCGCCGGTGATGATCGGCGACCGCGTCTTCATCGGGGCGAACGCGACCGTGATGATGGGCGTCACCATCGGTGACGGTGCGGTCGTCGGCGCGGGCGCCGTGGTCAGCAGAGATGTGCCACCGGGGGCGGTCGTGACGGGGGTCCCGGCTCGGGTGGTCTCCACAGTCGAGTTGGACGGCGGCGATGTCCGGTTCGTCCCCGTAGCGGAAAGCTAGGAGTCCCCCTCCCGTGCGTATCGCAGTCGTCAACAACTTCTTTCCGCCGCGCGCCGGCGGAAGCTCCCATCTGTCCGAGTCGCTCGCCCGTGGCTACGCCGCCGCCGGGCATGAGGTGCTGGTGCTCACCGCCGCCTACCAGGACGCTCCTGCGGTGGAGGAGCGCGACGGGCTGCGGATCGTCCGGCTGCCGGCGTTCATGCTGCCGGAGACCCGGCTGGCCGTCAGCTTCGACATCTCCTTCACCAGCCGGCCGAGTGTGCTGCGGCGGGTCCGCACACTGCTCGACGACTTCCGGCCGGACGTCATCCACCAGCACGGGCAGTTCTTCGACCTGACCTGGGCGACCGCGCTCTACGCGCGTAAGCGCCGGGTGCCGGCGCTGCTCTCCATCCACACCCGGCTGGAGAACCCGCAGGCCCGGTACGCGAAGGTGTTCCGCGGTCTGGACGCGGCCATGGTCAAGCCGTTCATGCGGCGCGCCAAGCCCCGGCTCGTGGTGATGGACGTGCTCATGCAGGAGTACATCGAGTCGCGCTACCGCGGCGCGCACTCCGGCCTGGTGCCGATCCCGGTCGGGGTGGATCCGGACTGGGTGGTCGGCGGCAACGGTCAGCGGGTCCGCGACCGTCACGAACTGGGCAACGCGCCGGTGATCCTCTCGGTGGGCCACGTCATCCCGCTGCGGGACCGCGTCGCGCTGGTCGAGGCGCTGCACGAGGTGCTGGCCGCGGTGCCGGACGCGAAGCTGCTCATCTGCGGGCAGGTCTACTACCAACACTTCGCCGAGCGGGCCCGTGCGCTCGGCGTCGAGCACGCCGTCATCGCCGCGGGCAAGGTGCCCAAGAGTGAGATCCCGGACTACCTCGCCGCCGCCACGGTGGAGTCGCACGAGCAGGGGCTGGGTCTCGGCACGGCGACGCTGGAGGCGATGGCCGCCGGGGTCCCGGTGGTGGCGCCGGCGCGGGCCGACAACTTCCCCGGCATCGCCCTCCGCGACGGCGACAACGTCCTGCTCTGCCAGCCGGGTGACGTCCAGGGCCTGGCGCAGCGGCTGACCGCCGCGCTGACCGACCAGGGCCTGGCTAAGCAGATCGGGGTCAACGGTCAGGCTTTGATCCGCGAGCGGTTCAGCCTGGACCGGGTGCTGCACCGGCACCTGGAGGTACTGACCGAGATGGCCGCGTCCCAGGGCCGCTGACCTGACGTACGTCGAACCGCCGGTGCCCCCGACCGAAAGGTCGGGGGCACCGGCGGTTCAACGTACGTGTCCAGGGGGTTGTCTTACGGGCGGGCGGGAACGTCAGCCGGTGGTGACCGATGCGTCCGCACCCGAGCGGGGCGCTGGCACCTGCTCGGCCCGAACCGCCGCAGCGGCCCCGTCGAGCGCCGGGTCGGCAGTGCTCTCCCCGGTCACCTTCTGCAGCTGCCGCATCCCGGAGAGGGCGGCGATGCCGGCGGCGAGCAGGTCGGCCACGGTGAAGATCAGGCGGGAGGCGAGCGCGATCCCGGTCGCCGCGCCGATGCCGCCGGCGCCAGCGAGGAAGGGCGCCATGGTGGCGACCAGCACGGCCTCCCGGACGCCCAGCCCGGAGGGGGAGAGGAAGGCGAACATCCCGACGGTCATCGCGATGGCGAACGACCCGATGCTGCGCAGCAGGCCACTAACGCCCGGGGCGGCCTGCGCGTTGGCCAGCAGCCACAGGTGCACGCCGAAGAGGGTGTAGCCCAGGGCGCTCCACCCGACCACCCGGAGCACGCCGGGCAGGGTGAGCCGGTGCTGCAGCGGCGGTCGACGCAGCACCTTCAGGACGAGCTGAATGAGCCGGGTCAACACGGCCGGAACGGCGCAGAGCAGCGCGATCGGGAAGAGGACGGCGACGATGTAGAGCGCGACCCGGACCGGCTCGGCGTACTCCGCGCCGGAGTCGGCGGTCGCGTCGAGCAGCGAAGGCAGACTGAGCAGACCAACGCCGAGCGCGGCGACGACGCCGAGACCCAGCGCCATCAGGGTGGCCAGGAAGGCCCGAGCCCGTGGCAGGCCGGCACGCCGGCCCAGCTCCATCTGCAGGACGTAGGCCCAGACGCTGCCCGGGATGTACTTGCCGAGCTGGCCGACCATGCAGATCCGCAGAGCCGCCGACACGGACACCCGGTGCTCCAGGTCCGCCGCGGCGGCCCGCCAGGCCATCGAGTTGGCGAACATGCCGGCCAGCACCGCCAGCACGGCGAGCACCACCGAGGGCCACGCGAGGTCGACCCAGGTCTGCCGCACCTGCGGCCACTGGCTGATGACGCTCCAGGTCATGCCGGCCGCGATCGTCACGATGACCACCACCCGGACGGCCAGTGAGAGCCATCGGGACTTCGCCGCGGCGGCCCCGGTGGCCGGGGTGGGTACCGTTTCGACCTGCGTCGCGGTTTCTGCCACGGCCGTCCTGTCCTTTGGTTGTCCCGACACGTCCGGGTCGCCTGCACAATTCGCCGAGACTAGCGCAGTGTGCCGCGTACCACGAACCGAGGTTGACCGCGAGTCGGGACCGGTCCGGCGCTGGGGGGATTCGCGTCGCGGTGGTCCAGGTGTGCCGGGCATCTCCCGCGCTGTTACGGTCTGCACGCTGCCCCATACCTCAAGGAGAGCTGTTGTGATCCCGATTTCCGTCGTCAAGCTGGACGAGGAAGCCGAACGGTTGGCGGTCGAGGTGATCCGCTCGGGTGTCATCGCGCAGGGGCCCATGGTGGCCCGCCTGGAGCGCGAGTTCGCCGAGCTGGTCGGCGTCGAGCACGCGGTCGCCGTCAACAACGGCACCACTGCCCTCGTGGCCGCGCTTCAGGTGCTCGACCTGCAGCCCGGCGACGAGGTGGTCACCAGCCCCTTCACCTTCGTCGCGACCCTCAACGCCATCCTCGAGGCGGGCGCCACCGCCCGGTTCGCCGACATTCGCGAGGATGACTTCTGCGTCGACCCGGCGGCGCTCGCCGACGCCATCGGCCCGCGCACCCGGGTGCTGATGCCGGTGCACCTGTACGGCCAGCCCGCCGACATGGACACCATCGCCCCGCTGGCCCAGAAGCACGGCCTGGGCCTGGTCGAGGACACCGCGCAGTCCCTGGGCGCGTCCATCTCCGGCCGCGGCGCCGGCAGCTTCGGTCTCGGCACCTTCTCGCTGTACGCCACCAAGAACCTCACCACCGGTGAGGGCGGCATGATCACCACCAACGACGCGGTGCTCGCCGACCGGTTGCGCGTGCTGCGCAACCAGGGCATGCGGCAGCGCTACCAGTACGAGGTGGCCGGGCACAACTACCGCCTCACCGACCTGCAGGCCGCGCTGGGCATCCCGCAGATCGCCGCGTACGGCGGGAACGTCAAGCGCCGCAAGGACAACGCCGGCCGACTCTCCGCCGGTCTGGCCGACGTCCCCGGGCTGCGCCTGCCGACCGAGCTGCCCGGCCGGTCGCACGTCTGGCACCAGTACACGGTGCTGGTCACCGACGAGGCTCCGGTGAGCCGCGACGAGGTGATCGCCCGCCTGACCGAGAGCGGCGTGGGCTGCGGCATCTACTACCCGAAGACGGTCTACGACTACGACTGCTACCGCGACCACCCTCGGGTGATCGCGGACCCGGCGCCGGTGACCGACCGGGTGGTCCGCCAGTGCGTCTCCCTGCCGGTGCACCACCACCTCACCGACAGCGACCTCGACCAGGTCGTCGAGGCCGTCCGGAAGGCGGTCGGCGCGTGACCGCCAAGCTGCGTTTCGCCCTGGTCGGCACCGGGGTCATGGGTTCGCTGCACGCCCGGGTGGTCGCCCAGTCCGACCGGGCCGAGCTGGCCCGGGTCATCGAGCCTCGACGCTCGGTCGGCCAGCAGGCTGCCGAGCGGTACGGGGCCGACTGGTCCCCGGACGCCGACGACCTCTCCGACGTCGACGCGGTGGTGATCGCCGCTCCCACCGAGTTCCACCGCGGCCTCGCCGACCAGGTCCTGGCCGCCGACAAGCCGCTGCTGATCGAAAAGCCGGTCTGCGGCAGCCTCGCGGAGACCGAGGAGATCGTGGCGACCGCCGAGAAGCGCGGGGTGCCGCTGCTGTGCGGGCTGCTGGAGCGGTTCAACCCTGCGGTGCTGACGGCACTTGCCCTGGTCCACCGCCCGCTGCACCTGACCGCCACCCGGCACTCGCCGTACGCGCCGCGGATCCGCACCGGGGTCGCCTGGGACCTGCTCATCCACGACGTCGACCTGGCGATCCAGGCCTTCGGCGGAGAGGAGCCGGCGACGGTACGCGGGACCTTCGGCCACTTCCACCCCGACTCGCTCACCGAGGCGGAGGACGTGGCGGAGACCGTGCTGTCGTTCGGCACCGGCGCCCTGGCCAACGTGTCGGCGAGCCGGATCGGGCAGCGCAAGGTGCGGACCCTGGTGATCAGCGAGGTCGACCGGCTGATCGAGGCCGACCTGATCCGCAAGGACGTGACCATCTACCGGCACGTCTCACTGGACGCCGCCACTCCGGACGGCCGTGGCTACCGGCAGCAGAGCATCATCGAGGTGCCGGAGCTGATCACGAACCGCGAGCCGCTCGCCGCCCAGCTGGACCACTTCCTGGACATCGTCGCCGGCACCGCCGACGCCGACGTCGAGCGGCAGCGGATCCTGCCGGCGCACCGGGTGGTGGGTCGGCTCTTCGCCGACAACGGCCGCTGACGGACGGTAAAGGGCGGGGCGACCACGGTCGCCCCGCCCTTTCGTGTATCCGAGGGGGAGCGTCGCCTGGCGGGCGGGCGGACGCTCCCCCTCGACTACCGCCCGCCGAGCCGGGTCAGGCTCGCGGGCGGTCGGTCAGCCGTCGGACGCGCAGGCCCGCCCCGCGTCGGTGACCTGGTAGATCTTGATCCGGCCGAATTTCTGCACCAGGGTGACCTTGTCGCTGGCGTCCAGCAACGCCTGCTTGTAGTTCTTCGTCGCGGCGGGAATGCCGCGCTTGCCGACGACGACGTACTCGACGCCGAACCGGCGTACCTCGCAACCGGCGGGCACCGCACCTTCGCTGCCCACGAGCCAGTTGAAGGCGGCCCAGCGGCGCTCGTAGTCGTCGCCCGCTTCGGTGAGGCCGGGCAGCGGCGGAATGCCGAACAGCAGCGGGTTTTTGTAGTCGGCGTACGCCCAGGACATGAATTCGCGGTGCCGGTCGTAGGCCACCGTCCTGCCGGGTGGGGTGTTCTCGCTGAGCCATTCGTAGGTCTGGACGTAGGAATTGCCGAGCGGAGCCCTGTTGATCATGGCCGTCCGCAGTGGCTTCCAGCTCGACGGCACGGCGCCCAACCCGATGAGCGCGAGCACCAGGACCGTCGCGGCCACCGCGGCCGGCACGGCCGAGTCGCGCAGGCCACGGGCCTTGGCCACCAGCCGCGACACGAGCCACTGGATCGCGATCCCGATGACGACCGCACCGACCACCGTCAGGACGCCGTAGACCGGGAAGATCATCGAACGGACCCGCTCGCGGACGCCGTACCAGAGACCCGCCAGCGTGGCCGCGGCGGTCGACTCGGAACTGGTGGTCCAGATGCCGATGACGGTGAAGACGGCCCCGGCCACGAACCACGGCCGGGCCCAGCGCAGCCGCGGGATGAGCAGGCAGAACGGCGAGACCAGCAGGCAGGCCATCGTGATGACCACGGCGACGCTGATCGGTGACATCGTGAAGACGAAGTCCTTGCTCGGCACCAGCGGATAGCCGAAGAGCGCGTAGCGCTGGGGGTGGGTCACCCAGTACTCGATCGACTTGTCCCACATGTTCGGCAGGGCGGGCTCGTTGGAGGTTCGTTCGCCGTTCGCACCGAGCAGGGCACCCAGCAGCGGCAGCAGCGGCAGCAGCGCGGCGACGACCATGGTGCCGAGGGCGGTGACGCCGTGACGCAGCTTGAACGGCGCGCGGAGCGCCAGCACCACGCCGATCGTGAGCACCCCGATGAACAGGACGTCGTAGGTGTGCGTCATGACCAGGCCGGCACCGGCGAGCCCGGCCAGCAGCCCCAGCCGTACCGGGTGCGGGCCACGCAGCGCGAGTGCGACCAACAGGGCGATGGCACCCGCCATGGCCGGGGCGGTCTGCTCGTTGATCCGCCCGTTGACCACGGAAACCCACATCGGGCCGATGAAGGCGGGCGCGGTCGCGGCGCAGGCGGCGACGACCGGCCGGGCGCCGAGCGCGCGAGCGGCGCCGTAGACACTGGCCACCAGGGCGAGCGGGCCGAGGATGATGGACCAGGCCGCCATGGCGGTGCTGATGTAGCCGCCCGTGATCTGGACAGCCTGGGCCCAGGAGATGTCGGCGGCCAACGGGTAGAACTTGCAGGAGACCGCCACCTCGTTGACGCCGGATGTGCACGCCGACGTGACCATGACGCTGCCGGTCTCCAGAATGCGGCGGGTCAGGAAGCCGTGGTTCATGGCGTCCCAGCCGGGTGGGGCGACGAGCCGGCCGAGCATCAGCCAGCCGAAGGCGATGGTGATCGCCGACGGGACGGCGACACCGGCCATGTCGACCCAGCGGGGACGGACCGAGGGGAGCGGGCGGAAGCGTGCGCGGAGACTCGGCCGTCCGCCCTCCTCGTCCGCGTTGCTCAACCCTCGCCAGAACAGGCGGGACACGACGACCACGGCACCGGCCAGCACCAGCTCCGCGACGAGCACCGCCAGGGCGCTCCGGGGCAGGCCCAGCGTCGGCAACCACGCCATTCCGACCGTGACCAGACCGAGGGTGGTCGCCGGGGCGGCGGCCCACACGGCCCACCGGTAGCGCCCCGGGGGCAGGGCGAAGCCGAGCACCGCCCCGGGCACAAGGGCCACGACGAGGGCGATCAGGGTTGTGAACACGCAGATCCTTCCTTGGGGACGGTAACTCTCCGCGGACACCGCCGTGATCGACTACTGCGTGGGCGGCCGTCACTCGGCCCAGGCGGCCGGCCCAGTATAGGAACCGGCGACCGGCGAGGTTCTATCGAGACCGGACACCGTCCGCGGCCCTCACGACGTTCTCAGGTGGAGCCGATTCGCGCCGACCCGGAGGGGCGGCGATCCGGACCCCGGGGGACTTTTCGCCTGACACTGCGGCACCCGATCAATACCGGCGCGTTCCTTCGCGTTAAGGTCACACCAGCGCGGTAGCGGGGGGCCGCGTGAGCGCCGGTTGTCGTCGCGGGTCAGGTTCAGCGGGTGGGCAGGTGGGCCGCCTCGGCCGACCGGTCCTCCGATGGCGGCTCGGCGAGGGGCTCACCGGCGACGCCCGGCACGCCCACGATCGCAGCAAAAGCGGGGGATCCAGGCCGTCACGGCGCCAGTGGTGGCCCGTGGAGTCAGTCGTCGATCTCTTAGGGAGCTAGTCCTTGTTCGGTAAGTTGATGGGACCGGCGGGAGTCGCGGCCCGCGGCGCGCTGCTGCTGCTGGCCTACGTCGTGATGCTCGTCGCCGGTGCGCTCGGCTGGGCCGTCGTTTTCACGCTAGCCGGGCTGGCCGCCCTCGGCGGCGAGTACGCGCTCGCCCGCTGGTCGCCAGCCACGCACACCCTGCTGGAAAAGGTCGGCCTGCGCGGGGACTACCGCCAGCTCACCAGGGACCTCGCGATCGTCCTGCTGGTGGTGGCCACGGTGCGCCCCAGCGCGGGGGAGCTCAGCCTGATCCTGCTGCTGCCGGCCGCGGTCTGGTTGATCTCGGTCTTCGCCGGCGCCCTCGCCACCATGATCGACCGGCGCAACCCGGTCTCGGCGCTGGTCCGCAACATCGACCTCGGGCCGATGCGCTCCGCGCCCCGTCCGCCGGGGTGGGCGGCCTGGCTCGCCGGTGACCGACTGGCCCTGGTCAACGTGGTGCTGGCGCCGGCCGCCGTGGTCGCGGCCGCCCTCGACACCGTCGCGCCGGTGCTGGGCGCGGGAGCGGGGGCGGTGCTCGCCGCCGCCGTCGTCGGTGGGATCGTCGCGCTGACCTGGCTGCGCGGCCGGGGCTCCGGGCAGAGCCCGCTGCTGCCCGCCGTCCAGCGCTGGCTCGACACCCACCGGCCCGAGGTGGCGCTCTACTTCGCCGGTCCGGCCAAGGACGCCTACCAGGCGAACATGTGGCTCGCTCCAACCGAGGCGCTGGAGCAGCGCGCGGTGGTGCTGATGCGTAGCCGGGAGGCGTTCACCGAGCTCGCCGACACCCGACTGCCGGTGATCTGTGTGCCGGCCGGGGTGGACTTCATGAACCTCGAACTGGGCAGCGTACGCACGGCGCTCTACGCGGCGAACGTCGGCGCGAACATCCACATGCTCCGCGAGCCGGGCATGAAGCACGTCTTCGTCGGGCACGGCGACAGCGACAAGGCGGCCAGCGTCAACCCCTACAGCAAGGTGTACGACGAGGTCTGGGTCGCCGGTCTCGCCGGTCGCGAGCGGTACGCCCGGGCGGGGGTGGGCGTGCTCGACACCGACATCGTGGAGATCGGGCGCCCGCAGCTCGCCGGCGTGCACACCTTCGGCGCGGAGTCGGTCGATCGGCCCTTCACCGTGCTCTACGCCCCGACGTGGGAGGGGTGGCTGGACGACGACCCGTACCACACCTCGCTCGTGCTGATGGGGGAGCGGATCATCCAGGGTCTGCTGGCGACGAGGCCCGAGGTGCGCGTCATCTACAAGCCGCACCCGCTGACCGGTTCCCGCTCCAAGGACGCCAAGGCGGTGCACGAGCGGCTGGTGGAACTCATCCGGAGCGCTGGCGGTGACGCCGACGCGACCTCGCTGGACGGTACCCGGCACCTCGTGGTCACCGGCCGGACGCCGGCGCTGTTCGATTGTTTCAACCAGACTGACCTGCTGATCAGCGACGTCTCCAGTGTGGTCTCGGACTTCGTGCAGAGCGAACGGCCGTACGTGGTGGCCAACCCGAGCGGCCTGCCGGAGGACGAGTTCCGGCGGGAGTACCCGACCGCCCGGGCGGCGTACCTGCTCTGCCGGGACTGCGGCGAGCTGGAGAAGATCGTCGCCGTGACCCGGGCCGACGACGACCCGATGGTCGAGGCCCGGCGTGAGCTGAAGACCTACCTGCTCGGTCCGGCCGAGGAGAACCCGATGGACCGGTTCCAGGAGGAGATCGCCCGGCTCTGCCGCTGAACGGCCCGACCGACACGAACGGCGGTGGACGGATGCGTTCCGTACACCGCCGTTCGTCGTCGGCTCAGCCCTGCCGCTGCGGCGGGTTGTCCACGTCCCGGGAGATGACCTCGCCGCGCTCGTCGACCCAGCCCTTGGGACGGGCCGGGTTGCCGGCGACGAGCTGGTACGGCGCGACGTCCTTGGTCACCACCGAGCCGGCCGCGATCATCGCGTACTCGCCGACCTCGATTCCGCAGACCAGGGTCGCGTTCGCGCCGATCGAGGCGCCCCGGCGCACCATGGTCGGGGTGATCTTCCAGTCCGGATTCTGCGCGCGGGGCCGGAAGTCGTTGGTGAAGACGACGCACGGGCCGACGAAGACCTCGTCCTCCAGGGTCACCCCCTGGTAGACGGAGACGTTGTTCTGAATCTTGACCAGGTCGCCGACCGTGACGCCGGCGTCGACGTACACGTTGCGGCCGATGACGCAGCCGGCGCCCACCTCCGCCGACGACCGGATGTGGGCCAGATGCCAGACCTTCGTGCCGTCGCCGATCCGGGCACCCTCCTCCACGTCGGCGGTGGGGTGGACGAAGACCGAGGGGGACGGGGAACTGCTGTCAGTCATCCTTCAACTCGCATGGTCGCAGGGCGCGCCGGGCGCCGTCGGTGACCCGCGTCGGCGTGCCATCGGCCGCGCGGATCGGGGCTGCCACGCCCGCCCAGGCACGGAGCGTGGGGCCGGGGCGCACGGGACTCGGCGTAGCATAGCGACCGCTCAGGCCAGCAGCGCCGCCACCGCGTCGGCGGCCGGCTGATCAGCCGGAAGCGTCTGCGTCGACACCACCGCGGTCACCGGCAGCGGGCCGTACAGGTGGGGAAAGAGCTGGCCGCCCCGCGAGGGCTCCCAGCGCAGCGCGTCGCCCAGCCGTTCCGGGTCCACGGTCAGCAGGGTGAGCCCGGTGGCGCCGGTGAAGTGTCGTCGGGCCGTCTCCACCACCTGGTCGGCGGCGGATAGGTGGATGAAGCCATCCTGCCGGTCCACCGCCGAGCCGACCAGGTGGCCGACCGCCCGGGCGTCGTCCCACTCCACCGTCGGCAGCAACTTGTAGATCACCGTGGCAGCCTACGGGGGCCGGCAGGCGTTTCGGCCGTACCGCCGCCGACGCCGGTCGCGGCCCGGCATGCTCAGGTGGAGCAGGCGGCGGGAGGGTGACGATGGAGAGCTACGACGAGGACTGGACCGATACCCAGCGCGCGCTGTACGACGAGTGCTACCGGGCTGGCGGCGAGTGGGCCGAGGACCCGGACACCCCGTCCGATGACGTACAGCACGTGATCAACCTGGCCGAGGCGGACGACGACGCCTTCACCGACGCCGAGATCGACTACGCACCCCTGGTCGACGCGGTCACCCAGGCCAGCGGGGTCAACGTCACCAGCGTGCCGGCCCGCCACGACGACCCGGGTTTCCGGGGCTTCGTGGATGGCGTTCGGGACGCCGTCGCCGACGACGTCTTCGGCCTCTAGTCGAGCAGGCCGGGAGGCGGCCCTCCCGCTCGCGGCAACCTTCTGCCACCATTCGCAGGACGACACTGCGATGGACGGGGGCACGGGTGCGGATCCTGCTGGTGGAGGACGACCGCCGGGTCGCCGCCGCGCTCTCCTCCGCCCTCACCCGCCGCGGGTACGAGGTCGAGCACGCCGCCACCGTCGCCGCCGGGCTCGCCGCCGCCCCGTGCGACCTGGTGCTGCTCGACCTGACCCTGCCCGACGGGGACGGCACCGACCTCTGCCGGGAGCTGCGCCGGCGCAGCAGCCAGCTCGGCATCATCGCGGTGACCGCCCGAGGCGAGGAACGCGACCGGGTGCTCGGCCTTCGCCTCGGCGCGGACGACTACGTCGTCAAGCCGTTCTCGATGGTGGAGTTGCAGGCCCGCATCGAGGCGGTGCTGCGCCGGGCCGCGAACGCCGCTCCGGAACGGCACCTGATCGAGGCCGGCGCGGTGCGCATCGACGTCGCCGCCCGGACGTTGACGGTGGACGGCCGGGAGGTCACGCTGACCCGCAAGGAGTTCGACGTGCTGCTCTCGCTGGCCCGTCAGCCCGGGGTGGCGGTGCCACGCGACCGCATCCTGCTCGACGCCTGGGGCACCACCTGGACCGACCGGCACACCGTCGAGGTGCACGTCGGGTCGCTGCGCGGCAAGCTGGGCGACGCCCGCCTGGTCGAGACCGTACGCGGGGTCGGCTACCGGCTGCGCGATGCGTGAGGGGCCGCCGTGCGCCGTCGACTGGTGATCAGCTATCTGCTGCTGATGGTGCTCGTCCTCATCGCGTTGGAGACCCCGCTGGCCGCCACCCTGGCCAGCCGCGAGACCGAACGGGTACGCGCCGACCGGCTCGCCGACGCCACCCGGTTCGCCTCGCTGGCCGGACCGGTGCTACGCGGCGGCGGGCCGGGCCCGATCGAGGCGGAGCTGCGCAGCTACGACGAGCTGTACGCGATCGGCGCGGCGGTCGTCGACCGGGAGCGGGGCACCGTGGTCGCCTCGACGAGTTGGCGTCCGGCCACGGGGACCAGAACGGCGCTGGACATCGCGCTGTCCGGGCAGCAGACCAGCGCCCCCGAGTCGGTCCTGCCGTGGACGGCCGGCGCGGTGGTGGTGGCGGTGCCGATCAACGACGGCGGCGAGGTCCTCGGTGCGGTGGTGATCGTGACCCCGTCCGACCCGATCCGCCGGACCGTCACCGCCTGGTGGCTGCTGCTCGCCCTGGCCGGCCTGCTCGCGGTGCTGGCCTGCGTGCTCACCGCGTTCGGCCTGGCCGGCTGGGTGCTGCGCCCGGTCACCGAGCTGGACGCGGTCACCCACGAGATCGCCGAGGGCGACCGGAAGGCGCGCGTGCTGCACCGGCTCGGCCCGCCGGAGCTACGCCGGCTCGCAGCGAGCTTCAATCACATGGCCGACGTGGTGTCCGACGTGATGGACCGGCAGCGGGCGTTCGTCGCGCACGCCAGCCACCAGCTGCGCAACCCGCTCACCGCGCTGCGGCTGCGGGTGGAGGAGCTCGGCCCCAGCCTGACCGACCCGGACGGGCGCTCCGAGCACCGGCTGGCCCTGGAGGAGACCGACCGGCTGGCCCTGGTGCTGGACGCGCTGCTCACCCTGGCCCGTGCCGAACGTGAGGAGAACGAGCGGGTCACCGTGGACGCCGCCGCGGTGGCCGCGTCCCGGGTGGCCTTCTGGGCGCCGCTGGCCCGGCACCGGTCGGTCGCGCTGCGGCTCGTCACGACCGACGCCCCGGCGTACGTCCAGACCGTGCCGACCGCCGTCGACCAGGCACTGGACGCGTTGATCGACAACGCGGTGAAGTTCAGTGGCGCCGGTGGGGCGGTGACGGTGACCGTGGCCAGCCGCGACCACGGGGTGAACCTGGAGGTGCGCGACACCGGTCCGGGTATGACCGAGAGCCAGCTCGGCCAGGCCACCGAACGGTTCTGGCGGGCACCGGACGCGCAGAACGTGGACGGCGCCGGGCTCGGCCTGACCATCGCCGCGGTGCTGGTGGACGCCTCCGACGGTCGGCTCACCATGCGCCGGGGGGAGCCGCGTGGGCTGGTCGCCGGCCTGTGGTTCCCGACGCCTCAGCCGGTCCCCGTGGCGGAGTCGCCGGACGAGGAACCGGCTGTCGACCTACGCTCCACCCTGGCCCGTTAGCGGGCCGGGTGTCAGGGCTTGGCCGCCCGGTACCAGGCGGCGGCCCCGGGGTGCAGCGGCAGCGGCGGCGTGGCGATCGCCGAGCGGGGGCTCATCCGCCCCGCCGCCGGATGCGCGGCGCCCAGCTCGGCCCGGCGCTCCATCAACAGCCGGGTCACCTCCCGGACCAACCGCTCCGGGAGGGCGGCCTGGACTATCAGGTAGTTCGGGTTGGCCACCGTGGTCACCGGGTCCACGCCGTACACCGAGCGGGGAATGTCCCGGGAGACGTAGACCTCGCTGTAGCGTGCGCGCAGCGGCTCCGTCCACTCGCCGAGGTCCACGATCCGGGTGGCGCTGCGCCCGGCCAGCTCCTTGATGCCCCGCACCGGCAGCCCGCCGGAGAAGAAGAAGGCGTCGATCCGCCCGGCCCGCAGCGCGATCACCGAGTCGTCCAGCCCGAGCCGCTCCTGGCGTACCTCGTCAGCGAGCTGGGCCACCTCCAGCAGCCGGGTCGCGGTGATCTCGGTGCCGGATCCGGGCGCGCCGACGGAGACCCGCCGCCCGCGCAGGTCGGCGACCGTGCGGACCGGCCCGCCGCCGGTGGTCACCAAATGCAGTTGGTCGTCGTAGACCCGGGCGACCGCGTCGACCGTCGGACTGTCCGACGTGGTGGTGGGCAGCACGTCGGCCTGGGTGAAGCCCAGCTCGGCCTCGCCGGAGCCGACCAGCCGGACGTTCTCCGCCGAGGCGGCGGTGACGATGACGCTGGCCTGCACGCCGGGCAACTCCCGGTTGAGGATGGCTGCCAGGGACTGCCCGAAGGCGTAGTAGACGGCGGTGGGGCTGCCCGTGGCGATGCGGATCCGCAGCGGCTCGGCCAGGCCGTCCCGGCAGCTGGCCGCCCCGGTCAGCGTCGCGGCCAGCAGCAGCGTCAGCAGCGCCGCCGTCCCCGGACGGCGGCGACCGGGCCGGCTGGGCGAGGTACGACTCACGCGGTGCACTGTCCGCCGTCGGGCCGGTGCGAGCAAGCCCGTTCGACCGGCCGCCGATGCCGGCCGCGCCCGGGTCAGCAGGCGGGGCGGCTCTCCGGCTGCGGTGCCGCGGTGCCGGCCGGTTCCATAGCTGCGGTGCTGGCCGGTTCCATGGCCGCGCTGCGCAGGATCCGTGCCCGGTCCGGCCCGTCGGCGACGCTGACCAGGAAACAGCCGGTGCCGGGACGGAGCAGGGCCGGCACGTCGAGCACGGCCGCGCCACGGATCAGCACCGCCGCCAGCTCCCGGTCGGTGAGCCGCACGCCGAGGATGTGCCGGCGGACATGCCGCCCGCCGGCCAGCAGCGCCGAACGCCAGGCCGCCGCGGCGAGCCGGGACACCCATCGCCGGCGTGCCGGCGAGGCACCGGGCAGCGGTCCGCCGAGCAGCTCCCGACGACCCTGCCACCAACCGGCGTCGAGCACCCGGGCGTACCTCCCACGGTGTTCCCGGGGCACCCAGAGCCGGTGCAGCTCGTAGCGGCGGCGCAGGCCGCCGACGGCCACCTCGTGGGTCACCGGGATGTCCAGTCGGCCGAGCAACTGCCGCATCCGCTGGGCGGCGTCCTCCCGGTTGAACTCCACTCCCGACGCGGGCGGCGGGAGCGCCGCCGACAGCCGCCTGGCGGTCGGCCGTGGCGTGCAGCGCAGCAGGCAGGCGGCCTCGAACGCGTCACCCAGGGTCAGCCAGTCCAGCGGGGGTGGCGTCGCCGGGGAGCGGGGCCGATCGAGCAGGGCGGGTTCGCGGGCCAACGGAGGAGCTCCCTTGTCGGAGTCTTGGTTCCCCTACCGTGGCCCCTGAGCCGCCGCTGCGGAACCGGTCCCGCCCAGCCTTGAGGAAATCTTGCGGGTGCCCGCCTAGAGGTCGGTGACCACCAGATCCACGTGCCGAGCCCGACCGGGGGCGGCCGCCTGCTCCACGACAGTGTGCTTCAGGTCGCGCAGCGTGCCGATCAGCTCCGCGGCGGTACGCGGCCGCGCCCCGGCGACCAGCAGGTCACGGACCAACCGCCCCTTGGTCGCCTTGTTGAAATGGCTCACCACCGAACGGACCGGCACCCCGTCGACCTCCCGCTCGTGCAGCACCCGCAGGATCACCGTCCGCTCGGCAAGCTCCCCGCGCGGCGTCCAGGTGGTCGCGTACGCGCCGGAGCGCAGGTCGAGCACCGGCCCCGAGCCCGCCGCGGCCGACAGCACCGGCGCCAGCACCGGCCGCCAGTACGCCGACAGCGCCCCCACACCGGGCAGGCGGGCGCCGATCGGGCAGCGGTACGGCGGGATCCGGTCGGCGAGCCGCACCGCGCCCCACAGACCGGAGCTGATCAGGATCGTCCGGCGGGCCGTCCGCAGCGCCGCCGCCGGCAACGAGGCCAGGTCCAGCGCCTCGTAGAGCA
Source organism: Micromonospora sp. NPDC005161 (assembly GCF_053599855.1). Lineage (NCBI taxonomy): Bacteria > Bacillati > Actinomycetota > Actinomycetes > Micromonosporales > Micromonosporaceae > Micromonospora > Micromonospora sp. NPDC005161. The sequence continues at coordinate 231,086 of NZ_JBSFYQ010000003.1, forward strand.
CCCCGGTGTAGACCTGCGCGGCCGGCGCGGTGGCCGCCACCCGCAGCCGTGCGTTGCGGCGCAGTTCGCCGCGCTGGCCCTCGGTGAGCCCGAGCGCGGCCAGCGCCGCCGCCTCGTCCGGCCCGGCGCTCAACGCCACGAGCGCGTCGAGCACCCGCTCCCGGGCCGGGTTCAGCTCGGGCAGCGCGAGCCGGTCCGGGGACCATCGTCGACCGGTGCCGGCGTCGGCCTTCCCCTCCGAGGGCGGCAGCAGAATGAACATCGGGTCCGCTTCCTTGTCAATGCTCATTGCTGAGCACGTCGGATGATTCGCTCTCCGCCTGGCGTGCCGGGCTGGAGTCCGGGAGCGGCAGTCTGCTCCGGTGGCGATCGGCCCGTGCCTGCACGATCTGCCTCACCGCGCGATGCGGGGTGTGCAGGGTGATGTCGGGGTCACCATGTCGTCGCAGGACGTTGATCGCGGCGTTCACGTCGGCCTGCCACACCACCCCGCACAGGGTGCAGTGAAGCCGATCCCCGGCGCGTCGGCCAAAGCAGCCGCAGCGGTGACAGACTTGTGAGGTGTAGGCGGCGTTGACGTGCACGAGCGCAGAACCTCTGCGCTCCGACACATTCTTCAGCGCCTGCGCGGTGACCCCCTTGGTCCACGCCGCGAGACGCCGGTTGGTGTTCTTGCCCAGCGGCGTGCGCCCGGCGAACGTCTTGGTCAGGTCCTCGGCCACCACGACGGCGGCCTTGTCCACTACCCAGTGCACGGCGGTGAAGATCTCCGTGCGCACCCGCGCCTGGTGGCGGGCGGCCTGCCGATCACGCTTAATCGTGCCGAGGTTGTTGGCCGCGATCCGGTCAGCCTTCGCCTGGTCGCCGCGCCGGGCGGCTGTATTGGCGACCGAGCGCAGTTTCGCCCGGCGGCGGTTGCGTTCCTTGATCCGATCGGATTCGGCGCTCAGCAGATGACCGAGACCGTCACCGTGGTGGTTGCCATCGGAATCGGTCAGCACCTCGGTGTAACCCTTGTCCACCCCCAGCGTCGCCGTGCCGGATGGACGCTGGGAGGTCTTCATTCCTGCGGCATCGATCTGGTAGTGGATCTCCACCCGGCCATCACGCAGGATCAACCGCAGCGTGCCCGTCGGGGCGACGGTGGTGTTCAACGGGATGCGGACCATCTGGCACCGCACGAGCCCGGGCACTGCCAGCCACAATCGCCCGCCATCGTCAGCCCGGGTGTGGTGCTGGTCGGCGCGCACCACGATTTGGTTGTGGGTGCGGTTGTGCCCGCGCCGCCAGTGTGAGCGCATCTGCCGGGACAGGTACGGGTCGTCGGCCCACCGGTCAGCCTTGAGCAGGCTGAACAGCCGCTTCTGCTCTGCCCGGTCGCCGGTGTGGTGGCGGATGGCTCGGCGCACCTGCACCTTGGCCGATTCGCGGGTCGCGGCGATGTCGGCCATCGCGTCGCGGACGGTTTCCTTCCACGCGTTGGCCAACACCCCGAACCGGTGGTGGATGCCCTCGGACAACCATCGGTCGCGAACCTGCCGGTCCTTCAACCTAGCCCCGCGCGCCGACCCGTACCGCTGCCACACCTCGCCGCGGACCCGACCCAGCCGCCGCGCCTGCTCGGCCAGCGCGCGGTATTTTCCCGCGTTGAGGCGGTGTGAGTAGGCGATTCGGGTCGTCTTCACGACGACGCCTCGGTCAAGTCCGCTGCCTTGAGCTGCTTCTCGTAGCGCCGCAGGCCATACAGGCGGCAGGAGAAGGTACGCACGATAGCCAGCAGGTCCTGCACCATCTCCTCTCGCGGCGACAGCGACTCCTGGTTGGCGACGAGGATTTCGCAGCCTGCGGTCTCGGCCTCGTGAGCAAGGTAGTCATAGCCGAACCGGGCAAGCCGGTCCTTGTGCGCGATGACCAAAGTTGCCACTCGCCCGGCTTTGACGTCGGCCATGACGGCGAGCATCTTCGGGCGAGTCAGGTTCATTCCGCCGCCGACTTCCCGCACCCACTCATCCACTGCCAAACCGCGAGCGAGGCAGAACGCCTCCATGGCTTCGACCTGGCAGGCGAGGTCGGCGCGCTGCCCGGCGGAGGAAACGCGGCAGTAGACGACGATCTTGCGGTCGTCACGGGCGAAACCGGGGGCAAGGACGGCGGCCACGTCGGATTCGTCGAAGTAGCGCTGACCAGACGGGGAGCGGCGGACAGTGATCTTGCCTTCCGCCTCCCAGCGCCGGACGGTCGACGGTGACCGCCCGACGCGCTTGGCGAAGTCGCCAATCCGGTAAACGCTACTCACGACGAGAAACTTTAGGCAGCTTTGCCCAAGGGAGCAAGCCTAGAGTCACCGCTTCTCGACGGGCGGTACGGCGGCGCCCAGCGCGGCGGCCCGGCCAGCGTACGACCTGCGGCTACCGCCAGGGCCGGACCGCAGTGTCGGGGTGGTACACGCGATAGCCGCCGACCTCGTGGACCGGTGCGGCGTCGGGCCGGTCGGCGAGCAGCCGGCGCAGCCGCCGGTCCATCGGCGAGTCGGCCTCCACCACATAGCCCGGTCGTTCGGCCCGGCCGACCTGTCGCCAGTACGGCAGGTAGCGGTTCTGCCCGGGGGACAGGTCGCCGTCGAGCACAGCGCAGACCACCGTCTCGTCGGTGTTGAAGATCAGCCGGTTGCAGGTCCAGTAGTCCCCGTACACCTCGTGGGGGCCGTCGGCACGCAGCGCGCCGGCCAGCTCCCGGGCCTGGCGCTCCTCGGTCCGCGACGCCCCGACGCCGGTGGTCACGAAGAGCACGGTGATCACCAGCGTGGTCGCGGTCAGCGCGGCCAGCACGGCGGTCGCCAGCGCGCCGGTGAGCCGGCCGAGCGCGCCGACCGTGCCCCGCCAGCAGGCGACGGCGGCCACCCAGAGCGGCCAGAGCACCGCCGGCAGGGACAGTTGCAGCACCGACAGGTAGCGGGCGTTGTCCAGCGGGCTGGTCGCGGCGAGCGGGGTGCGCACGTACGACAGCAGGGTCAACGCGGCGCCGACGACCAGCGCGAGCTGCACCACCGGCCGGGCCCGCTCCCCGCGGGACCCCCGGGCGGCCCGGCGGTACGCGAGCACCGTGAGCACCGCGGCGACCACCAGCAGCACCGGATAGAGCAGCCCGAACCACTGCTGCCAGCGACCGCAGCCGTCCACCGGGCAGAGCCCGTGCGCCAGCGGCACCCCCTCCAGCAGTCCGCCCCGGATCCGCTCGGACCACGGCGGCAACGGGCCCGCCTTGGTGCTGACCTCCCGGAACACCGACAGCGAGTCCGCCCCCGGCGGCGCTCGCAGGTTGTCGTAGATCATCGGCGCCACCCCGACCACGAAGCCCGCCACCAGCAGCAGGCCGGACCAGCCGAGAAGCTCCCGCCGTACCGCCCACACCAGGGCCAGCCCGGCCACCGCCAGGTACGGCAGGATCAGCCAGTCCGACCAGGCGGCCAGTCCGACGAGCAGGCCGAACAGGGCGACGGCGAGCCGTCGGCGGTGGACCGTGCCGGCCGCCAGCCCCACCGTGATCAGCAGCATCAGCAGCACCGCCGGCTTCACCTCGGGCCGTCCGCCGACGACGGTGAGCTGGTCACGCACCACCCGCTCCGGTCCGAGGGCCAGCAGGCCGACGACGAAGGCGGCGAACCACGGCGCGCAGAGCCGACGGGTCAGCCGGTGGATCAGGTAGAGGAAGACGGCGTACAACGCGAGCATCGGCAGCCGCAGCACCGGCCAGCTCGGCCCGGTCAGCGCGACCAGCGGCGCGGCGAGGTACGACTCCAGCATCCCCATGTAGTGCTGGCCGTAGAGGAAGACCGGTCGTTCGCGGCCCTGCCCGATGTGCAGCGCGGCGAGACCGAACGTGGCCTCGTCGCTGTTGGACACCGGCACGGTGTACAGCGTCAGGACCAGCCGATACCCGACGCCGGCCAGCCCGAACAGCAGCGCGACGAGCGCCGGCCGGTCGAGTCGCGGGCGCCATCGCCCACGGTGCTGCTCTGGATTCGACACGGCCACGCCCCCGTCGTCGTCCCGACCGGAGTGTTTCACGGACGGCGGGCCGGCCGCTGTGGTTCGCAGGACGCGGCGTCGGCTCGCATGGCCGTGGCCGTCCACGTGTGGCAGGGTTGGCGGGTGCCACCCACTCCCGCCGGCCAGCTGGCCGTTCCGAACCTGCACCGGGCCGCGCGGATCGAGGACGCCGTGCACCAGCTCGTGGAGCGTCGGCTGCGGCGCACCGGCTGGCGGGTCAACATCATCGCGTACACCGGCTACGGCTCACCGGGCTGGGTGCGGGTCATGTGCCGGGTGCTGCTGGGTCGTCCCGACACCCGCCAGCGGGGCCGGCTGGACAAGGTCCGCGGGTGGCGCAGCTTCACGACGCTGCCCGCCAAGCACGTCACGGTGACCATCGAAGCTGGTGGGGTGTGCTGCGAGGCGCGGGCCGACCGCAGCGGCTTCGTCGACACGCTCGTCGAGGCCGATCTGCCGCCCGGGTGGGGGACCGTCCGGCTCAGCGTGCCGGACGCGGAGCCGGTCGACGCGCCGGTGCGCATCCTCGACCCGGAGGTCCGGTTCGGCATCCTCTCCGACATCGACGACACGGTGATGGTGACCGCGCTGCCCCGGCCGCTGCTGGCCGCGTGGAACACGTTCGTGCTCGACGAGCACGCCCGGGCCGCCGTGCCCGGCATGGCGGTGCTCTACGAGCGGCTGGTCACCGCGCACCCGGGGGCGCCGGTCTTCTACCTCTCCACCGGCGCGTGGAACGTGGCGCCGACGCTGACCCGGTTCCTGTCCCGGCACCTCTACCCGGCCGGGCCGCTGCTGCTCACCGACTGGGGTCCGACCGCGGACCGCTGGTTCCGCAGTGGCCGGGAGCACAAGCGGGTCACCCTGGCCCGGCTGGCGCGGGAGTTCCCCGAGGTGCGCTGGCTGCTGGTCGGCGACGACGGCCAGCACGACCAGGAGATCTACCGGGAGTTCGCCGCCGCCCACCCGGAGAACGTCGCCGGGGTGGCGATCCGCCGGCTCTCCCCGACCCAGTCGGTGCTGGCCGGTAGCCTGCCGGCGCCGGCGGGTCGCCCGTCGTCGGGGCCGGTGGGGCAGAAGTGGCTGTCCGCACCGGACGGCGCCGGCCTGTGGTCGCTGCTACGCGACGCCGGCCTGGTCTGACGCTAGCCCTGGCGGAGCCAGACGACGCCGAGCGGGGGGATCTGGAGGGCGGCGGAGGCCACCATGCCGTGCCAGGGCACGTCCTCGGCGTGCACCTCGCCCAGGTTGCCCACCCCGGAGCCGCCGTAGTGCTGCGCGTCGGTGTTGAGCACCTCGGTCCAGGCGCCGCCGGCCGGCAGGCCGATCCGGTAGTCGTGCAGTGGCTGGGCGGAGAAGTTCGCCACGCAGACCAGCGTCGAGCCGTCCGGGGCGATCCGGATGAACGACACGGTGTTGTTGGCGACGTCGTCGCCGGCGATCCAACGGAAGCCGGCCGGCTCAGTGTCCTGCGCCCAGAGCGCCGGGGTGTCCCGGTAGATCCGGTTGAGGTCGCCGACCAGGCGCTGTACGCCGGCTCGGGCCGGGTCGTGCAGCAGGTACCAGTCGAGGCCGCGCTCCTCGCTCCACTCCCGGTCGTCGGCCAGTTCCGAGCCCATGAAGAGCAGCTGCTTGCCCGGGTGCGCCCACATGTATGCCAGCAGCGCCCGGACGTTGGCCAGCCGTTGCCAGGTGTCGCCGGGCATCTTGCCGGCGAGTGAGCCCTTGCCGTGTACCACCTCGTCGTGGCTGATCGGCAGGAGGTAGTTCTCGCTCCAGGCGTACGCCAGGGAGAAGGTGAGCTGGTGGTGGTGGTGCTGGCGGTAGATGGGGTCCTTCGAGGTGTAGAGCAGGGTGTCGTGCATCCAGCCCATGTTCCACTTGAACCCGAAACCCAGCCCGCCCTCGGCGGTGGCGCGGGTGACGCCCGGCCAGGCGGTGGACTCCTCGGCGATCAGCACCACCCCGGCGTGGTGCTTGTGGACGGTCGCGTTCACCTCCTGCATGAACGCGATGGCCTCCAGGTTCTCCCGGCCGCCGTACTGGTTGGGGGCCCACTCGCCGTCCTTGCGGGAGTAGTCCAGGTAGAGCATCGAGGCGACGGCGTCCACCCGGAGCCCGTCGACGTGGAACTGGTCGCACCAGTAGAGGGCGTTGGCGACCAGGAAGTTGCGGACCTCGCGGCGGCCGAAGTCGAAGACGTACGTGCCCCAGTCGGGGTGCTCGCCGCGCCGCGGGTCGGGGTGCTCGTAGAGCGGGGTGCCGTCGAAGCGCGCGAGGGCCCATTCGTCCTTGGGGAAGTGCGCGGGTACCCAGTCCAGGATCACGCCGACGCCGGCGGCGTGCAGCTGGTCGACGAGGTGCCGGAACTCGTCCGGGTCGCCGAACCGGGAGGTCGGTGCGTAGTAGCCGGTCACCTGGTAGCCCCAGGAACCGCCGAACGGGTGCTCCATCACCGGCAGGAACTCCACGTGGGTGAAGCCCAGCTCGGTGACGTACGCGGTGAGCTGCTCGGCCAGCTCGCGGTAGCCCAGCCCGGGCCGCCACGAGCCGAGGTGCACCTCGTAGACGCTCATCGGCTCCTGGTGCGGCTGCCGCTCGGCCCGCCGGGCCAGCCAGTCGGCGTCGGACCACCGGTACGTCGAGTGGTGCACCACCGAGGCGGTGGCGGGCGGCACCTCGGCGTACGCCGCGAGGGGGTCGGCCTTGTCCCGCCACTGCCCGTCGGCGCCGAGGACCCGGTACTTGTAGCGGGCCCCGACCCGGGCGTTGGGGACGAACAGCTCCCACACCCCGCTGGAGCCGAGCGAGCGCATCGGCCAGCCGTCGTCCGGCGACCAGCCGGTGAAGTCGCCGACCACCCGCACGCCGTGGGCGTTGGGCGCCCAGACGGTGAACGCCACTCCCTCGTCGAAGACCCGGGCGCCGAGCGCCTCCCACAGCCGCTCGTGCCGGCCCTCAGCGATGAGGTGCAGGTCCAGCTCGCCGAGAGTCGGCGGGTAGCGGTACGGATCGTCGTGGGTCGCCCCGTCGACCTCCACCCGGTAGTCGAGGACCTCGCCGGGCAGCACCGTCTCGAACACGCCCGCGTCGTGCACCCGCTTCATCGGGTGCCGGTCACCGCCGACCAGGACGGCGGCGTCGCCCGCACCCCGGCGCAGCGTGCGGATGGTGGTCCGCCCGTCGGCGGGGTGCGCGCCGAGCAGCGCGTGCGGGTCGTGCGTCGCGCCGGTGATCAGCTGGTCCATCGAGGCTCCTTCGGGGCGGGAGCGGTCGGCGCGGTGCCGCCGGAGAGGTCGGCGGGTACGTCCGCGACCGTGAGCGTGGCCGGGACCGTGGCGACGGGCGCCGGTGCGCCGGGCGGGGTGGGGCGGCGCACGGTCAGCACGTGCGCCGGTTGCAGGTACGGGTCGAGCCGGACCGCGTTGCGCTGACCCCAGTCGTAGCTGGTGCCGGTGAGCTCGTCGTGCACGGTGAACCGCTCGTGCCAGTCGAACCCGAGCGACGGCATGTCCAGCGTGGTGTTGCCCCACTGCACGGCACGCGGGTCGAACGAGCAGATCACGATGACAGTGTCGCCGGTCTCCGGTTCGTGTTTGGACCAGCAGAGCAGCGCCGGGTTGTCGATCTCGTGGAAGCGCAGGTTGCGCAGCTGGTGCAGGGCCCGGTTGTCCCGGCGTACCCGGTTGAGGGTGGCGATGAACGGGGCCAGCGAGCGGCCCTGCGCCTCGGCGCCGGCCCAGTCCCGGGGGCGCAGCTCGTACTTCTCGTTGTCCAGGTATTCCTCGGCGCCGCGGCGGGCCACGTGCTCGAACAGCTCGAAGCCGGCGTACATGCCCCAGGAGGGGGAGAGCAGCGCGGCCAGCACCGCCCGGATCTTGAACATCGGCGGGCCGCCGTGCTGCAACGACTCGTGCAGGATGTCCGGGGTGTTGGGCCAGAAGTTGGGTCGCATGTAGTCGGCCGCCGCGAGCAGCTCCTCGCAGTACTCCCGCATCTCCGCCGCCGTCGTGCGCCAGGTGAAGTAGGTGTACGACTGGGTGAAGCCGATCTTGCCGAGGCCGTGCATGATGGCCGGCCGGGTGAACGCCTCGGCCAGGAACAGCACGTCCGGGTCGACCTTCTTCACCTCGGCGATCAGCCAGTGCCAGAAGTCGAAGGGCTTGGTGTGCGGGTTGTCCACTCGGAAGATCCGGACGCCCTCGCCGACCCAGTGCAGCGCCACCCGCAGCACCTCGGCCCGGATGCCGTCGGGATCGTTGTCGAAGTTCACCGGGTAGATGTCCTGGTATTTCTTCGGCGGGTTCTCCGCGTACGCGATGCTGCCGTCGGCCTGGGTGGTGAACCACTCCGGGTGCTCGGTGACCCACGGGTGGTCCGGCGCGCACTGCAACGCCAGGTCCATCGCCACCTCCAGACCCTGCGCCGCCGCCGCGTCGAGGAAGGCTCGGAAGTCTGCCGGCGTACCCAGGTCCGGGTGGATGGCGTCGTGGCCGCCCTCGGCGGCGCCGATCGCCCACGGCGAGCCCACGTCGTCCGGCCCGGCGGTGAGCGCGTTGTTGCGGCCCTTGCGGTTGACCCGGCCGATCGGGTGGATCGGCGGCAGGTAGAGCACGTCGAAGCCCATCGCGGCCACGCCGGGCAGTCGCTCGGTGGCGGTGGCGAAGGTGCCCGACCGGCCCCCCGCCGCCCCTTCGGAGCGGGGGAAGAACTCGTACCAGGCCGAGTAGAGCGCGCGCTTGCGGTCCACCCAGAGGGAGTACGTGTCACCGGCGGTCACCAGCTCCCGCACCGGGTGCTCCCAGAGCAGGTCGGCCAGGGCCAGCGCCGGCTCGACCCGCTGCGGCAGTGGCAGGTCGGTGTCGACCAGCGCGGTGAGGGCGTCGGCGACCCTGCGCCGATCGGCGGTCGGCACCAGCTCCCGGGCAGCGGCGAGGACCCGCGCACCCTCGGCCAGGTCGTTGGCCAGCTCGGCCGGTAACTGCCCGGCGGCGACCTTCTTGGTCACCGCGTTCTGCCAGGTCAGGTACGGGTCGGCGAACGCCTCGACGGAGAAGGTCCAGGTGCCCACGGCGTCCGGACGGATGACGGCGTGCCAGCGGTCCTGCCCGGGCTCGCCGGTGCGCATCCGGGTGAACGGCCTGGTGCTGCCGTCCGGACCGGTCCAGACCACGTTGCAGCCGAGCGCGTCGTGCCCCTCCCGGTAGGCGCGGGCCGACACCGGGATCGGCTCGTCGACCACCGCCTTGGCCGGGTACCGCCCGCACGAGACGACGGGGGAGACGTCTTCGATCGGGAACCGTCCAGTCACCCCGCCAACCTACTGTGCGAGATCCGCTCGCGCGCGGCCAAGCACATCACGTGCTCTTCCCCTGGCGGCATCAACCGTCAAGGTCCACACGCTTTCAGCGAAACTGCTGCATCGATGCGACCCGGATGCGGCGGTTTCCTGGAAGTCGTGTGGATCTAGGCCGCGTCCAGGTCTCCCTCAGGCCACCGCGCCGACTGAGCGGTACACGTCGAGCGTCTGGCGGGCGATGGAGTCCCAGGAGAAGTGCTCCACGGCGCGCTGCCGACCGGCCAGGCCGAACCGCTCGGTGCGCGCCGGGTCGGCCAGCAGCGTGTTGATCGCCGCCGCCAGGTCGGCGACGAACTTCTCCGGCTCCAGCGGGGTCCCGGAACCGTCGGTTGCCTGCTCGATCGGCACCAGCAGGCCCGTCTCGCCGTCGGCCACCACCTCGGGAATGCCGCCGGTCGCGGTCGCCACCACCGCCGTCTCGCAGGCCATCGCCTCCAGGTTGACGATGCCCATCGGCTCGTACACCGACGGGCAGGCGAAGACGGTGGCATGGGTGAGCACCTGGATCACCTCGGGCTTGGGCAGCATCTCGGCCACCCACACCACGCCGGAGCGGTTGGCGCGCAGCTCGGCGGCCAGCCCCTGGACCTCGGCGGCGATCTCCGCGGTGTCCGGCGCGCCGGCGAGCAGCACGAGCTGGGTGTCCGCCGGCAGGTCCCGGGCGGCCCGCAGCAGGTAGGGCAGCCCCTTCTGGCGGGTGATCCGCCCGACGTACACCACGCTGGGCCGGGCCGGGTCGATGCCGAGCCGGTCCAGCACGTCGGTGCCCCGGTCCGGGGCGTACTGGGCGGTGTCGATGCCGTTGTAGACCACCCGGACCCGGTCCGGGTCGACCTGCGGGTAGGCGGCCAGCACGTCACGGCGCATCCCGGCGCTGACCGCGATCACCGTGTCGGCGGCCTCCACCGCCGTGCGCTCGCACCAGGAGGAGAGCGCGTAGCCGCCGCCGAGCTGCTCGGCCTTCCACGGCCGCAGCGGCTCCAGGCTGTGCGCGGTCATCACGTGCGGCACCCCGTGCAGCAGCTTCGCGGTGTGCCCGGCCAGGTTCGCGTACCACGTGTGGCTGTGCACCACGTCGGCGCCGGCCGTGCCGGCGGCCATCTCCAGGTCCACGCCCATCGTGCGCAGCGCGGCGTTCGCGCCGGTCAGGCCGGGTGGTTCGGTGTACGCGGTGACGCCCGGCTCGGTACGCGGCAGACCGAAGCAGTGCACCCGCACGTCGGCCAGGCGGCGCAACTCCCGGGCCAGGTACTCGACGTGCACTCCGGCGCCGCCGTAGACCTCCGGCGGGTACTCGCGGGTCAGTAGATCGACGCGCAGCGGGGTGGGTTCCGTCATGACCCCGCACCCTAGTGCAGAAGACTCCCCGTACGAGTGGTGAAGTGGGACGAGGGTGGATAGCGTCGTGGCATGGCTGCCAAGGTGCTCGCGATCGTCCTGGCGGGTGGGGAGGGCAAGCGCCTGATGCCACTCACCACGGACCGGGCCAAGCCGGCCGTCCCGTTCGGCGGGATGTACCGCATGGTCGACTTCGTCCTCTCCAACCTGGCCAACGCCGGCTATCTCAAGATCGTCGTGCTGACCCAGTACAAGTCCCACTCCCTCGACCGGCACATCACCAAGACCTGGCGGATGTCCACGCTGCTCGGCAACTACGTCACGCCGGTGCCGGCGCAGCAGCGTCGCGGCCCCTGGTGGTTCGCCGGCTCCGCCGACGCTATCTACCAGAGCTTCAACCTGATTAACGACGAGCAGCCCGACTACGTGATCGTCTTCGGCGCCGACCACATCTACCGGATGGACCCGCGGCAGATGGTGGAGGACCACATCGCCTCCGGCGCCGCGGTGACCGTCGCCGGAATCCGCCAGCCGCTGTCGATGGCCGACCAGTTCGGCGTCATCGAGGTCGGCGCGGACGGCCGGCGCATCCGGGCGTTCCGGGAGAAGCCCACCGACGCGGTCGGTCTGCCCGACGCGCCGGACGAGATCTACGCCTCGATGGGCAACTACGTCTTCACCACCCGCGCGCTCTGCGAGGCCGTCGAGCGCGACGCGGAGGACAAGACCAGCAAGCACGACATGGGCGGCAGCATCATCCCGATGCTCGTCGAGCGGGGCGAGGCGAACGTCTACGACTTCCGGGACAACGAGGTGCCGGGCAGCACCGACCGGGACCGGGGCTACTGGCGGGACGTCGGAACGCTCGACTCGTTCTACGACGCGCACATGGATCTGATCAACGTGCACCCGGTGTTCAACATGTACAACTTCGACTGGCCGATCTACACCGAGCAGCCGCCGTGGCCGCCGGCAAAATTCGTACACCAGTGGGGGGAGCGGGTCGGCCGCGCGGTCGGCTCGATGGTCTCTCCGGGCGTGGTGATCTCCGGCTCGCTGGTGGAAAACTCGATCGTCTCGCCGAAGGTGCGGGTGCACTCCTGGGCGCATGTCGAGGGCTCGGTGCTGATGGAGGGTGTGGAGATCGGCCGGCACGCGGTGATCCGGCGGGCCATCCTGGACAAGAACGTGTTCGTCCCGGAGGGCGCCGAGATCGGCGTCGACCTGGAGAAGGACCGGCAGCGTTACACCGTCTCCGACAACGGCATCGTGGTGATCGGCAAGGGCCAGAGAGTCGAGCCGTGACCCGGGCCCGCCCGTCGTTGATCGCAGCACCAAGGAGGTAGACCCCCGTGACCCATCCCCGTGCCGGCCAGCCCGCGCAGCCCGCCGACCTGGTCGACGTGCCGCGCCTGGTGACCGCCTACTACGCCGAGCATCCGGACCCAGCGGACCCGGCGCAGCAGGTCTCCTTCGGCACCTCCGGCCACCGGGGCTCCAGCCTGCGCAACGCCTTCAACTCCGACCACATCCTGGCGGTCACCCAGGCGCTCTGCGACTACCGGCGGGAGCAGGGCCTGGACGGCCCGCTCTTCCTCGCCCGCGACACCCACGCGCTCTCCGCGCCGGCCGCGGTGGACGCCCTGGAGGTGCTCGCCGCCAACGGGGTCACCGTGCTGGTGGACAGCCGCGACGGCTACACCCCTACCCCGGCGCTGTCGCACGCGATCCTCACCCACAACCGGGGGCGCACCAGCGGGCTCGCCGACGGCATCGTCATCACCCCGTCGCACAACCCGCCCGACGACGGCGGCTTCAAGTACAACCCCACCAACGGCGGGCCGGCCGACACCGACGTCACCCGGTGGATCCAGGACCGGGCCAACGCGATCCTGGCCGCCGGGCTCAAGGAGGTCCGCCGGATCACCTACGCGCGGGCCCGGGCCGCCGACACCACCGGGGAGTACGACTTCCTCGCCAGCTACGTCGACGACCTGCCGACGGCGATCGACATCGACGCCATCCGCGACGCCGGGGTGCGCATCGGCGCGGATCCGCTCGGCGGGGCGAGCGTGGCTTACTGGGGTGAGATCGCCGAACGGCACCGGCTGGACCTGACCGTGATCAACCCGACGGTCGACCCGACCTGGCGGTTCATGACACTGGACGGCGACGGCAAGATCCGGATGGACTGCTCCTCGCCGAACGCGATGGCGTCGCTGATCGCCGCCCGCGCCGACTACCAGATCTCCACCGGCAACGACGCCGACGCCGACCGGCACGGCATCGTCACCCCGGACGCCGGCCTGATGAACCCCAACCACTACCTCGCGGTGGCGATCAACCACCTGTTCCGCACCCGCGGCGACTGGGGCCCGGCCGCCGCGGTGGGCAAGACCCTGGTCTCCTCGTCGATGATCGACCGCGTCGCCGCCGACCTGGGCCGGCCGCTGCTGGAGGTGCCGGTCGGCTTCAAGTGGTTCGTGCCCGGGCTGCTGGACGGCGCGGTCGGCTTCGGCGGCGAGGAGAGCGCCGGCGCGTCGTTCCTGCGCCGTGACGGCTCCACCTGGACCACCGACAAGGACGGACTCCTGCTCTGCCTGCTCGCCGCCGAGATCCTGGGCAGCACCGGGCGCAGCCCGAGCGAGCACTGGGCGGAGCTGGCGGAGCGGTTCGGCGCGCCCGCGTACGCCCGCATCGACGCCCCGGCCACCCGGGAGCAGAAGGCGGTGCTCGGCAAGCTCTCCCCGGAGCAGGTCACCGCCACCGAGCTGGCCGGCGAGCGGATCACCGCGACGCTGACCAACGCACCCGGCAACGGCGCCCCGATCGGCGGCCTCAAGGTCAGCACGAATTCCGGCTGGTTCGCGGCCCGACCCTCCGGCACGGAGGACGTCTACAAGATCTACGCCGAGTCCTTCCAGGGCCCCGAACACCTGTCCCGCATCCAGCAGGAAGCAAAGGCCCTGGTCGACGGAGTGCTCAAGCAGGCCTGACCACCCCCCCCCCCCCCCCCGGGCGGGCGGAGCGGGCCGGGGCCGGGCCGGTCAGCAGGGCGGTGGCAGCTCCCGCTGGCGCCGCCGCAGCTCATCGGGGAGGAGTTCGCTGAGCTGCTCGGGCAGGAACGGCAGGTCGAGCAGGGTCATCTTCAACTGGTTGCGTTCCTGGTAGCGCAACGGGTCGAAGCGGACCACCAGGCCGGCGTTGCGCCGGTAGCTGATGTCCACCGCGCCCTCGGTCGCCGCGTCCCGGAACACCAACCCGTCCATCTCCACCACGACCGCCGACGAGTTGGGCTCCAGCTCCAGCCGGATCTTCTCGTCCGGCGAGAGCACCACCGACCGGGAGATGCCGGCCATCGGCGCCGACGGCGTCACCACCACCGCGTCCGCCGCCGGGGAGATCAGCGGGCCGCCGGCCGCGTAGCTGTACGCCGTGGAGCCGGTCGGCGTACTGACCACCAGGGCATCGCAGCGGTAGTAGCCGTACTGCTGACCGTCCACTGCGAGAGTGGCGGTGACGAAACCGGACCCCGGCTGGCGGACCAGCGCGATGTCGTTGAACGCCACCACGTCGTCGCCGCACACGTCGCAGGCCAGGCAGGCGTGCGACTCGATGGTGAAGTCCTTGGACAGCAGCCGGCTCAGCGCCTCGGGCAGCTCCGGCGGTTCGACCTCGACGAGGAACCCGAGGCGGCCCAGGTGTACGCCGAGCACCGGCTTCGGGTCGAGGACGGCGGAGCGCAGCGCACCCAGCATGGTGCCGTCACCGCCGATGCTGATCAACGCGTCGGCGCGGACGGCCACCTCGTCATCCGGAACGGGCTCGACGCTGGCCGGCACCCGGTGCTTGTCCTCCGCGCGCACCATCAGCGACTTGTGGTGGCGAGTCGCCCACCGTTCGATGATCCCGACCACCTCGGTGACATCCCGGGTGGGGTGCAGTACCAGACCCAGACCCGACACCCGTACAGCTCACCACATCGCTGGCGGCCGCGCCGGGCGTACACCGAGAGTGCGCCGTCAGGGGCGGGGCGGCGGGTCAGCGGGCCGTGCCGGTCCTCGGTGCGCCCGGCGAGCCCTTTGCGGTGTCGGACCGCCCCGTCGAGATGATTCCGACGAATTTCAGTGAACCCCCGGGTTGGACGCAGCATCAGCCCGAGCAGGGTGCGGTGCATGTTTACCTCGGGGGCTCGGACGATTCGATGTCGTAACTGGCATTTTGTCGCATCGTTGAAAGGTTGCTGATGAACGAGCGGGCTGGTGGCGGCAGCTCTGCTCCCCAGGGGTGGCAGCGGAGCCGGGAGGCGACTTAACGTGCGTGCGCTGATGGAGCGCGGGTGGCTGTTCGCGGAACGCCGCCGGCGTCTCGAGCGGAAGATCGCCCTTTACAACGAGCCGTTGTCCCGCGCCCAGATCGAGCGGATCCAGGTCGAACGCTTCAACAAGATGTGGGCGTACTGTCTGACCCGGGTGCCGTTCTACCAGGCGTGGCGGAAGGAACACCGTCTCCCCGCGGGCATCGCTCGGCCGTCGGACATCCGCAACTTCCCGACCCTCGACAAGGAGTTGCTGATCAGCCGCTCTGCCGAGGTCTTCGCGGGTGGTTCGACGAAGCAGGCCTACAGCACCGGCGGAAGCACCGGCCAGCCCACCCGGTTTCCTCGGGGGCGGGGCGAGTCGACCGACCGGTGGGCGAACAACTACCTCGGGCGGTCTTGGCGGGGAGTCCAGCCGTTCGAGCCGCAGATCCTGCTGTGGGGGCACTCGCACCTGTTCGGCGACGGGATAGGTAGCCAGATCGCTCGGTTGAAGCGTGGCGTCGCCGACCGATTGGTGAACATCACCCGACTGAACGCCTACGACCTCAGTGATCCCGCGCTGCTAGGTCACTACGAGGCGATCCGGTCCCGGCAACCCGTGTTGCTGGTCGGATACACCTCGGCAATCTTCAAAGTCGCCCGCTATGTCGAGCGCAACAGGCTGGATCTGGGCGACATGAGTCAGCTGCGCGCGGTGATCCTGACCGCGGAGACGGCCAGTGACGCGGACATCGCGCTGATCGAACGGGTCTTCGGGGCAAGGGCGGTCATCGAGTACGGCGCTGCCGAGACCGGCCTGGTGGCAATGTCCCGCGAGCAGGCACGACCCATCCAGGTCATCTGGGACAGCGTCATCTGTCTCGTCGCCGATGACGGCTCGCTCGCGGTCACCACCCTCGACGACCGTCTGTTCCCGCTGGTCAACTACTCCATCGGGGACCAGGTCGAACCAACTGACGCCGTCGACGGCAACGCGTTCGAGTTCCGAGCGGTCCTCGGCCGACGACAGGAAATCGTCCAAGTCGCCTCTGCGCACGGGACGCTCGATCTATCCCCGATCCTGCCGGTGCACATCCTCAAGACTTACCCGGGAATCGTCGGCGTCCAGTTCCGCCAGGAGCGACCTGACACGCTGCACATCTACGTACAGGCGGACCATGAGCTTGATCTGGATGCTGTGAGCCTGTATTTCGCTCGCGAGCTGAGGAAGGACCATCCTGACCTTCGCGCGGAGTCGATAACGTTCCACCAGGTCGCCGACCAGGCCCGCACTCGTGCCGGCAAGCATCCCCTGTTCGTGTCCTGATCCGAGGGCACCGCGGCCTCACCTTCCGAGGAGGTCGGCGGGCGACGCCGGGCGGTGCTCCTGTTCGGACGTGACCGCCCTGGGTCGATGGGATCCGCGCCGCCGGTACCGACGGGACACCGCGGCCAGCACGAGGGTCCCCGCGACCAGCACCTCCGCCACGGCCGTCGCGGCGGCCGCGCCCGTCGGGCCGAGCGTCGCCGCCTGGATGAGCAGTGCGCCGCCCAGGAGTAAACCGATCGACAGGGCGAGACGGGTAGCGGCGGCGTAGTTCCCGTCGCCGATGCGGTTGAGCGTGAAGGCGCGGTTCACCGTGGTGAACGGCAGGGCGAGCGCCAGCAGCTGCAGCCAGAGCGCTGACTCAGGTATCGGCAGTGAGAGCAGACTCGTTGTGAGCCACGGTGCCGTGGCGATGACCCCGCAGGCGATGACGGTCGCGCCGATGACGGCGATCATCTCGCTCTCCCGACTAACCGCCTCGGTGGGGCCGAGGTTGTGTCGCCGCCTGGTCCGGATCGCCATCGGAACCCGGAGTCCGCTGAACGTGACGGCTACCAGTGCCTGGTAGATGTTTGCCAGGGCGCCGTAGCAGCCCACGACCTGGGGACTCGCGACCAGTGAGAGAGCGATGGTGCTGGCGCGACCGGTGAAAGCCTCGGCAAGGCTGTAGGTGAACAGCGGCCGGCTCAACCGAAAAGCGCGTCCGGCAGCTCGCAGCGACAGATTTCTCCACATCGCAGGAGGGGCGGCCGGGCCTCGACAGGCGAGTATCTCCGTACTGAACAGGTAGGTGGCGGCACCAACCAGCAGCGCGGTCGTCAGCGGCGTGCCAGCGATCAGCAGCACCATGGAGAGGAGGCGGGTGCTGGCTATCGCGGCAGAGGCCGCGATGAAGCGCATCTGTCGGGCGAGGTCGCCGAAGCGCAGGTCGGCGAGGCTGTTGAAGATCACCACGCCGCCGGCGCTGATCAGGGACGACATGCCGTATCCCTCACCGACATAGAAAGCGGTGATCAGCAGGGTGGCGGTGGCCATGGCCGGCACCGCCACCAGGAGCCGCTGACTGTGCGCCGCGCGCCGTTCCTCGTCATTTCCGGACACGTACAGGAGAGACGACCCGCCCATCACCAGGTTGGCCACCCAGGTCAGCGCGGCCGTCATCACGCTGTAGGCCGCGATCTCGGCGGTCTGGCCCTGCCGCGCGCTGTACGCGAGTATCCCGGCGTTCAACAGGCCGCTCACCAGGCTGGACATCGACGCCACGATGGTGTTGGACCGTACGCCCGCCCGGCCACTTCCTCGTGAGCGGACAGGCTCGGTGGGCTCGGAGAGCGTCTGCTCCGGAGTCGACCGTTCCGTCAATCGTGGTCCTTTCACGGCGGCACGGCACCGCTCGCCGCCCGGCGTTGGGCGCCGGGTCAGCGTTGGTCGGCGGTCAACCTGATCCGGTCGAGGATGTTCGGCCCGGCGGTCTCTGCCCGCCAGGACCGATAGGCCTGCCCCGCCGCTCGACGCGCCGCGAGCCGTTCCATGGGGGTGCGCCGGGCGAAGTGGTCGATCTGGTGAGCCAGAGCGGCCGCCGTGACATCCGTCAGGACGGCTCCACCACCTGCCCTGAGCACCGGGCTCCAGGGTGTCTCGTCCGAACAGATCACCGGGCACGACGCGGAGAGGCTCTCGGCGATGACGTGGCCGAAGTTTTCCCCTTGGGTCGGGAAGACGAACATGTCGTACCGCGCGAAGGTGGACCGGACCGCGTCGGGCGCGAGTTCACCCAGATAGGAGAGCGTCACGGACGCCGGCAACCGCTGGGCAAGACGCTGGCATTCGGCCCAGTACGACGTGTCCTCAAGTGGGCCGTAGACATCGAACACCACCGGCCGTGTCACCAGGGCGAGCGCCTCGATCACCTTCGCCAGGTTCTTGATCGGGCTGATGCGACCGATGAATACGAGCCGCGGAGATCCGTCGATCTCGTTTGGCGGGATAGGCTCCGGCGGAAGCGACACCTCGTTGCGTCGGGTCTCGATCCGTGCCCACGGGAAGACGGTTCGGATCAGCTGCGCTTCGTGCGGGCTGGTGGCGTGCCAGTGGACCTCGCGCCGTTTGAGAATCGGGCGCCAGACGCGTAGGAACAAGCTCTTCTTCCGGCTCTTGACCCCAAGCGCGCTCGCCGCCAGTTCACCTCTCGGGGCGACGAGTATCCGTTCGACCTTGATGATGCGTGTTTGCGCCGCGAGAATCGGCAGAATCGACGACATCGCCCAAAGGCTGTTGACGTAGAGAAGGTCGAATTTGCTCGATCGGAGGGTCCCCAGCATTGCGTACCACTGGCGGAGTCGGCCTGGGTCGAGGTAGTAGATGCGGGCAGGACCCCGGTGCGTCCAACGACCCGAGAGACCGGGATACGGCTCCGTCGAGCCGAGATCGCGGTCTCTCGTCAGCATCGTCACCTCGATCGCTGGCGATACGACGTCGAGCAGCTGGGCGACGGAGCGGATAGGGCCCCGGCCCGAAATCCCGGTTCGAAGAAGTCGCACGTCAGCAGTACGCGGTACGGCGGCACGGCGATCGATTCCGCAGGATGTGCGACGTCTCGCCGGTCTTGAACGGTCCGGGGTGAATTGTGAATGGTCTTCGCGGCTGCGGGGGTGCTCTCGTCGTGCAGGACGTCGAAGGTTTCAGCCACGGTCGGCTAACGATGAGTGGTGGGGATTGGTGACGGCGAACGGATCGGCCCGAAGTGATGTGGCGAAGACCGGCCCGAAATTCGTGAGACAAGCGGCCGAATTGGATGTCCGATATATGCTCCGCTCTCATGGAGTCATTGACAGGGGCGCGTGCGATGGCAGGTGGGAATCGAGGCGCGCACCCGCGTCACGCGCGCGGTGTGGCCGACGATTGCGCGCGGACCCCGACCAGCGCTCTCTGGCGCTACTTCGTCGGGCTGGCCTGGCTCGGGCTGGGCGTGGCGTGCCTGCTTGTCCAGCAGAACCCCTCGGCCGCGTGGGGCCGGGACGGAACCCTCGCGATGAGCTTCCTGGCGACCCTCTTCGGCGCGTGGGTCTTCTGGCGGGACGGCGGTCAACGGATCACGGCGGTCGGGCTCTACAACCTTGCCTTCGCGTTCTTTGTCGGCTTCAGCGGGCTCTACCAAACGGTGAAGGCATGGACGCTCGACCCCGGCGTCCCGCTTTTCACCGCCGTAGCCATCTGCTACTTCGTCCAGGTGGTGACGTGGTTGCTGTTCTGGAGCGGTGGCGTGCCGCGTCGGCTGCCGCCGAACGCCGGGCAGGCGGACGGCAGGACGGCCGGGTGGGCGGTGAAGTGTGGCGTGCTCCTGCTGGTGCTCGCCGTGGCCATGGCCACGATCGCACCGGATTCGATGCAGGTGGCCAACCCGGTCGGTTTTGTCGGCGTCGTGCTCCTCGCGGTGGGGCTGTTGCGGGGGCCGGTGGCACGCCATACGTTCCTTTGGGGAGTGGTTCTCCTCATCGCCTTCGCGGTCTACTTCACCTACCTCTTCAACGGCTTCGGACGGATCGTCGTCGGCACGCTGGCGCTCGCGTTGCTGGTGATATCGGCCCACCGTGATCAGCGGCCGTACACCAAGCTCCTCATCCTCGGTGGGGCAGCCCCGGCACTGCTGTTCCTCGCCGGGCTCCGCGCCACCGGCTCACAGGGCTCACCGTTCACGGTCGACCAGGATGGATTCGGGTCCGCGATCAGCCCGCTGCACGCGTTCGCCCAGCTCCTGCGTCTGGACCAAGTGGGGCTGTTGCCGCGGGGCTGGGGGGAGACATTTGTCAACGCGGCCGTCGGTCTGGTGCCCCGCGCCCTGTGGGAGGGCAAGCCGGTCGGCTTCGGCGCCGATCTCGTCACGTTTCTGTCACCTGAACTGGTTGGCACGGGGCACTCCGCAGCGGCGCTCGCGCACGGGGAGTGGTTGTACAACTTCGGGCTGCTGGGGCTGGGGCTGATGGTCCCGGTGATCGGCCTCGCCGTCCGATTCATCGACTGGCTTCTGGCCTGGGCCTCGTCAAGCCCGCTCACCACGCCGTACGCCGTGGGCGCTTACGCCGGTGCGATCGTCACGGCGGTGGGTCTGTTCGACCTCCTCTGGGTGGGCAGCTTCACCTACGTGGTGCGTGGCGGCGGTCGCCTGCTGGTCCTGGCCGCGGTGGTCCTGGTGATTGGCTGGCGGGTCTCGGGGCCGGCGGTGCCGAACCACCTGGTTGGCCACTACCGGACGGACGCCGCCCGCCGTGCCCGGCCGATGGCGCGTACGCGATGACAGCTGCACGCGGACCGATGGGCTGACCGTAGGCGCATGCCGAGACCGTCGGGATCTTGACCGAGCCCGTTGTTCCGTTAGTCCCGTTTGTGGTCGTTTCTCCAGTTGGGTTTCGCTCGTTGCGGCAGTTGTGGCCGCACTACGGCCCTCGACCAGCACGGCCTACGCGAGCCACCATGAACGAACGGAGCGTCAGTGAGCTACTTGACCACCGGACGCCGGGTGCTGATCACCGGCGGCACGGGTTCCTTTGGGCAGACGATGGTGCGCCGGCTTCTCGACCGCGGCGTCGGCGAAGTCCGGGTGCTGAGCCGGGACGAGGCCAAGCAGGACGAGATGCGTCGGCTGCTCGGCGACGAGCGGGTCCCGTTACTACGTCGGGGACGTTCGGGACTACGACTCGGTGCTCAAGGCCAGCCGTGGCATCGACTACATCTTCCACGCGGCCGCCCTCAAGCAGGTGCCGTCCTGCGAATTCTTCCCGCTTGAGGCGGTCCGGACGAACGTGCTGGGCAGCAGCAATGTCGTCGAGGCTGCCGAGCGTAGCGGCGTCGGCTCGGTGGTGCTGCTCAGCACCGACAAGGCCGTCTACCCGGTGAACGCGATGGGCATGAGCAAGGCGATGATGGAGAAGGTCGCCCAGGCGCACGCCCGGAACAACCCGAACAGCGCCACCACGGTTTCCTGCGTCCGGTACGGCAACGTCATGTACTCCCGCGGGTCGGTGATTCCGCTCTTCATCGAACAGATCAAGGCGGGTCGGGCGCCCACTGTGACCGACCCGGGGATGACCCGGTTCCTGATGTCGTTGGCCGATTCCGTGGAGCTGGTCGAGCACGCCTTCCGGCACGCCCGCCCCGGCGACATCTTCATCCGCAAGGCGGCTGCCTGCACCGTCGGTGACCTGGCCGAGGCGGTCTGCCAACTCTTCGACGTGCCCGTCAAGCTCGACGTGATCGGCGTACGGCACGGCGAGAAGCAGGCCGAGACGCTGGCCAGCCGGGAGGAGCTCACCCATGCCGAGGACTTCGGCGACTTCCTCCGGGTGCCGCTGGATGCGCGCGACATCAAACGACCTTTACCTGCAATCGGTGTGCAGCACGCAGCTGAAATGCCCTCGAAGTCGGGCAGCGTGACCACCGCTGCCGGCCGCGGCGAACGTGCGGTCGCCGGCGCCTGCGGGGTGTGGGACGAGGGGGCCGAGTCGGCCGTCCGGCTGGTGACTAACCTCTGCCCGAACGTCCTGCGTCCAGCAGCCGGTTGAGCAGCGTCCGCAACGGGACCGACTCGCCGTCGCGGCCACCTGCCCCGACGATCAACGGCGCCGGGCTGGGTTGCGGGTCGACCCCGAACAGCCGGGCCCGCAGGCCGCCCGGCACGGTCAGCAGGTGGAACCGGCCGGCCACGTCCACCGCCCGCGTCTCGGCCCGGTCGACGTACCAGCCGGTCAGCCGGGTCCGGTAGCGCCCGCGCCCGTCGTAGCCCCGGGCGACCAGCCGGGTGGTGGGCAGCCCTCGCCGCGTCGCCTCGGCCACGAACCAGGCCACCAGCTCCGCCGCCTCGGCCTGCTCGGCGGCCCGCCGCCGCGCGTCCGCGTCGGCGTGCGCCCGCACCGCCTGCCGCTGGCGCTCCCGCCACTCCCGGCCGTCCCGCTCACTCACGAGCCGACGGTACGCCCGCGAATGCGGCACGGCTCAGTCGAGTACGGCCCGCAGGGTGTGCCGGGCGATGTCGGCCATCACCGGGTTGGTCTCGACGTAGTACGGCAGCGCGTTGATCGCCTGTACCAGGGCCCAGCCGCGCCCCCGCTCCCACGTGTCGTCGTCCACGCCGAGCGCCCGCCGGTACGTCTCCCGCGACCCGGCGTCGAGCAGGTTCCACGCCGGCATCAGGTCCACGGCCGGATCGCCGACGCCGACCGTGCCGAGGTCGATGACCGCGGCCAGCCGGCCGTCGCGGACCAGCAGGTTGCCCGGCATCAGGTCGGCGTGGATCCACACGTGACGATCGTCGCGCCGGGGAGCCTCCCGGCACCGGTCCCACACGCCCACGAGCCGGGCGGTGTCGGTGAGGTGACCGCTGTCGGCGAGGGCCGACCGCACGCCGTCGTCCTGGGCGGCCAGCGGACCGCCCCGGCCGAACCCGGGCCAGGCCCGCCCGCCGGTGTCGATGCCGTGCAGGGCGGCGACGACGCCAGCCAGGTCGCGGGCGAAGGCGTCCGGGTCGTCGATCAGGTCGGGTCGCGCCGGCTCGCCGGCGATCCAGCGGTACGCCGTCCACGGCCCGGGATACCCCTCGCCCGGCTCACCGAGGCCGAGCGGTTCGGGTACCGCGACCGGCAGGTGCGCGGCGAGCAGCCGGGCGTACTCCTGCTCCTGCCGCAGCTCGGCGCGCAGCTCGGGGTCGGCGGTGGGTTGCAGCGGGAACCGCAGGACGATCTCCGGGCCGAGCCGGAAGAGCGAGTTCACCGTGCCGGACGACGGAAGTGGGCGGACCGGGAGGGCCTGCCACTCGGGGAACTGCGCGGCCACCAGCGCGGCGACCACGTCCGCGGAGACGTCAACCTGGTCGGTATGCATCCTCACTGCGAGATCATCACCCCGAACCCCACCACCAAGCGACCCGATTTCCCGCGCCACACCCCCGGTGCTGGGCCATTCCGGACGCTCCCTGCCGCCACACCCCGAAGTCCCTGTCAACCTGCCCCATATCCGGGGCGTGCTGCGAAAGACCGCAGATCTTGGACAGTTTCCGTTCCGCCCTGACGGAAACTGTCCAAGATCTGCACGGCGACAACGTCGACGGGGGTTGTAGGGGTGTGCCACGGGACAACTGCCGGGCATCCCCCGCGGCTGCTGGGCCACTGCGGGGTTTGTGCGGATGTGAGTGCGTCGCCGTCCGTTGCGCCGCCGAACCGCCCCAGATACAGGGCAGCTCGACAGCGCCCGGGTGAGGTCATGAATGGGCAGGTCACTGAGGTCGGCAGGGCCCGTCGCCCGGGATGGCCGCCCAACTGGCGGGCATCCCGGGCGGTGTCGGCGGGGGCGCGTGGCCGCGCCCGGTTGGTCAGGCGAGTCCGGCGCGGCGCAGGGCCTCGGCCATCGCGTCGTTGGCCGGTGCGGGCGCGCCGCTGCCCCGCCCCTGCCGCTGCTGGTCGCCGCGCCCGCCCTGTCCGCCGCGCTGGTCGGAGCCGCCGCGCCCGCTCTGCGAACCACGTTGAGCCGGCCCGCCGCGTCCGTCCTGGCCGGCCCGTCCGCTACGGGCATTCTGCCCGTCCCGTGGGCCGGCGGGTGCCGCGCCCGGCTCGTCCTCCAAGCGCAGGGTGAGCGAGATCCGCTTACGAGGTACGTCCACGTCGAGCACCCGGACCTTGACCACGTCACCGGACTTGACCACCTCGCGGGGGTCCTTCACAAACGTCCGGGACATCGCCGAGACGTGCACCAGACCGTCCTGGTGCACCCCGACGTCCACGAACGCGCCGAACGCGGCCACGTTGGTGACCACGCCCTCCAGCACCATGCCCGGCGTCAGGTCACCGATCTTCTCCACACCCTCGACGAAGGTGGCGGTGCGGAACTCCGGCCGAGGGTCGCGCCCGGGCTTCTCGAGCTCGGCGAGGATGTCGGTGACGGTGGGCAGGCCGAACCGGTCGTCGACGAAGTCCGTCGCCCGCAGCCCCCGCAGGATCGCGCTCCTACCGATCACCGAGCGCAGGTCCTGGCCGGTGCTGGCGAGGATCCGGCGCACCACCGGGTACGCCTCGGGGTGCACGCTGGAGGAGTCCAGCGGGTCGGCACCGTCGGGAATGCGCAGGAAGCCGGCGCACTGCTCGAACGCCTTGGGCCCGAGCCGGGCCACCTTCTTCAGTTCGGTACGCGACCGGAACGGCCCGTTGGCGTCGCGGTGCAGCACGATGTTCTCGGCCAGCCCGGCGCCGATGCCGGAGACCCGGGTCAGCAGCGGCGCGGAGGCGGTGTTGACGTCCACCCCGACCGCGTTGACGCAGTCCTCCACCACCGCGTCCAGAGACCGGGACAGCTTCACCTCGGACAGGTCGTGCTGGTACTGGCCGACCCCGATCGACCGCGGATCGATCTTGACCAGCTCGGCGAGCGGGTCCTGGAGGCGGCGGGCGATGGACACCGCGCCGCGCAGCGAGACGTCCATCCCGGGCAGTTCCTGCGAGGCGTACGCGGAGGCCGAGTAGACCGAGGCGCCGGCCTCGGAGACCACCACCTTCGTCAGGTTGAGCTGCGGGTGCCTCTTGATCAGGTCACCGGCCAGCTTGTCGGTCTCCCGGGAGGCGGTGCCGTTGCCGATGGCCACCAGCTCGACGCCGTGCGCGCCGGCCAGCCGGGCGAGGGTCTCGATCGACGCGTCCCACTGCCGGCGCGGCTCGTGCGGGTAGATGGTGTCGGTGGCGACCACCTTGCCGGTGGCGTCCACCACGGCCACCTTGACCCCGGTGCGCAGGCCGGGGTCCAGCCCCATCGTGGGCCGGGTGCCGGCCGGCGCGGCGAGCAGCAGGTCCCGCAGGTTCATGGCGAAGACCCGCACGGCCTCTTCCTCGGCCGCCTGCCAGAGCCGCATCCGCAGGTCCGCGCCGAGGTGGATGAGGACCCGGGTGCGCCACGCCCAGCGGACCGTGTCGGCCAGCCAGCGGTCGGCCGGGCGGCCGGCGTCGGACACTCCGAACCGGCCGGCGATGACGGCCTCGTACCGGCTCGGGCCGGTCGGCGCGGCATCCGCCTCGCCGGCCTCCTCCGGCTCCATGGTCAGGTCGAGCACGCCCTCCTTCTCGCCCCGGAACATCGCCAGGATCCGGTGCGAGGGCAGCTTCGGGTACGGCTCGGAGAAGTCGAAGTAGTCGGCGAACTTGGCGCCGGCAGCTTCCTGACCCTCGCGTACCCGGGACACCAGCCGGCCCCGCGACCACATCTGCTCGCGCAGCGTGCCGATCAGGTCGGCGTCCTCGGCGAAGGTCTCGATCAGGATCGCCCGGGCGCCCTCCAGCGCGGCGGCGGCGTCGGCGACGCCCTTCTCCGGGTCGACGAACCCGGCGGCGGTGGCCCGCGGGTCCTGGGTGGGGTCGGCCAGCAGCGTCTCGGCCAGCGGCGCCAGCCCGGCCTCGCGGGCGATCTGCGCCCGGGTCCGCCGCTTCGGCTTGTACGGCAGGTAGATGTCCTCCAGCCGGGACTTCGAGTCGGCGGCCATGATCTGCGCTTCCAGGGCCTCGTCCAGCTTGCCCTGGCCGCGGATCGACTCCAGGATGGCGGCCCGCCGCTCGTCCAGCTCGCGCAGGTAGCGCAGCCGCTCCTCCAGGGTGCGCAGCTGGGTGTCGTCGAGCAGGCCGGTGGCCTCCTTGCGGTAGCGGGCGATGAACGGCACGGTGGCGCCGCCGTCGAGCAGCTCCACGGCCGCCCGCACCTGACGCTCGGCCACGCCGAGCTCGTCGGCGATCCGCTGATGAACAGACTGGGTCACGATCTCGATCCGCCTTCGGAAGTGGGTACCGCCTGCATTGTGCCGGGCGGTGTCGGGCGTTGTCGCCGCGCCCGGCCAGGCTGATCCGTCTCGCCCGGCGGGGTTGAACCGCCGCGCCCGGCCGGGGCGACCCGGCGGCGACCCCGCCGCGCCTGCGCTAGCGTTGCGATCATGGAATCAGCTGCGGAGCCGCGTGCCCGGCGGCTCTTCGGCGGCAGCGCCCGGGCCCTCGGCGACCTCACGCCCAACCCGTTCCGCGCCGACCGGGACCGGATCGTCGGCTCGCCGTTCTTCGCCCGCCTCGGGGGCGTCACCCAGGTGATCAGCCCGGTCGGTTCCGGCCTGCTGGTGCACAACCGGCTCACCCACAGCCTGAAGGTCGCCCAGGTGGCCCGGGCGATCGCCGAGCGGCTGACCGGCGACGAGCGGTGGCGTGACCTGCTGGACAAGCTCGGCGGCTGCGATCCGGACGTGGTGGAGGCCGCGGCGCTCGCCCACGACCTGGGCCACCCGCCGTTCGGGCACCTGGGGGAGCGGGTGCTGGACCGGTTGGCCCGGCAACGCCTCGGCCTCAGCGACGGGTTCGAGGGCAACGCCCAGTCGTACCGGATCGTCACCAGCACCGAGATCCGCGGCGCGGCCACCACCGGGCTGGACCTGACCGCCGCGGTCCGCGCGGCGATGCTGAAGTACCCGTGGACCCGCCTCGACCACCCCGACCCGCACCCCCGGCTGCTGGACCCGCCGCCGCGGGGGGCCACCCCACCGCCGGACGACCCGGAGAGCGGCTCGTCGAAGTTCGGCGCCTACCGGACCGAGCTCGACGACCTGCGCCAGGCCCGGGAGCCGTTCGCCGGCCGCGTCCCGGAGTGGCAGCAGACCGTGGAGGCGTCGGTGATGGACACCGCCGACGACATCGCGTACGCCATCCACGACGTGGAGGACTTCTACCGGGTCGGGGTGCTCCAGCAGGGCGCGGTCTCCGCCGAGCTGATGGCCTGGCAGCGGGAGAGCGGGCACTTCCGGGCGATCACCGACGCGGCGCTGGCCACCGCGGCCCGTCGGCCCGGCGCGGCGATCGAGCGGCTGCGCCGGCAGCTGCACCGCAAGGACGCCTGGATCGCCGACGACGACGCCTTCGCCGCCGCCGTCGAGCACGTCCGGGAGGAGCTGGTCGAGGGGCTGCTGGCGATGCCGTTCGACGGTTCGATCGAGGCCGAGCAGTACGTGGCCCGGTTCTCCGCCCGCTGGTCCACCCGCTTCGTCGAGGCGATCACGGTGACCGATCAGCCGTCGGTGCGCTCCGGGTACGTGCTGCTCGGCTGCGCCCAGTGGCACGAGGTGCAGGTGCTCAAGTTCGTCCACCACCGGTTCGTGCTGGCCCGCCCCGACCTCGCCCTGCACCAGCGCGGCCAGGCCCGGCTGCTGGGCACCCTGGTCGAGGCGCTCTGGGAGTGGCTGCTCGACCCGGAGGAGGAGTCCCGGTTGCCCCGGCGACTGCACGACCTGGTCGAGCTGGCCGAGGCGGAGCTGCATCCGCGTACGTCGGACCGGATCGGCCGGGCCCGGGGGCGGGCCATCGTGGACTTCGTCGCGCAACTCACCGACGGCCAGGCGGTGGCCATGCTGGACGCGCTCTCCGGCCGCTCCGGTGCGCTCTGGACCGACGCCTTCGTGCTTTAGGCGACGGCCTGCCACCAGCCGTCCACCGCGGGTGGTTCGTCG
This sequence comes from Micromonospora sp. NPDC005161, assembly GCF_053599855.1. Classification (NCBI taxonomy): domain Bacteria; kingdom Bacillati; phylum Actinomycetota; class Actinomycetes; order Micromonosporales; family Micromonosporaceae; genus Micromonospora; species Micromonospora sp. NPDC005161. The sequence goes on from NZ_JBSFYQ010000003.1 coordinate 258,965, forward strand.
ACCACCACGCGCTCGCCTGGGCGGGGGACGGCAAGCCTCACGTCGCGGGCCTTCGCCTCGGCCCACAGCCGGTTCACCGGTTCGGACCAGTCGTGCAGGGCCAGGTTGAACGTCGCCCAGTGCACCGGGATGAACAGCCCGCCGCGCAGGTCGAGGTGGGCGTCGACAGCCTCCTCGGGGAACATGTGGATGCTCGGCCAGGCCCGGTCGTACGCGCCGATCTGCATCAGCGTCACGTCGAACGGCCCGTGCTCCGCGCCGATCGCCGTGTACCCGTCGAAGTAGCCGGAGTCGCCGGTGTAGAAGACCTTGCGGGACCTGCCCGCGATGACCCAGGAACTCCAGAGCGTGCCGTCACGGCGCAGCCCCCGGCCGGAGAAGTGCTGGGCCGGCGTGGCGGTGACCTTCAGCCCGTCGATCCGGTGGCTGTCCGACCAGTCCAGCTCGATGGTCCGGTCGGCCGGTACGCCCCACCGGTCCAGGTGTGCCCCCACCCCCAGCGGCACCAGGAACGGCGCGGACTGCCGGGCGACCAGCTCCCGGACGGTGGCCATGTCGAGGTGGTCGTAGTGGTCGTGGGAGATGAGGATCGCGTCGAGTCGGGGCAGCTCGTCGAGGCGTACCGGCGGTTCGTGCAACCGGCGGGGACCGACCAGGGCCGAGGGTGAGCAGCGCTCGCTCCACACCGGGTCGATGAGCACCCGGTACCCCTCGATCTCCACCAGTGCCGAGGCGTGGCCGTACCAGATGATGCCGAGTTCCCGGTCGGTGCCGGTGGTGGCCGGCTCGTCGGCCGGATGCAGCAGCGGCACCGAGGTGCTCGGGCGGCGCTTCTGCTTGCCGAAGATCAGTTCGCGGAGCAGGTTGCGGCCCGGCTCGGCGGCGACCATGGTGCGGGTGCCGGCCTGGTTGTGGAAGGTGCCGTCGCGAAACTGGGGCGAGCGGGCCGCCCGGTCGGCCCGGGCGCCGGCGAGTCGGCCGCCCAGTGCCGCCGGCACGTCCCGGGCCACCCAGGCCAGGCCGGCCAGCGCGGCCAGCCCTGCCGCGCCGCCCATCCGTCGCCCGAGCGACCGCTCGACGTCCGTGCGTTCCGCTGGTGCCATCGCCGCCCCTCCGCTGTGTCCCGCACTACACGGTAGTCACCCGGGCCGGCTCGTGCCCCGGCGGCCGCCGCACCGGGCCGGACGCCGCCACGACGGCCGGCCCGGGTGCGTGCTCAGCCGCCGTTGCTGGGCCGCCGGGCCGCGATCCGGTACGCCGTGCCGGCGCCGGCGAGCCGGTCCACCGCGGCGAGGAACCGGGGGCCCATGGCGGCCCGGGCCTGCACCGCCGGGTGGGTGGCGCCGAAGTCGTCCGGGTCGGCCTGCCCGTCGGCGAACAGCGCGTAGGTGAGCACCGCGGCGCCGGACCGGTCGAAGATGATTCCGGCCTCGTGCCGGGCGTCGGCGAACCAGCCCGCCTTGGTGGCGATCCGGGCCCGCTCGTCGGAGGACATGGTGCGCCGGATGCCGTCGGTGAACGCCACCGGGGCGCGCAGCAGCCCGAGCAGGAACGCCGTCGAGGCTGGGGAGAGCAGGGTGCCGGCGACCAGGGCGCGCAGCAGGTCGTGCGTCTCCCGGGGGGTGCTGGTGCCGAGGAAGAACCGGTTCGGGTTGGCCACCGGCTCGACCTGGGTGTTCGGGAAGCCCTTGCCGACCAGGATGGCGTTGAGCTCGGCGGCCGGGCAGACCGACCCGCACAGCCGCACCGCCGTGTCGTCGGAGACGGTCAGCAGGGTGGCCAGCACGTGCCCGAGGGTCACGCTGCTCGGGTACGCGCCGTCCAGGCTGAAGATGCCGTCGCCGCCCGGAACGACGATCGCCGCCGTCACCTCGACCTGCTGGTCCAGGGTGAGCAGCCCCCGGTCGACCTTGTCGAGCACCGCCGTGGCGACCGCGATCTTGTTGACGCTGTACGCCTCGATCCGCCGGTCCGCCTCGGCCGCCACCGCGACCACGGGCGCTCCGGCCGGGTCGGCCACGCTGACGTACGCCTGCCAGTTGCCGCCGGCCGCGGTGCTGAACCGGGTGTAGGCGGCGGCGACGCGGCGGGCGGCCTGGGCCGGGGTGGTTGGGCTGGGTTCGGTCGTCGCGGCGGCGCTCGCCGGGCCGGCGGCGCCGAGCACCGTACCGGCGGTGGCCACCGTGCCCAGCCCGAGTGCGGTCCTGCGGTTCAGTCGGATGGTCAATCGTCTCCCCCATCGTGGTGCGCCGGAGCGCTTGCCGGACCACCACCCTAGGCGAGTTGATCGATGCAAGGCGCCCCCCGACCGCTCAGCCGAGCCGCCGACGCAGCACGGCGCCCACCGACCCGGGCACGCTGCGAGCGAGCTGCCGCAGGTCAGGCAGGTGACCGCCGCGCACCGCCTCGCCGGCCGGGTTCGGGGCGAAGACCGTGCCGTCGTGCGCGTCGACCGGCCGCCCGCTCAGGCCGGCCAACCGCATCAACGGTCCGACCAGGACGTCGTACACGCCGGGCAGCACGGTGAAGCCGGCGCGCAGCACCACGTTCAGCCGGCCCACGGAGACCTCCCGGCGGGGCCGGTCCACGCAGTCCACGATGGCCCGGGCCACCCGCTGGGAGCTGGTGACCGGCGGTGGAGGCCGGCCGACCCGGCCCAGGTAGTTGGCCGCCTGCTGGTACACCGGGGTGTCCACGCTGCCCGGGTTGACCAGGCACAGCCGGATCCGCGGGCTGTCGCGCAGCTCCTGCTGCAGCGTCCGGACCAGCCCCTGCAACCCCCACTTGCTGGTCACGTAGGCGCTCATGTACGGCGCGGTGATGTGCCCGAGCACCGAGCTGGTGAGGATCAGGGTGCCGGTCCCGGTGGCCCGGAAGTGCCGCAACGCCACCCGCGCCGAGTCGGCCGCGGCCAGCAGATCGGTGCGCACCACCTGGTCGAAGACCCGCTCCGGCAGCTCGTCGAAGCGTCCGTAGGCCATGACGGCGGCCGTGTGCACCCAGACGTCGATGCGGCCGAACCGGTCGGCCGCGGCGCCCGCGAGCGCCTCCAGCGCGCCCGGCTCGGTGACGTCGGTGGGCACGGTCAGCACGTCGGCTTCGGCGCACTCCGCGCGTACGTCGGCCAGGGTCTGTGTGGCGCGGGCGGCGAGGACGAGGCGGTCGCCGCGCTCGGCGAACGCCCGAGCTGTCGCCCGGCCGATCCCGCTGGTCGCGCCGGCGATCACCACGACCCGGCTCACGGAGCGAGCACAACCTTGATGCAGCCGTCCTCCTTCTTCTGGAACATCTCGTACGCCTGCGGCGCCCTGGCCAGCGGTACCCGATGGGTGTGCAGATCCTCCACGCCCAGCGGGTCGTCGTCGCCGGCGAGCAGCGGCAGGATCTCGTCGGTCCACCGGCGCACGTGGCACTGCCCCATCCGCAGCTGGATGCCACGGTCGAACATCTCCATCAGCGGCATCGGGTCCGCCTCGCCGCCGTAGACGCTGGACAGCGAGACGGTGCCGCCGCGACGGACCGCCTTGATCGCGGCGTGCAGGACGGAGAGCCGGTCCGTGCCGACCCGGTCGGTCATCGTCTGGGCCAGCCTGTCCGGCAGCAGTCCGACGGCGGCGTGGGCCAGCTTGCCGACCGGCGCGCCGTGCGCTTCCATGCCGACGGCGTCGATCACCGCGTCCGGGCCGCGCCCGTCGACCAGGTCGATCAGCGCGCCCGGTACGTCGTCGAGTTCGCGGACGTCGAGCACCTCGATGCCGTGCCGGCGGGCCAGCTCCAGCCGCTCGGGCACCAGGTCCAGGCCGATCACCCGGCCGGCGCCGAGGTGGCGGCCGATCCGGGCGCAGAACTGGCCGACCGGGCCCAGCCCGAACACCGCCAGGGTGCCCCCGGGCGGGGTGTCCGCGTACTTCACCGCCTGCCAAGCGGTGGGCAGGATGTCGGAGAGGTAGAGGTAGCGCTCGTCGGCGCCGGTCTGCGGGATGGTGATCGGCCCGAATTGAGCCTGCGGAACGCGCAGGTACTCGGCCTGCCCGCCGGGGACCGAGCCGTAGAGCGAGGTGTAGCCGAACAGCGCCGCGCCCTTGCCCTCGCTGCTGACCTGGGTGGTCTCGCACTGGGCGTAGAGCTGGCGCTGGCACATCCAGCAACTGCCACAGGAGATGTTGAACGGCACGACCACCCGGTCGCCGGGCTTGAGTCGGGTCACCTCCGGCCCGACCTCCTCGACGATGCCCATCGGCTCGTGGCCGAGGATGTCGCCGGGCTTCAGGTACGGCCCCAGCACCTCGTGCAGGTGCAGGTCGGAGCCGCAGATCGCCGTCGAGGTGATCTTCACGATCGCGTCGGTCGGCTCCTCGATCCGGGGGTCCGGGACCTCCTCGACCCGTACGTGCCGCTTGCCTTGCCAGGTCAGTGCCTTCATGCCGTTCGTCCCCTCTCCGGTGCGCCTACCGGACTGCTACCCGCGCTCCGGCACTTGAACCGGTCCGGGGTGGTTGGCGGGTCGCCGATGATCAACTCGGTTTGCATGGTGTCGGGGTGTCACCGGCGTGGGGATACGCCGACTTCCAGGAACCCGAGTTGCTCTCCCGTGCGCCACCCACAGCGCCGAGCGCAGCCGGAAAGAGCCGCTGGCCGGCACCCACCAGGGGTGCCGGCCAGCGGCGTGATCACGTACCTGAGAAAACCGGGACCGGCGCGCGGACGGTCGCCCCCAGCCCGACCACGAAGAACACCAGGCTCAGGAGCCCGGAGTGTTGTCGCCCCGCTTCGAGGTGGCCATGAGGTAGTCGCGGTTGAGCCGGCCGATGGTGTTCAGCGGAATGCCCTTCGGGCAGGCCGGGGTGCACTCACCGGCGTTGGTGCAGCCGCCGAAGCCGGCCTCGTCGTGCGCGTCGACCATGCCGATCACCCGGGTGTACCGCTCGGGCTGGCCCTGCGGCATCAGGGAGAGCTGGGTGAGCTTGGCGGCGGTGAAGAGCATGCCGGAGCCGTTCGGGCAGGCGGCGACACACGCGCCGCAGCCGATGCAGGCGGCCGACTCGAAGGCGGCGTCCGCGTTGGCCTTGGCCACCGGGGTGGAGTGCGCCTCGGGCGCGCTGCCGGTCGGCGCGGTGATGTAGCCACCGGCGGCGATGATCTTGTCGAAGGCGCCCCGGTTGACCACCAGGTCCTTGATCACCGGGAAGGCGCTGGCCCGCCACGGCTCGATGTCGATCGTCTCGCCGTCGGTGAACTGCCGCATGTGCAGCTGGCACGCGGTGGTGCCGCGCTGCGGCCCGTGCGCGTCACCGTTGATCATCAGGCCGCACATGCCGCAGATGCCCTCGCGGCAGTCGTGGTCGAACGCCACCGGGTCCTCACCGGCGAGGATCAGCCGCTCGTTGAGCACGTCGAGCATCTCGAGGAACGACATGTCCGGGGACACGTCGTCGACCTTGTAGGTCACCATCCGACCCTTGTCCTCAGGGCCCTTCTGGCGCCAGATGCGCAGGGTCAGGTTCACTTGTAGCTCCGCTGCGTGGGGTGGACGTATTCGAACATCAGGTCTTCCTTGTGCAGCACCGACGGCTCACCGGTGGCGGTGAACTCCCAGGCCGCCACGTACGCGAACCGGTCGTCGTCGCGCTGCGCCTCGCCGTCCGGGGTCTGGTGCTCGGCCCGGAAGTGGCCGCCGCAGGACTCCTCGCGGTGCAGGGCGTCGACGCACATCAGCTCGGCCAGCTCGAAGAAGTCGGCCACCCGGCCGGCCTTCTCCAGCGACTGGTTGAGCTCCTCGCCGCTGCCGGACACCCGGACCCGCTGCCAGAACTGGTCGCGCAGGGCACGGATCTCGCCGATCGCCTTGCGCAGCCCGGCCTCGCTGCGCTCCATGCCGCAGTGCTCCCACATGATCTGGCCCAGCTCCCGGTGGAACGAGTCCACCGTCCGGTCGCCGTTGACCGCCAGCAGCCGCTGGATCCGGTCCTCGACGTCGGCGCGCGCCTCGACCGCCGCCGGGTGGCTGGCGTCGACCCTCTCCAGCGGGCCCGAGGCCAGGTAGTTGGCGATCGTGGTCGGCAGCACGAAGTAGCCGTCGGCCAGGCCCTGCATCAGCGCTGAGGCGCCGAGCCGGTTCGCGCCGTGGTCGGAGAAGTTCGCCTCGCCGATCACGAACAGGCCGGGGATGCTCGACTGGAGGTCGTAGTCGACCCAGAGACCACCCATCGTGTAGTGCACGGCGGGGTAGATCCGCATCGGCACCTCGTACGGGTCCTCGCCGGTGATCCGCTCGTACATCTCGAAGAGGTTGCCGTACTTGGCCTCGATGGCCTTGCGGCCCAGCCGGCCGATCGCGTCGGCGAAGTCGAGGTAGACACCGAGTTTGGTCGGCCCGACGCCGCGTCCCTCGTCGCAGACGTTCTTCGCGGCGCGGGAGGCGATGTCGCGGGGGACCAGGTTGCCGAAGGAGGGGTAGATCCGCTCCAGGTAGTAGTCCCGCTCGTCCTCCGGGATGTCCTGGGGGTTGCGGTCGTCGCCCTTGGTCTTCGGCACCCAGACCCGGCCGTCGTTGCGCAGCGACTCGCTCATCAGGGTCAGCTTCGACTGGTGGTCGCCGGAGACTGGGATGCAGGTCGGGTGGATCTGCGTGTAACAGGGGTTGGCGAAGTACGCGCCCTTGCGGTGCGCCCGCCAGGTGGCGGTGACGTTGCAGCCCTTGGCGTTGGTGGAGAGGTAGAAGACGTTGCCGTAGCCGCCGGACGCGAGCACGACGGCGTCGGCCATCTCGGTGCTGATCTCGCCGGTGACCAGGTCGCGGACCACGATGCCGCGGGCCTTGCCGTCCACGATGACGAGCTCCAGCATCTCGTGCCGGGCGTTCATCTCCACGTTGCCGAGGCCGATCTGCCGCTCCAGCGCCTGGTACGCGCCGAGCAGCAGTTGCTGGCCCGTCTGCCCCCGGGCGTAGAAGGTGCGCTGCACCTGGGCGCCGCCGAAGGAGCGGGTGTCCAGCAGACCGCCGTACTCGCGGGCGAACGGCACGCCCTGGGCGACGCACTGGTCGATGATGTTGACCGACACCTCGGCCAGCCGGTGCACGTTCGACTCCCGGGAGCGGAAGTCGCCGCCCTTGACGGTGTCGTAGAACAGTCGGTGCACCGAGTCGCCGTCGTTGCGGTAGTTCTTCGCGGCGTTGATGCCGCCCTGCGCCGCGATCGAGTGCGCCCGGCGGGGGCTGTCCTGGTAGCAGTAGGACCTGACGTGGTAGCCCTGCTCGGCCAGGGTGGCCGCGGCCGAGCCGCCGGCCAGGCCGGTGCCGACCACGATCACCGTCATCTTGCGGCGGTTCGCGGGGTTGACCAGCTTGGCCTCGAAGCGTCGGGTGTCCCAGCGCTTCTCGATCGGGCCGGTGGGAGCCTTGGTGTCGGCGATCGGGTCGCCCTCGGTGAAGAGTTCCATGTCAGGACACCAATCCGGTGAGAACGGCGAACGGGACCACCAGGTATCCGGCGCAGAGCAGCACGGCGAAGACCAGCGCGGCGGTGCGCGCCCGGCGCTCGCCCCGCGGCGTCTGCTGGCCGAGGCTGCGGAACGCGCTGAAGGCGCCGTGCCGCAGGTGGAAGCCCACCGCGACGATGGCGAGGGTGTAGAAGAGCGTGACGTACCAGCGCTCCGGCGCGAAGTCGGCGACGACGTTGCCGTAGGGCTTGCTCTCGTCACCGACCGGGTTCAGCGTGCCGGTGGTCAGGTCCAGGAGGTGGTAGATGACGAAGAGCAGGATGATCACCCCGCCCCAGCGCATGGTGCGGGCCGCGTAGCTGCCGTTGACCTTCTTGCGGTGGGCGTATTTCACCGGGCGGGCCGCGTGGGCCCGGCGGGCCAGCACCGTCGCGGCCACGATGTGGGCGACGACCGCCACCACCAGCCCGAAGCGCAGGATCCACAGGAACCACACGCCGGGCAGTAGCGGCTTGCCGATGTCGCGCAGCCAGTGCGCGTAGTGGTCGAACGAGGTCTCCCCCGTGAACACCTTCAGGTTGCCGAGCATGTGTGCGATCAGGAACAGCGCCAGCATGATGCCCGTCACCGCCATGACGGCCTTGAGACCGACGTTGGAGCGGATGGGCGACCGAGTTTTCGTGACTACCACACGATCGACGCTAGGAGCACATGGATCAGTCGTCCAATGCATCAAACTCGCAGTGTTGATAGCCATAAGCTATGTAGATGCAACTCCATCAGCTCCGGTACTTCGTTGCGGTGGCCGAAGTACGACATTTCACCCAAGCCGCCGACATCGTCGGCATCACTCAGCCTTCTCTCAGTAAGCAAATTCACGCCCTGGAGACCGACCTCGGGGCCCCACTGTTCGAGCGGGTACGGGGCAACATCGCCCTCACCGCGGCCGGCGAGGTGCTGCTGCCGTTGGCCACCCGGATCCTCGCCGACGTGGAGACCGCGACCCGGGAGGTCCAGGAGTTGGTAGGGCTGCGCCGGGGCCGGGTCCGGCTCGGCGCCACCCCCAGCCTCGCCACGTCGCTCGCCCCGCCGGTGCTGCGGCGGTTCCGCGACGCGCACCCCACCGTCGACCTGAAGGTCGAGGAGGGCGGGTCCCAGGACCTGGTGCGCGACCTGCTCCGCGGCGACCTCGACCTGGCGCTGATCATCATGCCGGCCCAGGGCGCCGACCCGGGGCTGCGCGTCGACCCGATCCTGCAGGAGAGCCTGGTGGTGGCCTCGGTGGGGGAGGTGCCGACCGCCTCGGCGAACGGGGAACTGCGCATCACCGACCTGCGCGACCAGCCGATGGTGATGTTCCGGGAGGGCTACGACCTGCGCGACGCCACCATCGAGGCGTGCCGCGCGGCCGGCTTCGAGCCGACCTTCGCGGTCGACGGCGGAGAGATGGACGCGGTGCTCAGCTTCGTCGAGGCGGGGCTCGGCGTCGCGCTGGTGCCCGGCATCGTGCTGGCCCGCCGTCCGGGAGTGCGGATCACCCGGCTGGCGCCGCCCGGGGTCCGGCGGACCATCGCGGTGGCCCGCCGGCGGGACGTCGTGCCGACCCACGCCGGCCGGGAACTGCGCCGCATCCTGCTCGACTACGTACAGTCCGCGATCGACGGCGACGACCTCCCGCCGGGTGTGGACCCCCGCTGATCGCCGTCAGCGGCCTTCGGCGTCGTCCATCGCGCGGTAGATCCGCTGCTCCGAGACGGGGTACGGGGTGCCCAGCGCCTGAGCGAAGACGTTCACCCGCAACTCCTCGATCATCCAGCGGATCTGCCGGACGGCGGTCTCCTGCCGGCGTGCTGGCGGCAGCGCGGCGAGCAGGTCGTCGTACTCCTTCTGCACCGTCGCGATCCGGTCCTGCTGCTGCCGGTCGCGTTGCGGGTTGCCGCCCAGCCGGTCCAGGCGGCGCTCGATGGCGGTGAGGTAGCGCAGCAGATCGGGCAGGCGCGCGTACCCGGTCTCGGTGATGAACCCGGCGTGCACCAGACCGGCGAGCTGTTTGCGGATGTCGGCCAGCGCGGCCACCACGGCGAGGTTGCGGGTGGCGCCGAGCCGCTGTTCGACGGTGTACGCGGCGGCGAGCACCTTGCGTACCCGGTCCATCACCTCGACCACGGTGTCGACCAGGTCGGCGCGGACCTTCTCGCGGAGCGCCGCGAACCCGTCGGCGTCCCAGGCCGGCCCGCCGGCGGCACCGATCAACCGGTCGATGGCCGCGCCCGCGGCGTCCTCGATCAGCTCCTGCACGCCGCCGTGCGGGTTGCGGCTCAGCGCCAGCTTCGCCTCATTGTTCAGCCGGCCCTGTAGGAACCGCGCCGGGGACGGCACGGTGAGCCGCAGGAGCCGGCGGGTGCCGGCCCAGTGCGCCGCCTCCGCCTCGGCCGGGGAGTCGAAGACCTTCACCCCGACGGTGGCGCCCTCGTCGACCAGTGCCGGGTACGCGGTCACCGCGTACCCGGCGCGGACCTGCTCGATGGTGCGCGGCAGCGTGCCGATGCTCCACTCGCGCAGCCCGGTGCGGGCCACCTCCGGCGCGGCGGCCGCCACCACCTGGCGTACCTCCTGGCGGAGTTGGCGTTGCAGGGTTGGCAGGTCCTTGCCCTCGGCGACCGGCTTCTCGTCGTCGCCGAGCACCCGGAAGGTGACCCGCAGGTGGGCCGGGAGCTTGCCGGGCTCCCAGGCGTCGCGCGGCACGGTGACCCCGGTCATCCGGCGCAGTTCCCGGGTGAGCGCGTCCAGCAGCGACTCCTCGCCGGGGGTGATCGCCGCCAGGGCGGCCCGGGCGTAGTCCGGCACCGGGACGAAGTTGCGGCGGATCGCCTTGGGCAGCGAGCGGATCAGCGCGATCACCGTCTCCTCGCGCAGCCCCGGCACCTGCCAGCCGAAGCTCTCCGCCGGCACCTGGTTGAGCAGCGGCAGCGGGATGTCCACGGTGACGCCGTCGGCCGGCGTGCCCGGCTCGAACCGGTAGGTCAGTGGCAGGGTCACCCCCTGGGTCTGCCACTCGTCCGGGTAGTCGCCCTCGTCCACCCCCGGCCGGCCGTCGTTGACGAGCAGGTCGCGGGTGAAGGTGAGCAGGTCGGGCTGGTCCCGGCGGGTCTTCTTCCACCAGGTGTCGAAGTGCCGGCCGGAGACCACGTCGGCCGGGATCCGCTGGTCGTAGAAGCCGAAGATGGTCTCGTCGTCGACCAGGATGTCCCGGCGGCGGGCCCGGCTCTCCAACTCCTCGATCTCGGCGAGCAGCCGCTTGTTGTCACTCCAAAACTGGTGGTGGGTCTGCCAGTCGCCCTCGACGAGGGCATGTCGGATGAACAGCTCCCGGCTCAGCGGCGGGTCGATCCGCCCGAAGTTCACCTTGCGGGAGGTGACCAGCGGGACGCCGTACAGGGTGACCTTCTCGTAGGCCATCACCGCGGCCTGCTTCTTCTCCCAGTGCGGCTCGCTGTAACTGCGTTTGACCAGGTGTTGCGCGAGCGGCTCGACCCACTCCGGCTCGACCCGACCGGCGATGCGGCCCCAGAGTCGGGAGGTCTCCACCAGCTCGGCGGCCATCACCCAGCGCGGCGGCTTTTTGAACAGCGCCGAGCCGGGGAAGAGCGCGAACTTCGCGCCCCGCGCGCCCAGGTACTCGTGTTTCTGCGCGTCCTTCAGGCCGATGTGCGACAGCAGACCGGGCAGCAGTGACTGGTGCACCTTCGGGGTGTCGATCTCCTCCGGCAGGTCGGCGCCGCCGCGGCGGCTCTCACCCCGGCCGGCGTCCGCGCCGTCCGAGGTGTCCCGCGCCGGCCGTCCGCCGCGCCGGTCGCCCTCCTGCGGGGTACGCAGCACCTGGCGCAGCTGCCCGACGATGTCCTGCCACTCGCGGACCCGCAGGTAGTTCAGATACTCCGCCTTGCACATCCGGCGGAACGCGCTGGAGGACAGCTCCCGCTGCTGTTCCCGCAGGTAGCGCCACAGGTTGAGGAACGCGACGAAGTCCGATTCCTTGTCGGCGAACCGGGCGTGCGCCTGGTCTGCCTGGGCCTGCTTCTCCGCGGGCCGCTCCCGTGGGTCCTGGATGGAGAGCGCGGCGGCGATCACCAGCACCTCGGTCGCGCAACCGTTGCGTTCGCCCTCGACGACCATGCGGGCCAGCCGCGGGTCGACCGGCAGTTGGGCCAGCCGCCGGCCCAGCGCGGTGAGCCGCTTCGCCGGGTCGGCCTCGGCCGGGTCGAGCGCGCCCAGCTCGTGCAGCAGGTTGACGCCGTCGGTGATGTTGCGCCGGTCCGGCGGGTCGATGAACGGGAACGCGGCGAGGTCGCCGAGCCCGATCGCGGTCATCTGGAGGATGACCGACGCCAGGTTGGTGCGCAGGATCTCCGGGTCGGTGAACTCCGGCCGGGAGAGGAAGTCCTGCTCGTCGTAGAGGCGGATGCAGATGCCGTCCGAGGTACGCCCGCAGCGGCCCTTGCGCTGGTTGGCCGACGCCTGGGAGATCGGTTCGATCGGCAGCCGCTGCACCTTGAGCCGGCTGGAGTAGCGGGAGATCCGGGCGGTGCCCGGGTCCACCACGTACTTGATTCCGGGCACGGTCAGTGAGGTCTCCGCGACGTTGGTGGCGAGCACCACCCGACGTGCGGTGTGCGCCGCGAACACCCGGTGCTGCTCGGCGGAGGAGAGCCGGGCGTACAGCGGCAGGATCTCGGTGCCGAGCAGCGGGCGCTTCTTCCGCACCAGCTTGCCCAGCGCGTCGGCGGTGTCCCGGATCTCCCGTTCACCGCTGAGGAAGACCAGGATGTCGCCGGGGCCCTCGGCGGCCAGCTCTTCGACGGCGTCGCCGATCGCCTGGATCTGGTCGCGGACGGTCTCCTCGTCGCCGTCGCCGTCGCCGTCGCCGTCCTCCTCGCCCTCGGCGACCTCGACCAGTGGCCGGTAACGGACCTCCACCGGGTAGGTGCGGCCCGAGACCTCGACCACCGGCGCCGGTCCGCCCTGCGGCTCGTCGGCGGTGGGCGGCCCCGCGAAGTGTCGGGCGAAGCGGTCGGTCTCGATGGTCGCCGAGGTGATGATCACCTTGAGGTCGGGTCGTCGGGGGAGCAGCTCCCGCAGGTACCCGAGGATGAAGTCGATATTGAGGCTGCGCTCGTGCGCCTCGTCGATGATCAACGTGTCGTACTGGCGCAGCATCCGGTCGGTCTGCAACTCGGCCAGCAGGATGCCGTCGGTCATCAGCTTGACCAGGCTGCGGTCGCTGACCTGGTCGGTGAAGCGCACCTTGTAGCCGACCACGTCACCCAGCTCGGTGCCCAGCTCGTCGGCGATCCGGTCCGCGACCGTCCGGGCCGCCAGCCGCCGGGGCTGGGTGTGCCCGATCAGCCCGTGCACCCCGCGCCCCAGCTCCAGGCAGATCTTGGGTATCTGGGTGGTCTTGCCGGAGCCGGTCTCGCCGGCCACGATCACCACCTGGTGGTCGCGGATGGCGGCGGCGATGTCGTCCTTGCGCTCGCTGACCGGCAACCCCGCCGGGTACGTGATCACGGGTACGGCCGCTCGCCGGGCGGCGACCCGCTGCTCGGCCCGGGCCAGGTCGGTGGTGATCTCGGCCAACGCCGCCTCCCGGCGCTGCGGGTCGCGCAGCTTGCGGGCGCCGTCCAGCCGTCGCTGGAGCCGACGCTGGTCGCGGAACATCAGGGGGGAGAGGCGGCGGTGCAGCTCGCGGACGGGATCGGTCGCGGCGGAGGAGGCTGGATTCTGCATGTCGTGCCCAAGGATAGGCAGCCCGGCCGCGTACCGCCCCTGGGTTACCGCGCCGCCGCTCTCCGGGCGCAGCGCGGCGGTCTAGAGTTGGCGGCCGACGTCGAGCGCTGGGGGACGGAATGGAGCTGCGGGACACCGACCGCGCGCTGGTGCAGGCCGCCACGGCGGTCGCCAAGCTGCGCTGCCGCAGCGAGAACCACACCGTCGCGGCCGCCGCTCGGACCGCCGACGGGCGGGTCTTCACCGGGGTGAACGTCCACCATGTCACCGGCGCGACGTGCGCCGAGCTGATCGTCGTCGGCACCGCCGCGACGCAGGGCGTCACCGGGCTGGAGACGATCGTGACGGTGACGGATCGCGGGCGCGAGATCGTCGCGCCGTGCGGCCGGTGCCGCCAGGTGCTGGGGGACCAATTCCCTGCGCTGCGGGTGATCGTCGGCTCGGTGGAGGCCCTGCGGGTGGTGCCGATCGGCGAGCTGCCGCCGGAGCGCCACGTCGAGGATGAGCAGCGGAACGCGCCGCCGCCGGCCAGCTCGCCGGTCCCTCCGGCGGCCCGCAGCGCCGCGGCCGGCTGACCGGCGCCAGCTCCTGGCGCGTCAGTCGCCGGCCGCCGCCTCCAGCATCGAGCGGGGGACCGGCACGCTCTCGAACCGCACGTTGCCCTCCGGCACCAGCCAGCTCATCACCTGTACGGCAAGCTGCCCGGCTCGCACCGCCGGATCGTTGTGATACAGCTCGCGGGCCTCGTCCGGGGCGATGGAGAGCACGACGAAGCCCCGCAGCCGGTCGTCGTCGCCGTGCAGGAACGGCCCGGCCGCGAGCACGAGTCCCTGCTCCACGAGCCCCGCCTGGTGGGCCAGGTGCGTGTTCTGCAACCGGTCGATCGCGTCCTGCGGCAGCTCCGGGGCGTCCGCCGGCCGGACCAGAAGCACGACCGTGTGCTGGTCGAATCGCATGCTCCCACCCTAGGCGGGCCGCCCCCTCGCCGCGGGCGTCCGACCTGGTCACCCGCCCTGGATCGACGAGCGCCAGTTAGGCCACCCTCAGGACGTCGGCTAAGGTAAGGCGAACCTAAGCGCGAACGTGCAGGAGACTCGTGACCACCCTCGCCACCCGGCCGGCCCCGGCCCGCGTCCGGTCCGGCACGCGTACCGGCCGCCGGGTGGCCGTCACCGTCGGCGCCGCGCTGGTGCTGCTGCTCACCGTGCTGGCCAGCTTCGCGCTCGGCAGCCGGCAACTCGGCGTCGACCAGGTCTGGCACGCCCTCGTCGCGCCGGACGGCAGTGACGCCAGCACCATCGTCCGCGAGCTGCGGGTGCCGCGCACCGCGCTCGGCCTCGCCGTCGGGCTCGCGCTCGCCGTGGCCGGCGTGCTGTTCCAGGCCCTCACCCGCAACCCGCTCGCCGAGCCGCGCATCCTCGGCATCAGCGCCGGCGCGTCGTTCGGCGTGGTGCTGGCCATCTCCGTCTTCGGTGTCGGCACGCTCGCCGGGTACGTCTGGTTCGGCATCGCCGGTGCGCTGATCGCCGGGCTGCTGGTCTTCGCCATCGCCACCCGGGCCCGCGAGGGCGCCAGCCCGGTCACCCTCGCGCTGGTCGGCGCGGCGCTCGACGCCAGCCTGGCCTCCGGGGTGTACGCGCTGCTCAGCATCGACGCCCGCACCTTCGAGGAGTACCGATTCTGGGTGGTCGGCGGGCTGGCCGGACGGGACCTGTCGGTCACCGCCCAGGTGCTGCCCTTCGTCCTCGCCGGCCTGGTGCTTGCCGCCCTGGTGGCCCGGGGTCTGGACGCGTTGGCCCTCGGCGACGACGTGGCCCGCGGCCTCGGCAACCGGGTCGGCCTGGTCCGCCTCGGCGGTGGCCTCGCCGCGGTGCTGCTGACCGGGGCCGCGGTGGCGGCGGCCGGGCCGGTCGCCTTCGTCGGGTTGGCCGTGCCGCACCTGGCACGCGCCCTGGTCGGCGCGGACCACCGCTGGACCCTCGCCGTCTCCGCCCTGCTCGGGCCGGCCCTGCTGCTCGGCGCCGACGTCGTCGGCCGGCTCGTCGCCCCGCCCGGCGAGATACCGGCCGGGATCGTCACCGCCCTGATCGGCGCGCCGCTGCTGGCCGTGCTGGTGCGCCGCGCCCGGGTGGTGACCGCGTGACCACCGTCGACCGCATCCCCGACTCCCCGACCACGGCGCCGGACGTCGACGTGTCGCCCGGTGGCGCCGACGCCCGGCTGCCGGGGCGGTCGCTGCTGCGGATCGGCCCGGTCAGCCTGCAGGTCCGCCGCCGCGCGGTGCTGGTGGCTGCCACGCTGACCGTGCTGCTCCTGCTGGCCGTGGTGCTCAGCCTCTCCCTGGGCACCCCGTACGTCGCCCCGGCCGACGTGCTGCGCGCGCTCTCCGGGGCGGGTACCCCGTACGACCTGGTCGTCTTTGACCTTCGGCTGCCGCGGATCGTGCTGGCCGCGGTGGCCGGCGCGGCCTTCGGCGTGGCCGGCACGCTGATCCAGAGCGTGGCCCGCAACCCGCTGGCCAGTCCGGACGTCATCGGCATCACCCAGGGCGCCGGGCTCGCCGCGACCGTGGCGTTGACCAGCGGGGCGGCCGCGGTGCTGGTGGCGCCCACCGCGCTGGTGGGCGGGCTGCTCGCCGCGGTGCTGCTGTTCGCCCTCGGTGCCCGGCACGGGCTGGCCGCGCAGCGGTTCGTGCTCGCCGGAGTCGCGGTCGCCTTCGCCTTCCGGGCGCTGACCGAGGTGGTCATGCTCACCGCCGACCCGATCGACGGGCTGCGGGCGCAGATCTGGCTGATCGGCACCCTGGCCGGCAAGGGCTGGACCGAGGCCGCCTGGATCGCCGGCACGCTGCTGGTGCTGCTGCCGGTGCTGGCCTGGGCCGGATGGGCGCTGAACAGCACCGCCCTGGACGACGACACCGCACGCGGGGTCGGGCTACGCCCGGTGGCCCGCCGCATCGGGCTCGCCGGCACCGGCGTACTCGTCGCCGCGATGGTCACCGCCCAGGTCGGCGCCGTCGACTTCGTGGCCCTGGTCGCGCCCCAGGTGGCCCGGCGGCTGGTACGGGCCGAACGGCCGCCGCTGGTCTGCGCGGCGCTGCTCGGCGCGCTGCTGCTGGTGCTGGCCGATCTGGCCGGCCGACGCCTGTTCGCACCCACCCAACTGCCGGCCGGCGTGCTGACCGCCGCGATCGGCGGGCCGTACCTGATCTTCCTGCTGCTGCGCGGACGGCGGCGGTCCTCGTGACGCCTCAAGGAGTCGTTTGATGCTCTCCACCCGCGACCTGGTCGCCGGCTACGACGAGCGGACCGTGCTCGACGGGCTCGACCTGGACCTGCCGACCGACGCGTTCACCGTGATCGTCGGGCCGAACGCGTGCGGCAAGTCCACCCTGCTGCGAACCATGGCCCGGCTGCTCACCCCCCGCCGCGGCACCGTGCTGCTGGACGGCAGCGCCATCCGCGACCTGCCGACCCGGGAGGTGGCCCGCCGGCTCGGCGTGCTGCCGCAGAGCCCGCTGGTGCCCGAGGGCGTCACCGTGGCCGACCTGGTCGGGCGCGGCCGGCAGCCGTACCAGCGGTGGTGGCGGCAGTGGTCACCGGAGGACGGCGCGGCGGTGGACCGGGCGATGGCCCTGGCCGACGTGGCCAACCTGGCCGACCGGCCGGTCGACAGCCTCTCCGGCGGCCAGCGGCAGCGGGTGTGGATCGCCATGACCCTCGCCCAGGACACCGACGCGCTGCTGCTGGACGAGCCGACCACCTTCCTCGACCTGGCCCACCAGGTGGAGGTGCTGGACCTGCTGCACCGGCTGCGCGTCGAGCGGGGACGCACCGTGGTCGCCGTGCTGCACGACCTGAACCAGGCCGCCCGCTACGCCGACCACCTGGTCGCGATGCGCGCCGGCACGGTGGTGGCCGCGGGGCCGCCCCGGGAGATCCTCACCGCGGACCTGGTCCGTGACGTCTTCGGGCTGGCCTGCGTGGTCGTGCCCTGCCCGGTGACCGGGGCACCCCTGGTGGTGCCCGCGCACACCGGCGGCGCCACCACCCGCCCGGTCACCCCCTCCGCCCAACCCGCCGGCGACGGGAACATCCCGCTCGCCGGCTCGTACCCTTCGAAAGGACTCTGATGCGTCGTCTCGTCGCCGCCCTCGCCGCGGCCGTCGCCCTCGGCGTCGGCCTCACCGCCTGCGGTGAGAGCGACCCGGTCGCCGGCTCCGCCACCGGGGAGACCCGGGAGATCACCCACGCCATGGGCACCACCAAGGTCCCGGCGGAGCCCAAGCGCGTCGTCGTGCTCGACACCGACAAGATCGACACGGCGCTCTCGCTGGGCGTCACGCCGGTCGGCGCCGCCACCGCCGGTGAGGCCAAGAGCTGGCCGACGTACTTCGGCGCGGACAAGCTCGCCAGCATCAAGGAGGTCGGGGTGCTCACCGAGCCCGACCTGGAGGCGATCAACGCGCTGAAGCCGGACCTCATCCTGGGCAGCAAGTTCCGCCAGGAGAAGTTCTACGACGAGCTGTCCGCCATCGCGCCGACGGTGTTCACCGACAAGGTCGGCATCACCTGGAAGGAGAACTTCCTCCTCGACGGCAAGGCGCTCGGCCACGAGCAGCAGGCCAAGGATCTGCTCGCCGCGTACGAGAAGCGGGCCAAGGACTTCGGCGCCACGCTCGGCGACGCCGCCGCCCGCAAGGTGTCGATCGTGCGGTTCCTCCCCGGCAACATCCGGGTGTACGGCCCGGACTCGTTCTCCGGCATCGTCATCGGCGACACCGGCCTGGGCCGGCCCGAGCGGCAGCAGCTCGCCAACAAGGAGGACAAGCGCTTCGACCTGGTCAGCCCCGAGCGGATCAACGAGGTCGACGGTGACGTCATCTTCGTGACCGCCTACGGCGACAAGGCCGCCGCCGAGCAGGCCAAGATGACCGCCGGCACCCTCTGGAAGGGCCTCGGCGCGGTCAAGGCCGGCAAGGCCTACCCGGTCGCCGACGAGGTTTGGATGACCGGCATCGGTGTCGGCGCCGCCAACAAGATCCTCGACGACCTGGCAAAGTACCTCCCCGCCGCCTGACCAACCCCGCGTGCCGCACGCGCTGCGCGCCGCACGCGGCCGTGATCACGCACGATCCAGGAAGTAGTGGTCTCTCTTGACGGGGAGGCCACTACTTCCGTATTCGAGCACGATCATGGCGCCCAGGGGGAGCGGGACCGCGCCCGCAGCGCGGCCCTGACCTCGGCAAGGAAGCCGTCGAAGTCGTCCCGGAGGCGCTTGGCGGTCACGTGCACGACGATCCAGTCGTCGCCGAGCAGCCGGTTGAGTCGCCGGCGGTCCCGGTGGAACTGCTCGGGGTCGTCGTGCCAGAGCCCGTCGTACTCCACCGCGATCTTGAACTGCGGCCAGGCCAGGTCCAGTCTGGCCACGAACCGGCCCTGATCGGCGACGATCCACTGCGTCTGCGGCCTGGGCAGCCCGGCGAGCACGAGCCGCACCCGGGTGCGGGACTCCTGGGGTGACTCCGCACCCGCGTCGGCCAGGTCAACCGCGCGCAGCAGGGACCGCCAGCCCCGCCGACCGGCCCGGCTCAGCGCGTACTCGCGCAACGTCGGCACGTCGATGAGCCGGTTGGCGAGCAGGGCGTCGATGACGACCACCGCCTCGACCACATCGAGCCAACGGGCGAGGTCCCAGCAGGTTCGCGGCGGGCTGGTCACCCTGACCCCCGCCCGGTCCACCGCGTCGCCACAGTCGATCTCCCCATGATGGATCCGAAGACCGGTGGTTGGCCCGATCCGGGTGTCCCTGGCACCAACACGTCGACCGGCTCCGTCAGAGTCGGTGTAGCGCAGCCGTACAGGGCCGCTGCGGCGTTGCCGGCGATGGCCGCGCCGGGCGGGATCAGCCAGCGTCCGACTGGGCGCACCTGGTCAGGTGTGTGAATTTGACCTGGGCATCGGCGTGGACGTCCCGGAAGAGTGGCCGCCACGCGGAGCTGCGTAGGTCGTTGCGGGTCAGCAGGCCCTGCGAGACGGCGACCGAGCCACGGAAGACCCGACCGCGCAACTGGGGCGGCCGGCGAGGAGCTTTCGGCATGGCGTCCAGGCTGACCGATCCCGGTGCCCTACACCGCCCCTGTGGATAACCACGGATCGCGCCTCGGCACCTTCGCTGCCCACTCACCCATGATCTCGCCCGAACAGGGATGTAGTGGCCTCCCGAGGAGAGGAGGCCACTACATCCGGGATCGAGCGTGATCTCGCAGGGCAGCCGCCCCGGCCGGCGAGATGGGTCAGGCGGCGGTGGACCAGATGGCGCGGAAGGCGGCGGCTTCGCCGGCCAGCCAGCGTTCGATCTGGTCGGGCTTGGCGTCGGCGGGCATGTGGTGGGCCTGGCCGCGTCGAACGTCGACCAGGACCGGCTCGGCGTGCGGCAGCACCGCGTCCATGTGCCGGGCCATCAGGTGCAGGGTGGCGAGCACGGACTCCGGACTCGGCGGGGTTTCGTCGAAGTGCAGCCGGACCGCCTCGGCCCGGCCGTCGGCGTGCCGTACGCCGAAATGGGGATTGATCTTGACTGGTAGATCGCCGAGCATGGCCAGGGCGTCACGGGTCTGGGCCAGGTCGACGGCGGACGGCTCGCCCAGGGAGTGCAGCCAGGCCGTGGCGCCGGGAACCAGCGCCTGGTAGAGCGGGCGCCAGCGTGGCTTGACCACGTCGACCACGCCGGTGAGGTGGGTGCCACCGGTGTGGAAGGCGATGTCGGCCTTGAGGGCCTTGACGAACTGGCCGTGCGGGTTGAAGCCGGAGCGGCTGGCCCGCTGCTTGCGCAGGCCGCCCACGAAGGTTGCCTTGGTGGGGCCGTTGCGGTCGACGTAGCGGGTGAAGCCGAGCAGTGTGGCGTAGGGGGTGAGGGGCGTGGAGGCGGGCGCGGTCACGGGCGTCCTCCCAGGTCAGGATCTCGATTAGTACATACATTCTAATCGACGGGTCTGACATTGCCCAGCGGGAGAACTGGCGAAGCGGGTGGGCCGATCGGTGCCGGTTCGCGGCCACCGGCGGTCAGTCGGCCCGGGACGGTTTCGGGGGCGCGAAGGCGGCGGTCAGGCGGCTGACGCCGAACTCGAAGGCCTCGTCGAGGTCGCCGCCGAGGTTGAAGGCGCCCGCGTACTCCATGCTGACGAAGCCGTTGGCCCAGGCGGTGAACATGCGGGCGGCCTCCAGGGCGTGCTCGGGCCCGGCGAGGGCGGCGGCGACGCGCAGGGCGGGGGCGCTGGCCTGGGTGAGGGCATCGAGGCTGGGCCGGGTCTCCCGGCGGCTGTTGGCGAAGATCAGCTGATAGCCGGCCGGGTGTGCGTGGGCGAAAGCGCGGAAGGTGCGGGCCAGCTCGCCGAGGTCCCTGCCCGGGTCGCCGCTGCTGGCGACGGCGCTGAGCTGCTCGCCCATGTCGCGGACGACGGCCTCGGCGACGAGCTGGATCAGGGCGTCGCGGTTGCGGACCCGCTTGTAGAGCGACGGGGCGCGCACACCGACCCGTTCGGCGACCGCCTGCATGGTCAGGCGCGGGAGTCCCTCCGACTCCAGGATGCCGCGTGCGGCCTCGATGATG
The DNA here is from genome assembly GCF_053599855.1 of Micromonospora sp. NPDC005161. NCBI lineage: Bacteria > Bacillati > Actinomycetota > Actinomycetes > Micromonosporales > Micromonosporaceae > Micromonospora > Micromonospora sp. NPDC005161. The sequence goes on from NZ_JBSFYQ010000003.1 coordinate 279,803, forward strand.
TCGGCGAGCGACGTCCGGTCGGGGGTCGGCATGCGGGTGCTCCTTCCGGGGCTGGGCGACGGCCGTCACCATGATAGCTATAGCGCTTAGCCATGATAGCTATGTACCGTAGCCATACGAGACGTGACGTCACTTCGGGAGGCACCCATGAAGCTCGGGCCACACCTGCACCGCATCGGCAACGACATCGTCGCCGTCTACCTGATCGAGACCGAGGAGGGTGTGACCGTCGTCGACGCCGGGCTCTCCGGTCACTGGCGGGAGCTGGTGGCGGAGCTGTCCGGTATGGGCCGCTCGCTCGCCGACGTTCGGGGGCTGATCCTCACCCACGGCGACACCGACCACATCGGGTTCGCCGAGCGGCTCCGACGCGATCACGGCGTGCCGGTCTACGTGCACGGTGCGGACGCCGCCCGCGCCCGCGGCGAGGTCAAGCCCAAGGCGTCCTTCGGGAAGGTCAAGGTGGGTGCGACTGCGCGCTTCATCTGGTACGCGAGCCGCAAGGGCGGGATGCGCACGACCCACCTCACCGAGGTGACCGCCGTGGAGGACGGTCAGGTGCTCGACCTGCCCGGTGCCCCGCGCGTGATCGGGATGCCCGGCCACTCGCCGGGCAGCATCGCCGTGCACGTGCCGGTCGCCGACGCGGTGTTCGTCGGGGACGCGCTCACCACCCGGCACGTGCTGACCGGCCTCCAGGGCCCGCAGCCGGCGCCGTTCACCGACGACCCGGCGCTGGCGCTCGCCTCACTCGCCCGCATCGAGGACCTGCCGGCGACGTGGATCCTCCCCGGTCACGGCACCCCGTGGAACGGAGGCGTCCGCGAGGCGGTGCGCCGGATCAGGGCGGTGGCCGAGGCCCGGTGAGCGGAATCGGGCCGAGGCCGACGCCGGTGGTGTGCCGGAGGCGAGTTCCGCCTCCGGCATCGAGTCAGAGCTGGCCGACGTCGGTGATCCGGATGACGGCGGCGCCGATCTCGTCCGAGGCGGCCAGGTCGACCTCGGCACTGATACCCCAGTCGTGGTCGCCGTCCGGGTCGTCGAAGATCTGCCGGACGGTCCACCGCTCCCGGCCCTGCTCGATCATGAGCAGCGCCGGTCCGCGTGCGTCCGGCCCGATCCCGATCGAGTCGTACGCCTCGAAGTACGGACCCAGCGCGTCGGCCCACGCGTCGTAGTCCCAGCGGTCACCGGCGTCCAGTTCGGCGAGCAGGTCCCAGCGGCGCAGCGCGGCCAGCTCGACCCGGCGGAACAGCGCGTTGCGCACCAGCACCCGGAACGCACGCGCGTTGCGGGTCACCGCCGGCGGCCGGTCGGTCAGGGCTGCGTGCGCCTGGGCCACCTCCGCCACGTCGGACGGGTTGCGCAGCCGCTCCCACTCGTCGATGAGGCTGGAGTCGACCTGGCGGACGAGCTCGCCCAGCCACTCGATGAGGTCGATCAGCTCCTCGGTCTTGGCGTCCTCGGGCACCGTCTGCCGCAGCGTCTTGTACGCGTCGGCCAGGTAGCGCAGGACGAGGCCCTCCGAGCGGGTCAGCCCGTAGAACTGCACGTACTCGGTGAAGGTCATCGCCCGCTCGTACATGTCGCGGACCACGGCCTTGGGGGAGAGCTGGTGGTCGGCGACCCAGGGGTGCCCCTGCCGGTACATCTCGTACGCGGCCTCCAGCAGCTCCGCGAGCGGCTTCGGGTGGGTCACCTCGTCGAGCAGTTCGAGGCGGGCCTCGTACTCGATGCCCTCGGCCTTCATCGCGGCGACCGCCTCGCCGCGCGCCTTGAACTGCTGCGCGGAGAGGATCTGCCGGGGGTCGTCGAGGATCGACTCGACGACCGAGAGGACGTCCAGGGCGTACGACGGTGACTCGGCGTCGAGCAGTTCGATGGTGGCCAGGGCGAGGGGGGAGAGCGGCTGGTTGAGGGCGAAGTCGAGCTGGAGGTCGACGGTGAGGCGGATCCGTCTGCCGGTCTCGTCCGGCTCGGGCAGTTCCTCGACGACCCCGCCGGCGCGTAGCGCCCGGTAGATGGCGATGGCGCGGCGGATGTGCCGGCGCTGCGCGGCGGCGTCCTCGTGGTTGTCGGTGAGCAGGTGCCGCATCGCGGTGAACGCGTCCCCGGGCCGGCCGATGACGTTCAGCAGCATCGAGTGGCTGACCTGGAAGCTGGAGGTCAGCGGCTCCGGCTCGGCGTCGACCAGCCGGTCGAAGGTGGGCTGACCCCAGCCGATCGAGCCCTCCGGCGGCTTCTTGCGGACCACCTTGCGCCGCTTCTTCGGGTCGTCACCGGCCTTGGCGAGGGCCTTCTCGTTGTCGATCACGTGCTCGGGGGCCTGCACCACGACCCGGCCGATGGTGTCGAAGCCGGCGCGGCCGGCCCGCCCGGCGATCTGGTGGAACTCGCGGTTCTTGAGCAGACGGGTACGGACCCCGTCGTACTTGGACAGGCCGGTGAACAGCACGGTGCGGATCGGCACGTTGATGCCGACGCCGAGGGTGTCGGTGCCGCAGATGACCTTGAGCAGGCCGGCCTGCGCGAGGGTCTCGACCAGCCGGCGGTACTTGGGCAGCATGCCGGCGTGGTGGACGCCGATGCCGTGCCGGACCAGCCGGGACAGGGTCTTGCCGAAGCCGGACGTGAACCGGAACCCGCCGATCGCCTCGGCGATCATGTCCTTCTCGGCGCGGGTGCAGACGTTGACGCTCATCAGCGCCTGGGCGCGTTCCAGCGCGGCGGCCTGGGTGAAGTGCACCACGTACACCGGGGCCTGCTTGGTCTCCAGCAGCTCCTCGAGCGTCTCGTGCAGCGGCGTCATGGCGTACGAGAAGATCAGCGGGACGGGCCGCTCGGCCGAGCGGACGACGGCGGTCGGCCGCCCGGTGCGCCGGGTCAGGTCGTCGACGAACCGGGTGGTGTCCCCCAGGGTGGCGGACATCAGGATGAACTGGGCCTGCGGCAGCTCGATGATCGGCACCTGCCAGGCCCAGCCCCGGTCGGGCTCAGCGTAGAAGTGGAACTCATCCATGATCACCTGGCCGACGTCGGCCTTCGAGCCCTCGCGCAGCGCCAGATTGGCCAGGATCTCCGCCGTGCAGCAGATGATCGGGGCGTCGGCGTTGACGCTGGCGTCGCCGGTCAGCATGCCGACGTTCTCGGCGCCGAACACCTCGCAGAGGGCGAAGAACTTCTCCGACACCAGCGCCTTGATCGGCGCGGTGTAGAAGGTGGTCCGGCTGTCCGCGAGGGCCGCGAAGTGCGCGGCGACCGCCACCAGGCTCTTACCCGAGCCGGTGGGCGTATTCATGATCAGGTTGGCGCCGGAGACGATCTCGATGACCGCCTCCTCCTGATGGGGGTAGAGGTCGAGGCCGAGATCCTTCGCCCAACCGGCGAACGCGTCGAAGAGGGTGTCGGGGTCGGCGCTTGTCGGCAGCGCGGCGGTGAGCGTCATATCCCGTCCATGGTGCCTGGATCATGCCCCCCGGTGCCAACCGGGTCGCCGCGACACCCTTACCGGTGGCGGTAGATCAGGTCGGCGACCGGCCGGCCGGCGGTGTGCGCCCGTCGCTCGAACTTCGTCACCGGGCGGTGCGCCGGACGCGGCGCGAACCCGCCGTACGCGTCCACCAGCCCCGGATCCGCGTCCAGGGTCTGCCGCATCGCCTCGGCGTACTCGGCCCAGTCGGTCGCGCAGTGCAGCGGGCCGCCCGGGGTCAGGCGGGAGCGCAGCAGCGCCACGTGTGCCGGCTGGATGATCCGCCGCTTGTGGTGGCGGGCCTTCGGCCACGGGTCCGGGAAGAAGACGTGCACGGCGTCCAGGACGCCCTCGGGCAGGCCACGGACCAGGTCCAACGCGTCGCCCCGAGCCACCCGCACGTTGCCCAGGCCGGCGCTGTCCACCAGGTCGAGCAGGTTCGCGATTCCCGGCGTGTGCACCTCCACCGCCAGATAATCTCGGTCCGGGTCAGCGGCGGCCATCGCGGCGGTGCTGTCGCCCATGCCGGAGCCGATCTCCAGCACCACCGGCGCCCGGCGGCCGAACAGGCCGACGAGGTCGACGGGCTCGTCCGACACGTCCAGGCCGTAGCGGGGCCACAGCCGGTCCAGCGCATCGGTCTGCCGGCCGCTCATCCGGCCCCGTCGGGGGTGGAAGGTGCGGATCGCCCGGCTCGTGGGCGGGGCGGCGGGGTCATGGTCGGTGGCGGTCACAGCGACCCGAGCGTACGCGACCCGGTCGGCGGATCGGATGTGATGTGCGACCGGGAATGAGAGGATCCAACTGGTACGGCAGGCCGGCTGGTCCGCTTCCCGGCACGGCCGCACGGCGTCGAGAGGGGGCATCGTGACAGTGACCCGCGGCGGCGTGACCCTGTCGGTGGTGACCATGCTCGCCGGCCTCCTGCTGGCCACCGCTCCCGCACACGCCGCCGCCCGCGCACCCGACACCACGCCCGTTCGCGTGCCCACGGCCGCTCTCGTGCTCGCCGCGCCCGCGCTCGGCGCGCCGCAGCCCGGCCCGCCCGGTGGCGCACCCCAGCCCAGCCCGGTGGTGGATGTCTTCGTCGAGGTGAGCCCGAGCACGGTGCAGCCCGGCTACCTGGTCGGCATCCGGGCCAGTTGCCGGGACAACTCGGTGGGGGCCACGGTGGTCTCCGATGCCTTCGGCGCGGTCGGTGTGCAGCCGCAGCGCGGGGTGCTCACCGCCGCGCCGATGGTGCGCGAGCGCACCCGCCCCGGCAACTACCGGGTCAAGCTGGAGTGCCGCGACGGCGAGACCGCCTCGACGATGCTCCAGGTGGTCAAGAAGATCCAGCCCAGTCGGGGTCCGGCCACCGGCTTCGGCGGCGCCGCCGGTGGCATGACCGGCAATCTGCTGCTGCCCGGTGGCGCGGCGTTGACCATCGCCGGGTTGATCCTCGCCGTGGTGGCCCTGCGCCGGCCGCGCGTCTCCCGCCGCTGAGGCCGCCATGGAGATCTTCCGCCCCTCGCAGCCGCCCGCCGACCGTCCGTCGGTGGCCGGCCGCCCGCCGACCGCCGTCGCGCCCCGGCGCAGCCGTCCGCCCGGCCGTCCGCCCGGCCGCAGCCCCTGGACGGTGCCGGTGGCCGTGGTGCTGGTGCTGGCCGGCGTCTTCGCCACAGGGGCGGGGCTGGGCCGCTCGGTCGGCCCGCTCGACTGGGCGCCGGCCGGCGGTGACCGGCCGGCCCGCAGCGAGACGGTCGGACTGTCGGCCAGCCGCCCGGTGCGCCTCTCGGTGCCGGCGATCAAGGTCGCCGCGCCGGTGGCGCCGGTCGGGCAGGCGCGGGACGGCTCGATCGCCGTACCCCCGCTGGAGCGGCACAACGAGACCGGCTGGTACGACCGCGGGCCCACGCCCGGCGAGCCCGGCCCGGCGGTGATCGTGGGACACGTGGACACCAAGAGCGGGCCGTCGGTCTTCTACGACCTGGGCAAGCTGCATCCCGGCGACCTCATCGAGGTGGCCCGGGCGGACAGGTCGGTGGTGGTGTTCAAGATCGACACGGTCGAGCACTTCCCGAAGGACCAACTGCCCGCCGAGCGGATCTACGGCCACGACGGCCCACCCGGGCTGCGGCTGATCACCTGCGGTGGCCAGTTCATCGGCGGCCGCACCGGCTACGCCGACAATGTCATCGCCTTCGCCACCCTCCAGTCCTCCCGCAAGCCCTGACATCGCCTGCCTCCGGCCTTGATCGACACGGTCTCAGTGATGTAGGGGTGTCCCGCTGGCCCGGACACCCCTGCATCGCCGATCCCGAGTGGATCAAACGATCTCCGGAATGACCGACTAGGGCTGGGGGACGTGCAGGGCCACCTCGAACTCCAGCAGGCTGGCGCCGGTGGAGACCGGCGGGCGGGGCTTGTCGCCCGGCGCGGCGGCGTGGGCGGCGCGGGACGGACCCGCGGCCCATGCCTGGTACGCCTCTTCGCTCTCCCACTTCGTGTAGACGAAGTAGCGGGTCTCGCCGGCCACCGGCCGGAGCAGCTCGAAGCCGAGGAAGCCGGGGGAGTTCTCCACCGCGCCGGCTCGCGCGGCGAACCGCTTCTCCAACTCCGCGCCGGCACCCGGTGGGACGTCGATCGCGTTGATCTTCACAACTGCCATCCACTCACCCTAACCAGGCTCAGAACGTCTCGACGACGGGTACCAGATCGGCGTCGACCACGATCGGGGCGTGATCGGAGGGGCCCTTGCCCTTGCGGGCCTCCCGGTCCACGTACGCCGAGCGGACCGCCCGGGTGAACGGCGCGGAGGCGTACACCAGGTCGATCCGCATGCCCTTGTTCTGGTGGAACATCCCGGCGCGGTAGTCCCAGTAGGTGAACGGGTGCGGCCCCTTCATGGGGGTCGGCACCACGTCGCTCAGCCCCAGATCGCGCAGCGCGGCGAGAGCCGCCCGCTCGGCCGGCGTGACGTGCGTGGAGTGGGTGAAGACGGCCGGGTCCCAGACGTCGGCGTCGGTCGGGGCGACGTTGAAGTCGCCGCAGACGGCCAGGGGCAGCCCGCCGGCCAGTTCCGCGTCCAGCGCGTCACGCAGCGCCGCGAACCAGGCCAGCTTGTACGCGTAGTGCGGGTCGTCCGGCGTACGGCCGTTGGGCACGTACACCGACCAGACCCGCACCCCGTCGCAGGTGGCGGAGATGGCCCGGGCCTCCGGCTCGGGGAAGCCGGGCTCGCCGGCGAACCCGACCCGGACGTCGTCCAGCCCCACCCGGGACAGGATGGCGACCCCGTTCCAGCGGCCGTCGCTGTGGCTGGCCACGGTGTAGCCCAACTCGCCCACCTCGGCCACCGGAAAGGCGCCGTCCGGGCACTTGGTCTCCTGCAGGCAGACCACGTCCGGCCCGGTGCCGGCCAGCCACTCCAGCAGCCGGGGCAGCCGGGCCTTCACCGAGTTCACGTTCCAGGTTGCCAGGCGCATGTCTCCAGCCTGCCGCATCCGCCCCCGCGACGCCGGGTCAGCTGCCCGGGGTGTCGCCGGGACGGGTCTGTTCGGCCAGGAACCGTTCCAGCTCCGCGCCGAGTTCGTCGGCGGTGGGCAGCGGGCCGGCGTCCGGCGCGAGCAGGCTCTTCTCACCGCGGCCCCGGGCGAACGCGTCGTACTGCTCCTCCAGGGCCTGGACCAGGGCGGCGGCGTCCTCGGTCTGAGCGACCTGCCGGTCGATCTCCACCCGGACCACCTCGGCGGCCGAGCGCAGCCCGTCGCCGGGCAGCAGCAGCCCGGTGCTGCGGGACACCGAGGTGAGCAGCACCTCGGCGGCGGCCGGGTACTCGGTCTGCGCCACGTAGTGCGGCACGTGGGCGGCGAAGCCGAGCGCGTCACGGCCCTGCTCGCCGAGGCGGAACTCCAGCAGGTGACCGACGCTGCCGGGCACCTGGACCCGTTGCAGCCAGGGCTCGTACCCGGCGATCAGCTCGGGCCGGGTGGCGTGCGCGGTCACCCCGGTCGGCCGGGTGTGCGGCACCGCCATCGGGATCGAGTTGAGCCCGACGGTGAGTCGGACGTCCAGGCGGGCGGTGAGCCCGGCGACCGCGGCCACGAACCGCTCCCACTGCAGGTCCGGCTCCGGGCCGGTGAGCAGTAGGAACGGGGTCTCGTCGTCGTCGTGCAGCAGGTGCAGCTCGAGCTCGGGCGCGTCGACGCTCTCCCAGTGGTCCTCGACGAAGGTCATCACGGGGCGCCGCGAGCGGTAGTCGAAGAGCTGGTCCACGTCGAAGGTGGCGATCGGCCGGCTCTCCAGCGAGGTGAGCAGCTGCTCGCGGGCCAGCCGGCTGGCGTTGCCGGCGTCCACGAACCCGGTGAGGGCCTGGATCATGACCGGTTGCCCGAGGTCGGGCAGATCGTCGGTGAGCTGGTAGAGCTCGTGTGGGTCGAGCACCGGTGCGGACCTCCCTGGAATGTGCCTACGGGATGCCCGCGACGGACGGCACCCGGTTCGGGCAACGTACCCGCCATCCTGGTGCATTCCTGCTCGGGGCGATCCGTCGCCCGGTGGATGGGCGCGACCGGACTAATCACCCGATTACGCCGCCAGGTCGGCCCTGCCGCCCGATCGGCCGAGGGTGGTTCAGCCCAAAGGCCGAGTTTGTCGATCATGTCGGTGCCCGGGGTCGGATGTCCGTCCGTGTCGCGTGCCGTCCCGGCTGCGTGCGACGCCGGCTTCATCCGGTACGCGAGGTCCATTCCCCGGGCGGGTCGACGCGCCCCGGTCGTCCACCGGGAGGGCCCGGATCTGTGGCGAGCGCCACGTGATCACCGTGCGTGATCGGGGTTTCCGCCTGCCTAGCCTCGGTTGATGCGTGACGACGGCACCCTCGACGACCCGTACGCCCCGAGCAGGCCCACTGCCGATATGGAGGATGGCACCTCAGCCGAACGGACAACCGCCGCGAGCCGGATCCGGGCGTACGCCCGGGACCTGACGGGTCGACGCCGGGCACAGGTGGCGCTCGCCACCGGCGTGGTCTGCTGCCTCGGCCTGGCCGCCGTCGCGCAGGTCCGCGACGAGAGCGCCGGCGCGGTGCGCTCCGATTCGCTCGCCGGAAGCTCGGAGCTGGTGCAGCGTGCCGAGCAGCAGCGTGCCTCCCGTGGTCTCGACCGGGCCGCCGTCCCGGCCACGCCCACCGCCACCCCGTCCGCCGCCGACCCGGACACCACCCGGTCGGCGCGCAAGGCCGCTCCGGCGCGGCCGACCGACCCGGCCCCCGTCGCCGGGCTGGATGAGGACCAGATGGAGAACGCCGAGGCGATCGTCCGCACCGGCCGCAAGATGGGCGTGCCCCGCCGCGGCCTGGTGATCGCTGTGGCCACGGCCATGCAGGAGAGCAACCTGTACAACGTGGCCAGCGGCGTGCTGCCCGAGTCGCAGGACTATCCGCACCAGGGCGTCGGTTGGGACCACGATTCCGTCGGACTGTTCCAGCAGCGCTCCAGCAGCGGCTGGGGCCCGGTGGGCCGGCTGATGGACCCCGAGTTCGCCACCAGCCAGTTCCTCAGCGCGCTGGAGCAGGTGCCCGGCTGGCAGCAGATGCGGCTCACCGATGCCGCCCAGGCGGTGCAGGTCTCCGCGTATCCCGAGCACTACCAGCAGCACGAGTGGCGGGCCAACCGGGTCGTCGACGCGATCGTGCCGGCCGGGCGGTAACCTACCGGCCACTATGGACGGTTGGGGTTGAGCCTGTCGGGTCCCGGGTACATCCGTTGCGGGTTCGGGGTACACATGACAGCGGGATCACCGACAGGAGGACGTCATGTCACTGATGCAGCGGATCAGCATGTTTCTGAGATCACCCAAGGGGCAGCAGTTGGTCGACCGGGGTCGGCGCGAGCTGGCCAAGCCCAGCAACCAGCAGAAGCTCAAGGGGTTGGCGGCCCGGCTGTCCAACCGCCGCCGCTGACCGTTCCACCGGCCGTACCGACCCCTGGGGAGACCCGGTGACCGACACCCCACCCGTCGGCGGCCAGCCCGCCGCGCCCACCCCCCAACCGTCCGCCAACCTGCCGATGGACGCCCCCGAGGGGCCGCCCGCCCGGCTCTGGGACCGGATGCGCGCGGATCCGCAGTACGCCCCGGAGCACCTCGCCCTGGAGGCGGTGCGCCGGCTCGGGCCGGAGGCCGTCCAGTGGGCAGCCCGGGCCCGGGCTGATCAGGCTGGCGTCTCCGCCGAACTCCTTGCGGACCAGGCGGCCCGCAAGTTCCTCAATCTGGCCCGCCTCTCCGGGGCCGTCTCCGGCGCGGCCGGGCTGCCCGGCGCCGTGCTCGACGTGGGTGTGCTGGCCTGGACCCAGGCGCGGATGGTGCTGCACATCGCCGCCGCGTACGACGTCGACCCGTTGCACACCGACCGGGCCACAGACCTGCTGGTGCTCCAGCGGGTGCACAAGGTCGCCGAGAGTGCCCGACTGGCGCTCGGGGTGGCCGCCGGCCGGGAACGCGCCGACGCGCTCTTCGGCCTGGGCGGCCAGCGTCCACTCGGCCACGTCATGCTGCGACTCGGCGTGCGGCTGGCCCAGATGGCCGGCGTCCGGGCGGCCAAGCGGATGGTGGCCAAGATCGTGCCCGGCGCGGCGATCGTGCTCGGCACCTGGGCCAACTCGTCGGCCACCAGGGATCTCGCGGAGCGATCCCGTGCGCTCTACCGCCCGCGCGGTGCGAGCTTGCCGGAGCCCCGCCGCCCCTGACCCGCCGCTCGCGGGCGCGTCCGGCCGGTCAGTCGGCCAGGCCCGAGGCGCGCCAGGTGACCTCGGCGAGCCGTCCCTGCCCGCCTGCGTTGGGGTGGAACCAGTCCAGCGGGTTCAGCAGGTCCAGGGTGAACCGGACCTTGTGCACCGCGCCGCCGTCGTGCCGGCAGCGCGACCCGTACGCCCGGCAGGCGGCCACCAGTTGGGCGTTGTAGGCGTCATCCGCTCGCGGACGGCGGCCCGGCGGGCGCGGTCCGCGGGTGCCGTCGAGGTCGCGTCGGCCAGCAGAGCGGGGCAGACACCCCGCCGCCAGGCGCGCACCGCCCGCGGGTCGCCGTGCCCGACCTCCCAGAGCCGGTACAGGTCGGGAATGCTCACCGCCAGCACCCGGGCCTTCGGTCGGCCGGTCCGCAGCACCCGCAGGCCCCGGTCGACGTCGGCCCGGAACTGCGCCACCGGTGTCATCGCGTCGATCCCACCCCGGCAGGCGTCGTTGGCCCCGATCAGCACGGTGACGTAGTCGGCGCGGTCGCGTACCGCAGCCTTCGCCTGGCCCTCCAGCGCGTCGGCGCGGGCCCCCGGCCGGGCGTGGTTGTACGTCCGGTCGCGGATCGCGGAGTCCTGGTCGAGCAGCCGCCGGTAGAGGCTGCGTACCCGCTGGCCGTCCCCGGTCGACCAGGAGTTGCGCTCGCAGGAGGTGAGCACCAGGCAGGAGGCGAAGCCGGTGCTGATCGAGTCGCCGAGCGCGGCGATGCCACCGGGGCCACCGGGCTTCGGGGTGTCGTTGGTGGGGCGGGGGCTCGCCGAGGTGCCGCCCTCGCACGCCAGCGTGACCAGCGCCGCGAGACAGGCCAGCGCGGTGACCCAGCGTCGAGGCATGACATCCCCCGTCTTCACAGCACAGAGCGACATTGCGGTAACTCTATGCGTAGGAAGCGGTTCATCGGGAAGTTGCTGTCGGGTATGCGGCAGAGCGGCGCCGCGACCGCCTGCGGCGTGCTACATGCATGCCGCCCGAGGGACGCCTTGCGGGACGGTTGGATGATCGCCGCCCCGGCGGCGCGGGCCATGGGAAGAACGCCAGCCGGTTAACACAGGCGATCTGGGGTAGGTCGGAAGGTATGACGAGATCGCAGCCCCGGCGCGCCCGTGGCACGGTCGGCCACGCGTACAGCGCTCTGAACCTCCGGCTCACCCTCGCCGGCTTCGGACTGGTGATCATGGTGCTCTTCGCGGTGCTGGCGTTCTGGGCCGACCTCGCCTGGCTCGGCGTGCTCTGCGCGATCTTCGCCGTGGTCGCCGTGGTCGACCTGGTCGTGATCCAGCGCCGCCGCGCCGCCCGCCGCCGCGAGCAGCCGGGCGTCCGGCACTCACTGTTCGAGTGACAGGAGGACGAGATGTCCATCGCCACCACCAACCCGGCCACCGGACAGGTGCTCAAGACCTACGAAGCGATGTCCACCGAGCAGCTCGACGCCGCCATCGAGCGCACCGACCTCGCGTACCAGCAGCTGCGCGAAACCACCGTCGACCAGCGTGCACGGTGGATGCACGCCGCGGCCGACCTGCTGGAGGCCGACCGGGACGAGATCGCCCGGATCATGACGACCGAGATGGGCAAGACGTACGTCGCGGCACAGGCCGAGGTGACCAAGTGCGCCTCGGCCTGCCGGTTCTACGCCGACCGCGCGCCCTCGTTCCTCGCCGACGAGCCGGCCGACGCCAAGGCGGTGACGGCGACCCGGGCGTTCATCCGCTACCAACCGATCGGCCCGGTGCTCGCGGTGATGCCGTGGAACTTCCCGCTCTGGCAGGTGATGCGCTTCGCCGCGCCGGCGCTGATGGCCGGCAACACCGGCCTGCTCAAGCACGCCTCGAACGTGCCGCAGACCGCGCTGCTGCTGGAGGACGTGTTCCGTCGGGCCGGCTTCCCGGAGGGCGCGTTCACCACCGTGCTCGTCGGCTCGGAGGCCGTCGACCGGATCCTCAGCGACCCCCGGGTACGCGCCGCCACGCTCACCGGTAGCGAGCGCGCCGGCCGGTCCATCGCCCAGGTCGCCGGCCGGGAGCTGAAGAAGACCGTGCTCGAACTCGGCGGCAGCGACCCGTTCGTGGTGATGCCCTCGGCCGACGTGGACCGGGCCGCCCAGGTGGCCACCACCGCCCGCTGCCAGAACAACGGCCAGTCCTGCATCGCGGCGAAGCGGTTCATTGTGCACACCGACGTCTTCGACGCCTTCGCCGAGAAGTTCGCCGCGAACATGGCCGCCTTGCGGGTCGGCGACCCCATGGACCAGGACACCGAGGTGGGGCCGTTGGCCAGCCAGAGCGGTCGCGACGAGGTCCACGCTCAGGTACGCGACGCGGTGGACAACGGCGCGACCGTGCTCTGCGGCGGCGAGTTGCCGGCCGGTGACGGCTGGTTCTATCCGCCGACTGTGGTCACCGACCTCACTCCGGAGATGCGGATGTGGCGCGAGGAGGTCTTCGGCCCGGTCGCCGGCCTGTACCGGGTGTCGTCGTACGAGGAGGCGATCGAGGTGGCCAACGGCACCTCCTTCGGGCTCGGCTCGAACGCGTGGACCCGGGACGAGGCCGAGCAGGAACGCTTCGCCACCGACCTGGACGCCGGCAACGTCTTCATCAACGGCATGACCACCTCCTTCCCGGAGCTGCCATTCGGTGGCGTGAAGAACTCGGGCTACGGCCGAGAGCTGTCCGCGCTGGGCATGCGGGAGTTCTGCAACACCAAGACGGTCTGGGTGGGACAGGGCGCGGCCTCGGCCGGCGCCGGCGCGCACGCCGAGTAGCCCGCGGTTCCTCGCAGGCATCAGCGGGGGCGGTCGCGGGTAGGAAGTGCCGGCATGACGCTGTTCGGATTTCACGCCTCGCACGAGCAGATCGGTCCGCGTGCCCTGTTGGAGGCGGTGCTGCACGCCGAACGGGCCGGCTTCGACGCCGCCATGTGCTCCGACCACTTCTCCCCGTGGAGCGCCCGGCAGGGCGAATCCGGCTTCGCCTGGTCCTGGCTGGGGGCCGCGTTGCAGGCCACCGGCATGTCGTTCGGTGTGGTCAACGCCCCCGGCCAGCGCTACCACCCGGCGATCATCGCGCAGGCGATCGGCACCCTCGGCGCGATGTACCCGGGTCGGTTCTGGGCCGCGCTGGGCACCGGTGAGGCCAGCAACGAGCACATCACCGGCGACCCGTGGCCGCGCAAGGACGTACGCGCGGCCCGGCTGCGCGAGTGTGTCGACGTGATCCGGGCGCTGCTGGCCGGCGAGGAGGTCAGCCACGACGGCCTGGTCCGGGTGGACCGGGCCCGGCTGTGGACCCGGCCCGAGCAGCCGCCCGCACTGGTCGGCGCCGCGGTCAGCGTGGCCACCGCCCGCTGGTGCGCCGAGTGGGCGGACGGTCTGATCACCGTCAACGCGCCGGTGGCGCACCTGCGCGAGATGATCGACGCGTACCGGGACGCCGGCGGGCGCGGCCCACTGCACCTGCAGGTGCACGTCAGCTGGGCGCCGGAGCAGGCGCAGGCCGAGGCGCTCGCGTACGACCAGTGGCGCAGCAACGTCTTCGCCCCGCCGGTCTGCTGGGACCTGGAGACCGTCGAGCACTTCGACGTGGTCTCGGCCGACGTGCCACCGCAACGGGTCGCGCAGGTCGTGAACGTCTCGGCCGACCTGGGCCGGCACGTGGGCTGGCTGGAGGAGTACGCGGAACTCGGGTTCGACCAGATCGCCCTGCACCACGTCGGGCAGGAGCAGCGCGGGTTCATCGACGCGTTCGGCGCCGAGGTGCTGCCGAAGTTGCGCCCGGCCGGCTGACCAGGGGTCCACTACCTGGGACCCCTAGGCTTCTGTCCCATGGAAAGCCTGTTTCCGGTCGTCGTGTTCCTGGCGATCGCCACCCTGGGCGCGGCGCTGGCCCGCCGGCTCGGCCTGCTCGCGCCGATCCTGCTGGTCGTACTCGGTCTGGCGCTCTCCTTCGTGCCGGGCCTTCCGCAGGTGCACCTTGACCCGGAGCTGGTGCTGGTCGGCATCCTGCCGCCGCTGCTCTACGTGGCAGCGCTGGAGACCTCGGTGCCGGCGTTCAAGAACAACATCCGGCCGATCCTGCTGCTCGCCGTCGGCCTGGTGCTGTTCACCGCGTTCGTGGTCGGCCTCGTGCTGCACCTGCTGCTGCCGCAGCTGCCGTTCGCGATCTGCCTGGCCCTCGGCGCGGTGGTCGCGCCCCCGGACGCGGTGGCCGCCACCGCGGTCGCCCGACGGGTCGGGCTGCCCCGCCGGGTGGTCACCATCCTGGAGGGGGAGAGCCTGATCAACGACGCGACGGCGCTGGTGCTGCTGCGGGTCGCGACGCTGGCGACCGCCGGTTCGGCGGTCGGCACCGCCGACGTCGCCATCGAGGTGCTGCGGTCCGCCGGCGGCGGCATCCTGATCGGTCTGCTCGGTGCGCTGGTCTTCGGCTTCCTGCACCGGCGTATCCACGACCCGCTGCTGGACAACGCGTTGTCGTTGATCATCCCATTCGCCGTGGTGTTCGGCGCCGAGGAGGTGCACGCCTCCGGCGTCGTCGCGGTGGTGGTCACCGGGCTGGTGCTCGGCCACAAGCTGCCCCGGTTGCTCTCGGCCGCCTCCCGGCTGCAGGTCGGCGCGTTCTGGCGGCTGGCCCGCTTCCTGCTGGAGGGGCTGGTCTTCCTGCTGGTCGGGCTCCAGTTGCCGGACGTGCTGCGGGACCTCGACGAGCCGTTCGGCTCGCTCACCGCGATCACCCTCGCCGTGCTCGCCACGGTCTTTCTCACCCGGTTCGTCTGGCTCTTCCCGGCCACCTACCTGGCCCGGTTGGTGCCCCGGATCCGTCGCCGGGATCCGGCCCCGCCGCCGAAGTTCCCCATCATCATCGGCTGGGCCGGGATGCGCGGTGTGGTGACCCTGGCCGCCGCGCTGGCCCTGCCGCTGACCTTGGCCGACGACGAGCCCTACCCCCGGGCGTTGTTCATCTGGCTGGCCTTCGCGGTGATCGTGGTCACCCTGGTCGGCCAGGGAGCCACGCTGCCGGTCGTCGCCCGCCGGCTGAAGCTGCCGCAGGACGACCCGGTGCAGGACGCGCTGTCGGCCGCCGGGGTGCAGCAGCAGGCCAGCCGGGCAGCCCAGGACCGCCTCGACGAGTTGGCCGACGACGCGCCACCGGCGGTGGTGGACCGGCTGCGCCGGGCGCTGGACGACCGCACGAACATGGCCTGGGAACGGCTCGGTGGCTCCGAGCGGGAAACCCCCTCGCAGGCGTACGGTCGGCTGCGACAGGAGATGATCGACGCCGAGCGGGACGTCTTCCGGGCTGCCCGGGACGCCGGTCAGATACCTGAGGAGGTGCTGGTGCAGGCCTATCGTGACCTGGACCTGGAAGAGTCGTTGCTGCGGGAGGTCGAGAAATGAGCTGTCGGCACCTGACCGAGGCCGGTGCCGCCGAGGCGCGTACCGCCGACGAGTGCGCGGACTGCGTCGCCATCGGCGACACCTACTGGGTGCACCTGCGCACCTGCCTGAGCTGCGGGCAGGTCGGCTGCTGCGACTCGTCGCCGAACCAGCACGCGAGCAAGCACTTCGCGTCCACCGGTCACCCGGTGATCCGTTCGGCGCAGCCCGGCGAGGCCTGGCGCTGGTGCTACGTCGACGAGGAGATCGGCTGACGGGCTCGCGGCGACGTGCCTCCACCCGAACGTCAGTCACGGGGTAGCGCACGCCGAGTGAGCGCAGGGCTGGCCAGGCCTACCACGGCGAAGAGCCCTCCGACGGCCAGCCAACCGGGCACGCCACCGTCGAGCACCACCAGCGTCAGCAGAGCCGGGGCGACGGCGCGGGCCAGACCGGCGAGCATCCCGTCCGCCCCCTGGTAGGCGCCGATCGCGTCCGGCGGCGCCAGATCGTAGGTCAGTCCCGCCCCGGCGGCGCCGTGCCACAGGTCGCCGACGGTGTAGACGACGGTGGCGACCAGCAGGAGCGCGACCGCCGGCGCGGTGGGGAGGCCGGCGGTCGCGGCGTACAGAAGCATCGCCGTGGCCAGCACCAGGCCGGCTCGGCGCATCTTCCGGGCGGCCGGCGCGGCGGTGTCCGCGCCCCGACTGAGCCGCATCGCCAGCAGTACGGTGAGCACGGTGTTGGTCAGCAGCACCGCCGACACGATGGGCGGGGGCGCCCCGAGCAGGTTCACCGCCCAGAGCGGCACCACCAGCGTGAGCACCGTCTGATGGAGGGCGAGCACCGCCGACGCGCCGCTCACCGCGAGGAAGCGGCCGTCACGCAGCGGCCG
Organism: Micromonospora sp. NPDC005161; assembly: GCF_053599855.1. Classification (NCBI taxonomy): domain Bacteria; kingdom Bacillati; phylum Actinomycetota; class Actinomycetes; order Micromonosporales; family Micromonosporaceae; genus Micromonospora; species Micromonospora sp. NPDC005161. Next base: position 296,315 of record NZ_JBSFYQ010000003.1, read on the forward strand.
CCCCCGGCGAAGGGCGGCGGCCGTCGACGGACGTGTGGGTGGTGCGAGGGCCGGCAGCCGCATCAGCAGGGCCGCCGACACCAGATAGGTGGTCGCGTTGCCGGCCACCAGGATCTGGTACGCCAGATGCGTGTCGGCGGCCAGCGCGAACCCGGCCAGCCCCGCCCCGACCGCGATGCCCAGGTTCGCCACCGCCCGCAGCGTGGCGAAGGCGTGCACCCGTCCCTGCGGGCCGGCGACGGCGGCCACCAGCGTGGCACGAACCGCCAGGTTGCCGGAGACCAGCAGCGCGTCCAGAGTCGCCACCAGCAGAAAGACTGGAAACGAGCCCACCAGCAGGTACGCGACGGCGACGGCGGCCTGCGCCAGTTGAAGGACCGCACGGAGGGTCCGTGGGTCGCGGCGGTCGGCCAGCCCGCCGAGCGGCACACTGGCGGTCAGCCCGACCAGGCCGGCCAGGGTGAGCCCGAGCCCCACCTGTGTCGGGGACAGCCCGACGACGCGGGTGAGGTAGAGCGCCACACCGGTCAGCCAGAGCCCGGCACCGACCGTGTTGGCGAGGGTGGCCAGCGACAGGGTGCGCAGGTGGCCGGGTGGCGGCAACGGCGACAACGACCGCCATCGGCCACGAATCCCCGCCTGGGTACGCACACAACGACCCTATGGCCGACGTATACGCATCGACGCCCCTCGCGGTGCGGTGCCCGTCACAGCCCGACTCCGGCGCGTTCGTCGAATTCTGCGGTGGACAGGTCGACGTGGGACCAGTGCGGGCGGGCGCCCGGGCATCGAGCCAGCGGGAGCCCGCAGCATCCCGTGGGCGTGCTGAGGCTGGCGATGCGGTGCCAAGGGAAGCGGCGGTCGCCGGCTCGGGAGGGCCGTGCCCCGGGTGCCTGGCCTCTCCGGTCGCCTGTGCCGTTCTCGGGTGCCGCAGTCATGCCTGGTGCATGGAGTGTCTTCACGTGCGCCGGTGGTATTGGTTGCGGCGGGGGAGGCGGTCGGGATCGAGCCAGGCCGGCGGGACGAACTCGGGGTGGCCGTCGCTGCCCTGTCGGACGGTCCAGTCGCCGTGATGGACGTGTCTGTGGTGGTGCCCGCAAAGCAGCACCGCGTTACGCAGGGCCGTCTCTCCGCCGCCGGCCCAGTGTCGGATGTGGTGGGCGTCGCACCAGCGGGGTGGGCGGTCGCAGCCGGGGAAGGCGCAGCCCCGGTCGCGTAGGACCAGGGCGCGTCGGAGGGGGCCGGTGATGAGGCGGCGTTGTCGGCCGACGTCGAGGACCTGGCCGGTGCTGCCGCGAACGGCGGGCAGAATGGTGGCGTCGCAGGCGAGTCGGCGCACGGTTTCCGGGGTGAGTTCGGGGCCGGTGTCGAGAGTGCCGCCGTTGAGCTGACGGACGAGGCCGTCGAAACTGGTGGTGACGACGAGCTGTGCGGGCTCGCCGCCATGTTCGGGTAACTGCCCGGAGCGCAGGGCGAGTCGGCAGAGGTCGGCGAGCGCGTCGTGGCGGCGTTGCCCGGGTGATCGCGGATCGCCCATACCCGACGGCGCGGTCAACGGCTCGATCGCGGCGCGCAGCAGGCCGGCCGCCTCGGCGTCCAGGGTGCCGCTCAGCCGCAGGCAGCCATCCCGCAGCCCGGACAAAGTGACATGACGGTCTCGACAGGCCCGGCGGGCATCGGCCTCAATCGTCGCCCGAGCCACGGCTTCGGCGACCTGCGGCGCGACGTGATCGAGGACCCGGGTGCCCAGCTTGCGCAGCAGGGTCGGCTCGAACTGCCTGGCCCACTCAATCAACACCGCAACCGCCTTCTCGGCTACGTCGGCGCCGGCGGTCGTCTGCACGGTGCTGACCGTGTCGCCGATGACACGGGCCTGCCCCACATTGATATCGCCGCTGGCCAGAGCGGCCCGCACCTCGGGCACCCCGGTGTCCAGGGCTGCAGCGAGGTCAACCAGCCGACGAGCGGCGGGGACGGTGAGCCGGAGCCGGTCACGCAACCACACCGACGTCGACGACGCGCCCTGCGTCGCGGCCGTGCCACGGCCGTCCAACTCTCGTACCACGGCCAACTTCACCGCTGCCAGACGCTGTTCGAGGCGGTGTGCGGCATCGAGCGCCGCGATGAGGTCGTGCTCCGGCAAGGCCCACGTCGCCACGTCGACGCACACGGCGACTGCGGCCTCAGCCTGCGCCAACTCCTCCACCACGTCCAAACATTAGAACAGCTGTACGACAACTTCTGGTGCTCGGTGGCGGCGGAATTCGCCGGCATTCTGAGCGTGCTGAATGCCGGCGGTCGGGTCGTTGTGCGGTCGATTCAGCGCTCGACGCAGTCAACGAGGCGTTCGGTGGCGAGGCAGGAAACGAGGCAGCGCTCCTTGGCATCGCCGCTCAGCCGGGCGGTCCAATCGGTGAAGCCGCCGTCGCCGACTTCCAGGCTGCCGCCCAGGACGGTGATCCGCAGTGCGCAACCCGTGTAGTAACCCCGGCCGCGCTCCCGCTCCGACTCGTCCACGAGCAGCACCGCGTTCTCACCAAGTGTCGGTCGGACGGTGTCGGCCAGTCGCTCGCCGATAATCCGGTCGTCGAAGACCGTGACATGCAGCTGTGGTGTTGCCGCTGGTGCCAGTTCGGCGAGGACGGTCCGCCAGTAGGTGAGGTGCCGGATCAGCAGCCGGGCCTCGGTGCTGCCCGAGCCAGCGTCCCGGGCGCTGGACACCAGGGCGAAGAGTCGGAAGTGCGCCGACGCGCCGGTGCCGAAGTCCTGCGCCCGCAGGGCCCGATGGGCGGCGGCAAGGTGCACTTCGCTCTGCCGACGGCGACGCACAGCCGCCTCGATCGCGAGCGCGTTGGTGGGATCGCTCAGCACCTCGCTGGCGCGCATCGTGGTGACGATCCTGTTCTGGCTGACCGGTGCGACCGTCGCGCAGGTGCCCACCGGTACGACCGGCGACAGCTCCACTCCAGAGACGTCGGCCGGCAGCAGTTGCCACATCCGTGCCTCCACCTGAGCAAGTACGCGGGGGTCGGCGCCGGCCGGGCGGACGAAGCGGTCCTCACGCCAACGGCGGACCACATCGGCCGGGCGCACGGTGGCTGCGCGGTCGCGGGCCACGGTCAGCAGCAGGGTGCGTAGGTCCGCGCTGGGCAGGCCGGCGAGTGCGGACCGTGTCCCCGACGGCATCGCCGCCCACACCCGACGCTCCGCGCCGGCCAGTTCGCCGCCATCCATGGCCCTCACCATGGTCTACGGGGTCGGCCCGGTCCACCTGGTTTGTGAACGACTGGTGGCCGCCCTTGCGGGGGGCCACCAGCCGTTCCGGTCAGGTCAGGGAGCAGGCAGCGCCGTTGACCGTGACCAGGCCCGGATTGGGGTTGGCGCCGCCGGTGGTCGTCGCGTTGAAGCCGAACGTCACCGTGCCGCCGGGCCCGATCCGGGCGTTGTACGACTCGTTGCGGGCGGTCACCGTAGCCCCGGCCTGGGTGACCTTCGCCAGCCACGCCTCGCGCACCCGCTGGTCGCCGGTGAACGCGAACCGCACGGTCCAGCCGTTGACGGTGGTGGCGCCGGTATTGCGGACGGTCAGTTGTGCGGTGAACCCGGTGCCGCCGTGCCAGGCGCCGTAGTTGGTGTAGCGGATCGCGCAGGTGGTGGCCGGCACCGCGCCGGCGTCACCCTGGTCGGCCAGGAACGAGGCGATCCAGGCCAGCGCCGAGTTCCAGTTGATCGCCACCTCGTTGGTCGCGTACGAGTTGATGTCGTCGACATAGCAGAACATCGGCTTGCAGCCGGCGAGCAGTTGCGCCGCGAACGGGTCCTGGAGGGCGGCGTTCGCGCCACCGGCGAGGGAGCCGGCGGGCGGACGCGGCAGGTTCGGGTCGAGCTGGTGGCCGAAGATCCGGCTGTGCTGGTTCTCCGCCGCGTGCTCGCCCCACCCGGTGACGTATGAGATGTTCAGCGCGTTGCGCCCGAGCAGGTAGTCCATCGCCTGCACGGCGCCGTCCCGGTAGGTGGCGTCGCGGGTCAGGTCGAAGGCGGTGGCCAGCACGACGGCGTTGTTGATGATGTTGCTGTTGGCGCCCCAGAAGTAGCTGCTCTCGTCCCCGGGCATCGGCAGCCCGTACGCCTGCCGGCGCAGCTCGGCGAGGTACGCGTCGGCGGCGCCGGTGACCGAGGCGCGGATCCGGGTCAGCTCGGCGGCGGGCAGCCCGTTCGGCACGGTGGCCAGGTCGAGGCGGCCGAGCGCGGCGGTGCCCTGCCAGCCGAATCCCTGCGGGGCGAACACGTCCCCGCTGTGGTGCGGCGAGGCGGTCAGGTCGGTCAAATAGGCCTGCCCACCGGTGGTCAGGTACAGCTCGACCGCGGCCCAGTAGAACTCGTCGGTGACGTTGGTGTCGTCGTACGCGCCGCCGCCGGTGCTGTCGCTGGGGCTGGCGTACACCGCCGGGTGTGCCTTGGCGGCGGCGTAGGCGGTCGTCGCGGCGGTGCCGCAGCGGGCCGCGAACGCCGCGTCGTAGGGGGCGTAGAGCCGTGCGCACTGGGCGGCGGTGGCGGCCAGGTTGAGGGTGGCCGCGGTGGACGGCGGGTGCAGCTCGCGGGGCTGCGGGTCGTCGTGCGGGGCGAGCGGCAGGCCGGTCCAGTTCCGGTCGTGGATCTTGTGGTGGGCCATCCCGGCGAGCGGCTTGCCGGCCGGCACCTGCATGCGCAGCAGGAACTCCAGCTCCCAGCGGGCCTCGTCGAGGATGTCTGGCACGCCGTTGTCGTGCTCGGGCACCCGCAGCGTGCCGTCGGCGAGACCGGCGCCGCCGGCCGCGGTGACCGCCGTCCTGGTCCGCTCGAAGGTGCTCAGCAGCTGGTAGGTGGCGATGCCGCCGTTGACCACGTACTTGCCGTGGTCGCCCGCGTCGTACCATCCGCCGCGCACGTCGAGGGAGTAGTCGCAGACGCCCGGCTGGCAGGGCACGGTGGTGTCGCCCTGGTTGGGCGCGACGCCGAGGTGGCCGGCGGGCCGGGTGTACTCGTCGCCGATCAGGTGGCCGTCGATGGCGATGCCGCTGCGTTGGGCGTAGAAGAACTGGAGCGAGTCGGCGCGCAGCCGGTCGTAGAGGGTGCCGGAGATGTCGAACGGGTGGCTGGTGTCACCGTCCACGGTGAGCGTCAGACCGCTGCCGGGTGTGCGGTAGCCGGAGAAGTCGGCCGTGTGCACGTTCTGCCCGGAGGCGGCGTCCACGCCGCGCGCGGTGGTGGTGCCGCTGGCCAGGACCGTGCCGGCGGCCGAGCGCAGCTGCCAGGGGAGCGGCCCGGTGGCCTCGGTGACCACTGTGGCGTTCTTCGGCCCGCCGGGCAGGTAGCCGACCTGGTTGACCCGCACCCGCGGCCCGGTGTCCGGCTCGTACGGCTCGGGCGGCTCACCGCCGCGCAGCGAGACGTCGTCCAGGCAGACGGTCTGCGTCTCGGCGGCGCCACCGACCTGGAAGATCAGCTGGGCGCCGGGGTTGTCGTCCGGGACGGTGAAGGTCTGCTCGACCCGCTGGGCGGTGCCCGTGGCGGTGGCGTCCACGGCGGCGTACGTGGTGTACGGGGCGCTGCCGAGCTGGAGGACGGCCTTGACCGCGGCGCCGGGGGTGGCGGACACGGTGAAGCCGAGGGTGTATTCGGCGCCGGCGATCAGCGGCACGCCGTCCTGGCCGATGCCGGCGTCCCACGGGTTGGCCAGTCCGCCGGGAACGGTGGTGCAGAGCCGGCCGTCGGTCACCGCGAGCGCGCCGGTGCCGTAGGAGAACCAGGGGCTCACGCCGGCGCTGAAGTCGCCGTTGTCGATCTGTTCGGGGGCGTCCGGCGGCGGGTCGGCGTGGGCCGCGCCGGCGCCCGCGCCGGTGAGGGCCAGGGTGGTCGCCGCGGCCAGTAGGAGGCGGCGTCGAGATGGCGTCACGGGGAGTCCTTCCGGGACGGGATGCGGGGCGGTGGTGGCGGAATCTGGGAGCGCTCCCAACTATCGGCTTGATGTTTCCAGCGTCCGTGCGCCGCGTCAATCGATCTGACTGGATGGGTTGTGGCGTACGACGAGGGCGGCCAGCCCGGCCGGGTCCGCCATGACGCGCCAGGGCGGACACGTGAGATTGGCCGCGCCACGCGCCGTCGTCCTGATCTCCTAGAGACAACTGCGCCCTTCGCCTGGCAGGCTGCCTCCCATGACCCTGAAGCTGCGTTCCGTGGGAACGAGCGACCGTGGGCTGATCCGCAGCGGAAACCAGGACGCCCTGCACGCCGGGACCTGGCTCGTCGCCGTCGCCGACGGCATGGGCGGAATGGCGGCCGGCGACCTGGCCAGCGCGCTCACCATCGACGCGGTCGCTCCTCTGGACGTGGAGACCCCCGAGGACGCCCTGGTGGCCGCGCTCCAGGGTGGCATCGCGCTGGCCACCACCCGGATCCGGCAGGCGGTCGCCGAGGACCCGGAGCGCCAGGGCATGGGCACCACACTGACCGCCCTGCTCTTCGCCCGCACCGGCAGCTGCCTCGCCCTCGCGCACGTCGGTGACTCGCGGGCCTATCTCCTCCGCGAGGGAGTGCTCAAGCAGGTCACCCGGGACGACACGTTCGTCCAGATGCTGGTGGACCAGGGCGTGATCACCGCGGACCAGGCCAGCAGCCACCCGCGCCGGGCGGTGGTCACCCAGGCGTTGCAGGGCGACGACGTCTCCCCGTCGTACGCGACGATGGTGCCCCGGGTCGGCGACCGGTGGCTGCTGTGCAGCGACGGGCTGTCCAACGTGGTCCGCTCGGACACCCTCGTCGAGGTGCTCACCGGCTACCCGGACCGGGCCGCCTGCGCCGGCAAGCTGATCGACCTGGCACTGCACGCCGGCGGGCCGGACAACGTCACCGTCGTGGTGGCCGACGTGCTGGAGGAGTAACCGGCCTCAACGCCGGCGCGGTGTGGCGCGCCGGGTGGGCGTCGCGGTCGTCGGATCCTCCGGCCACGGGTGCCGGGGATAGCGGCCGCGCAGCTCGCCGCGCACCTGCGGATAGCCGGTGCGCCAGAACGACGCCAGGTCGGCGGTGACCGCCACGGGCCGGCCGGCGGGGGAGAGCAGGTGCAGCAGCACGGGCACCCGGCCGCCGCCGATGCGCGGGGCCACCCGCCAGCCGAACGTCTCCTGCAGCTTCACCGCCAGCACCGGCGCCGCCGGGTCGCTGTAGTCGAGCCGGATCCGGGAACCACTCGGCACGGCGATCCGTTCCGGGGCCAGTTCGTCCAGCTGGGCGGCCTGTGCCCACGGCAGCAGCCGGCGCAGCGCCGAGGCCACGTCCACCCGGGCAAGGTCGGCGCGGCGCCGGGCGGCGGAGAGCTCCGGGCCCAGCCAGGTCGGCGCGGCGGCGAGCAACGCCTCGTCGCTGACGTCCGGCCACGGTGCGCCGAGGTGGTGCCGGGTGAACGCCAGCCGCTCGCGCAGCGCCCGGGCCGCCGGCGTCCAGGACAGCAGCCCCAGCCCGTCCTGGCGCAGGCCGGTCAGCAGCGCCGCCGCTACCTCCGCCCGGTCCGGACGATCCAGCCGGCGCTCCTGGAGCAGGATCGCCCCCAGCCGGGTCACCTCCCGGGCCACCACGTCCCCCTCGGACCAGCCGACCTCCCGGCGCGTGGACAGCAGCGGGCCGGCCGCCTCCCGGGCCGTCGCCTCGTCCAGCGGCGTGGCCCGGCGGATCCGCGCCGAGGGCGCGCCGGGGGTGCGGTCCGCGACGGCCACCGCCAGCCAGTCCGACCCGGTCAGCCCCGACCCCACCGCCAGCTCCGCGGCGGTCCCACCGGTCATCAGGTACGCCGAACCGCCCGACCGCCGCGCCCGGGCCAACCGCTCCGGGTACGCCAACCCGACCAGCAGCCCGGCGGCCAGGTCGTCAGTGAGCCCACCGGCGTCGGCGCGTCCGCTGGTCCCGGGACCGACCGTCCGGCCGGGCTTACCGGCGGCGGCGCGGCCCTGCGGCGGGGAGCCGGCGGGCAGGGCACCTCGCAGGCGGCGCACCTCGGCCCGCCAGCGGGCGGTCGCGCCCGCGTCCGCCCCGGCGCGCAGCCGACGCCAGCCGGCGACCAGATCGTCGCCCGGGCCGGCCGCGCTCTCCTCGGCGAGCAGGGCCACCACCTCGGCCGCGCGGTCGGCGCCGACCCGGCCGGCGCCGTCGAGCAGCGCCCGGGCCAGCCGTGGGTGCGCACCGGCGGCGGCGATGGCCCGTCCCCGCCCGGTGATCCGGCCGTCCGCGTCGACCGCGCCCAGGGTGACCAGCGTGTCCCGGGCCACCGACAGCGCTGCCGGCGGCGGCGGATCGGGCAGTGCGAGCCCGACGCCGTCCGGCCGTCCCCAGGCGGCCAGCTCCAGCGCGAAGCCGGTCAGGTCGGCGGTGGCGATCTCCGGCTCCGGCCGGGCGGGCAGCCGCTCGTGGGTCGCCGCGGACCAGCAGCGGTAGACGGCCCCGGGGGCCTCCCGGCCGGCCCGGCCGGCCCGCTGCGTGGCGGCGGCCCGGGAGACCGGCACGGTGATCAACGCGCCGAGCCCACGGGCCAGGTCGGTGCGGGGCACCCGGGACAGCCCGGCGTCCACCACCACCCGCACGCCCGGCACGGTCAGGCTGGTCTCGGCCAACGCGGTGGCCAGCACCACCCGGCGTCGATCAGCCGGGCGCAGGGCCGCGTCCTGCTCGCTGCCGCGCTGTCGGCCGTGCAGCGGCAGCAGCGCGACGGTGTCCCGCAGGTCGGCCAGCCGGCCGGTGACCGCCGCGATCTCGCCGGCCCCGGGCAGAAAGACCAGCACGTCGCCGTCGCGCTCGCGCAGCGCCCGTCGGACGGTGGCCGCCACATGGTCGAGCAGGGCCCGGTCCACCGGCCCGCCCCCGGGCGGGGCGATCGGCCGTGCCGGCGGTGCCCAGATCCGCTGCACCGGGTGCAGCGCCGACTCGGCCCGGACGACCGGGGCCGGATCGGGTCCGCCGAGCAGCGCGGCGAACCGGTCCGTGTCCGGGGTGGCGGACATTGCCAGCAGCCACAGGTCCGGCCGGAGGGTGGCCCGGGCCTCCACCGCGAAGGCCAGCGCGAGGTCGGCGTCGAGTTGCCGCTCGTGGCACTCGTCGAGCAGCACGGCGCCCGTGCCGGGCAGCTCCGGGTCGTGGTGCAGCCGGCGGACCAGCAGGCCGGTGGTGACCACCTCCACCCGGGTGGCACGGCTGACCTGGCGCTCGCCGCGTACCGCGTAGCCGACCCGGTCGCCCACCCGCTCGCCGAGCAGCTCGGCCATCCGGCGGGCGGCGGCCCGCGCGGCCACCCGGCGGGGTTGCGCGATCACGACCCGCCCGCTGACCCGGTCGGCCACGGCCAGCGGCGCGAGGGTCGTCTTACCGGTGCCCGGCGGGGCCACCAGGACACCGGCGCCGGCCGCGTCGAGTGCCGCGACCAGCGCCGGCAGCACCGGGCGTACCGGCAGGTCCAGGGTTACGTCGGAGAGCACGGCCCAGTCTCGCACCGGCCCCGGGGGCTCAGCTGCGGCGGACCTCGCCGACGCCGTGCAGGAACGCGCGCCAGGCCGACGCGTCGAAGGTGAGCACCGGGCCGGGCCGGTCCTTGCTGTCCCGGACGGCGACCTGACCGTCGGCTGTCGCGACCTCCACGCAGTTGCCGTTGCCGCTGCTGCGCGTGCTGGTCCGCCAGTCCGCCCGGGTCAGGTCGTGCGCCGTCATCCGCGATACCTCTCGTCTGCGTCGGCGTGCCGCAGACGCGGTCACGCAAAGTTACGAGAAGCCTGCTCAAGACGGGTCAACGACGCCGCCGGATCGAGCGCCAAGCGGCACAGCTCCTCGTGCAGCAGGCTATACCCGAGCACCTGGTCGGCATCCTCCAGCGCCAGGCCCATCGTGAGGTTATCCAGGTAAACCACGGACGCGTCGGCGGCGTCGGCGAAGTTGAGGATCACGTACGGGGTGCTCATCGCGGGATGCCCGCCGGCCGCGAATGGAAGTACCTGGATTGTCACGTTCGGTAGTTGCGCGATCCGGGTCATGTGGACCACCTGTTCGGCCATCACGGCGTTGCCGCCGACCGGGCGCAGGAGCACCGCCTCGTTGAGCACCACCGACAACTGGACCGGGTCGTCGCGGCGCAGCACCTCCTGCCGGTGCAGCCGTGCCGCCACCTTGCGCTCCACGCCGTCCTCGCCCGCGGTGCGCCGGTAGATCTCCCGGGCGTACGCCTCGGTCTGCAACAGCCCCGGCACAGACTCGGCCTCGTACGTGCGCAGCGCCGCCGCCTCGGCCTCCAGCCCGACGTAGAACTCGAACCACTCGGGCAGCACGTCGCTGTAGTTCTGCCACCAGCCCCGCTGCTGTGCGCTCCGGGCGATCTCGATCAGCGCCTCGGCGTCGGCCCCGGTCACCTGGTAGAGCGCGAGCGCCGCTCGGACGTCGCGCGGCTTGATGCCGATCTGCGCGGTCTCGATCCGGGAGAGGTTGCTCTTGGACATGTCGAGCTGGCGGGCCGCCACATCGAGGGTCATGCCCGCGCGTTCGCGGAGCTGGCGCAGCTCCCGGGCGATGCGTCGACGGCGCACGGTCGGGCTGGCGGCGAGTGGGACGGCGGGGGTGGCGGTCACCCTCCGAGTCTGTCACGACAAGATCCGCAGGTCGGACCTGCACGGAGTGCAACTTTCAAATCTGGGAGTTGCATTGCGGTAGCTGTCGGTGCATCCTTTGCCGGTCGCGATCACTGTGGACACACACCCGTGCGGGAGGACCGTTTGCTCATCGCCGACGAGTTCTTCCTGATCGCTCACAACGACAGTCGCGGCAAGGCAAAACTCCACCCGGCCGCGACCGGGCTCGGCCTGGCCGGCGGGCTGCTCGGCGAGCTGATCCTGTATGGACACATCACCGTCTCCGGCGGGCACGTCACTGTCATCGACCGGCGCCCGCCGGGCGACGCGCTGGCGCACACCGTGCTCGACCAGTTGATCGGCGAGTCCCAGCACCAGGCGGTGCGTACCTGGCTCAGCTTCCTGGCGCAGAGCGCGACGACCTCGGTGGGGGAGCGGCTGGCCCGGGCCGGCATGCTGCGCCGCCAGGAGAGCCGTCGGCTGCTGCGCACCTCGGTCAGCTACCTGCCGGTCGACCTCAACGCGGTGGCCTGGCCGGCCACCCGGCTGCGGGCCCTGCTGGAGCGGCCGGACCCGCCGAGCGTGCCGGACGCCCTGCTGCTCGGCCTGGTGGTGGCCGCCGGGCTGACCCGCGAGGTGCTGTGGAGCGCCGGCCCCCGTGCCCACCACCGGCTGAACGTCCTCCTCCCCGCGCTGCCGGCGCCCCTGAAGGAACTCGTCGGGCACACCGAGGCCGCGGTCGGCGCCGCCGTCCTCCGTGGCGTCCCATGATTCCCCGGTAACCCCCACCCTCCCCTCGACAACCGGAGTAGTCGTATGCCCCCGACATCGACAGTCGACCGACCCAGCAACGTTTCCGAAGCCCTTGCCCGAGGCCGCCTCGGCGTCCCCTCGGTGATCTTCTTCGTGCTCTCCGCCGCCGCGCCACTGACGGTGGTTGCAGGTGTCGTCACCACCGGCTACGGCGTCATCGGGGTGACCGGCATCCCGCTGGCGTTCCTGGTGGTCGCCGCGGTGCTCGCCCTGTTCTCGGTGGGCTACGTGGCGATGTCCCGCCGGGTGGAGAACGCCGGCGCCTTCTACGCGTACATCTCCCGTGGCCTGGGCCGGCCGGCCGGCGTGGGCGCCGCCTGGGTGGCGCTGATCGCGTACAACGCGCTTCAGGTCGGGCTCTACGGCACCATCGGCGTCGCCGCCGAGCCGGTGCTCGACCGGATCTTCGGTGGGCACCCGCACTGGTCGATCGTCGCCCTGGTGGCGTGGGCGCTGGTCGGCCTGCTCGGCCTGCTCCGGGTGGACATCAACGGCCTGGTGCTGGCGGCGCTGCTGGTCGCCGAGATCGTGGTGATCCTGATCTTCGACCTGGGGCAGCTGGGCAACCCGGCCGACGGCCAGGTCAGCTTCGCCGCGCTGTCGCCGGACAACCTCTTCGTGCCCGGATTGGGCGCGGTGCTGGTGCTGGCCATCCTCGGCTTCGTCGGCTTCGAGTCCGCGGTGGTCTTCAGCGAGGAGAGCAAGGACCCGAAGCGCACGGTGCCGCTGGCGACGTACCTCTCGGTCGCGATCATCGCCGGGCTGTACGCGCTCTCCTCCTGGACCATGACGGTCGCCGTCGGACCGGACCGTATCGTGGCCGAGGCCGGTGAGCAGAGCGTCGGGCTGATCTTCAACCTGGCCGGTGCGCAGCTCGGCGACACCGCGGTCACCATCGGCCAGGCGCTCTTCCTGACCTCGGTGCTGGCCGCGATGATCTCGTTCCACAACACCACGGCCCGCTACACCTTCGCGCTCGGCCGGGAGCGGGTGCTGCCGGCGGTGTTCGGGCAGACCTCGCCGCGCAGCGGCGCGCCGCGGGCCGCCTCGCTGGCGCAGAGCGTCCTCGGCCTGCTGGTCATCCTGCTGTACGCGGTCAACGGCTGGGACCCGGTGGTCAAGCTGTTCTTCTGGGGCGGCACCACCGGCGGGTTCGGTGTGCTGCTGCTGATCGCCACCACCTCGGTGGCCGTGATCGCCTACTTCCTCCGCTCCGGTGGCGGGGAGACGCTGTGGCGGCGGGTCATCGCACCCGGGCTGGCCACCATCGCGCTCTTTGTGATCATCTGGCTGGCCGTGTCGAACTTCGCCAACCTGCTCGGCGTCGCGCCGGACTCCACCCTGCGCTGGGCGCTGCCCGCGGTGTACCCGGTGGCGGCCGCGTTGGGCGTCGGCTGGGCGCTGGTGCTGCGCGGCAGCCGTCCGGACACGTACGCCCGGATCGGCCTCGGCGCGGAGAGCGCCGCGGCCGCCGTGCAGCCGGTGGAGCAGTCGCCGGCACCGGCCGGCTCGGAGGCGCCCCGATGAGCGTGGCCATCGAGCGGCTCGGTCCCGAAGGCACCGCGCTGGTGGCCGGCCGGATCGCCCAGGCCTTCACCGTCCTGGAGGTGACCCGCTGGCTGGTGCCCGACGCGAGCAAGCGGGAGGCCGTGCTGGCCGGGAACTTCGAGATCCTGGTCGAGCACGCGATGCGGCACGGTCTGGTGTATGCCAGCGCGGACCGGGCCGCGGTCGCGGTCTGGTTCCCCTCGGTCGGCGACCCGGCTCCGCCGCCGCCCGACTACGACGCCCGGCTCGCCGCCGCCTGCGGTGAGTGGACCGACCGGTTCGAGCATCTCGACGAGTTGTTCGCGGCGAACCACCCGCATCCGGACCACCACCATCTGGCCTTCCTGGCGGTCCAGCCGGACCGGCAGGGGCAGGGGCTGGGCACCGCGCTGCTGGAGCACCACCACGCCTGGCTGGACGCCAACGGGATGCCCGGTTACCTGGAGGCGAGCAGCCCGCGCAGTCGGGACCTGTACGCGCAGCACGCCTACCGGGCCGGCGAGCCGTTCCGGGTGCCCGATGGTACGCCGTTCTGGCCGATGTGGCGGGAGCCGGTGAGCCGCTGACGGGACCGGCCGGGCGCTGCCGCCCGGTGCGCAGAGCTGACGTGCTGTAACGCTCGCGTGACAGTTCGTACGCGCGATCGAGGGCCGGGTCCGCGGACCCGGCCCTCGATCGGAACCGCCTAGTTGTGCTGTCCAGGGACGTTGGTCAACCTGGTGATGGGTGGTAGGCCGCCGGTGGCGGTGTGGGGTCGGTGGTGATTGTAGTGATGCAGGAAGGCCGGTAAGGCCTTGCGGCGGGCTTGTTCGCAGCTGTAGAAGCGGGCGATGGCCCAGCCGTCGGTCAGGGTCCGGTGGAACCGTTCGACCTTGCCGTTGGTCTGCGGCCGGT